>DASXXV010000237.1:0-6552 GCA_036502905.1 Occallatibacter sp. | reverse complement strand
CGCGGCCGAGGCTGCCAAACTGCGGGCCAACAATCAGTACCAGTTTCAGTTGGAACATGCCTCGCTGGTGAGCGGACAGGTTCCGGAAACGGACGATCTGTGGGACCTTACTTCGCAGGTCGCGGCCAACAACGGCTATGTCCATAACGCTTCCGAAGCGGACAAGGCGACCATGAATTTCCTTCATGGGAAGATCAAGCACATTATTTACGTGGTGAAGGAAAACCGCACCTTCGACCAGATCCTCGGCGATCTGGGGAATGGATCCAACGGCGATTCCTCGCTGACGCTCTTTGGCGCGCTGGCCACTCCCAGCTTCCATCGCATGGCGCGGGATTTCGTCACGCTGGATAACTTCATGGATCCCGGCGATGGTTCCATGGACGGCTGGTCGTGGTCCATGCGCGGCCGCGTGACCAATACGGAAACCATCACCCAGCAGGAAAACTACGCGCGCGTAAACCGGGGACTCTCGTATGAGGGCGAAGGTCAGAACCGGAACATCCCCAGCAACCTGAAGACCGTCGCCGCGCGCGACTTCTTCTTTGACCCGACCGGCGCCAGCACTCCCTACACCAACGCCACTTCCGGATTAAGCGGTGGCACGGACAACATTCTGGCGGGCGACGGCGACCATGCCGCCACCGACGGACCCACCGGTTACCAGGAGGGCTACATCTTCGATGCCGTGCTGCACGCCGGCGGTACAGTGCGCAACTACGGCTGGATGGCCAATACTCCCGGCAGTATCGGAACCATTGCGAACCCCATCTCTGATCCGTTTGCCGCCGGAGTGGTTCAGACCACCACAGCCAACCAGCTTCTCTTTGAGAACAATTACTATGATCCGTACTTCCGTGCCTACGACCAGGCTTACCCGGATGTATGGCGCTTCAATGAGTGGAATCGCGAGTTCCAGCAGTTCGTCGCCAACGGCGATCTGCCCACCCTGGAGATGATCCGCGGCCTCAGCCATGATCACACCGGTAGTTTTGGCTCGGCACTGGGAGGAGTCAACACTCCCGAAATCCAGCAGGCTGACAACGATTACGCCGTGGGTCTCCTGGTGCAGACGGTCGCACACAGCCCCTACGCTAAGGATACCCTCATCATCGTCATTGAAGATGACTCGCAGGACGGAGCGGACCATGTCAATTCCCATCGCGCCACGACATACTTTGTCGGGCCGTATGTGAAGAAGCACGCCGTCGTCAGCACCCGTTACAGCCAGACCAACGCGTTGCGCACCATCGAGGACATCCTCGGCACGGAACACCTCAACCTCTACACTTACTACGCCCGGCCCATGGCCGATGTGTTCAATACCCGCTCGACGGGGAAGTGGACATTCGATGCCGTTGCATCCACCCTGCTGAAATCGACCACTCTGGGACTGGATCCGACCAAGACCATCTTCGCCAAGGGGCCGGACCTGAAGCCCACACACGATGTCCAGTACTGGGCGGAGAAAACCAAGGGATTCGACTTCTCCCAGGAAGATCGCGTTCCGGCGGAGCTTTACAACAAGATCCTCTGGGACGGTCTCAAGGGAACAACTGCTCCAGTTGCGCAGAACGTTTCCGCGAAATCCGACCGGGATGAGGATCGGGACGGAAAATAATCCACACTCGCCTGCAGATCGGTGGGGCCGGATCTCGGCTCCACCGGTCTCGCTCTATTACCCCACCGGCATGAGTTCCACTACGGTGCTTTCTCGAAGACCAGTCGCTGCTCGGAATCGCCAAACGTGGAATGCGTCTCCACCAGGTCGATGAGCTGGGAGCCGTCTTCAGACACAAACAGGCGGTGCTTGCCGTAATTGGCAAGGCCGGAGTTAACTTCGCTGAGTTCGAGCGTGCATCCCTGCCAGCTGGCCGTCACCATCACTTTCTGCGCGGGCCTTCCCGGAAAAGGCGGAGGTAACTCTACCTCGTGCTCTTTGCCATCCGCGGCCACATCCATAGTGGTGGTCGAGTCCGGAAGCGGGATATTGACGATGGAATTGTGCACCGCGGTGTCGGTCATGGAGATCGTGTCGCCTTTCTGCTCGATCTTCTTGGTCAGTTGGTAATCGCTGAACGGATGGTCGCCGCCCATGAAGCTCTTTGCGACATTCAGCTTCCACCTCCCGTTCAGATTCGCCTTTTGCGCTTCCGCTGCAAGCGTTCCCATTCCCGCCAGCATGATCAGGATGCAAATTCTGTTGCGCATTTGTTCTTCTCCCCTGGTTTGCAATTAGCGCGCCATCTCGAGCAGTGCGATTCCGTTCGCCGGCAGTTCCATGGAGAACTCCGGAACCGGTCCCTGGCTGAGCGGGCGCACCTCGGGCTTCGGCAGTTCCGCGGCGCTGCGCAGTTCCGAAATTTGGCTTGAGGTCGGGTACTTCGGGCTTCCCATCTCGCGCCACTTCGGAATCGCCGTGCCCACCTCGCCATTCACCTGCCTCACCATCACCTTTGCATCAGGGTGAACTCCCGCCATTTTCAGCCGAAACAGTTTGGTCGCGCCCTTCGATTCGTTCGCCCCTCCGGTTGCTCCCATGGGGTTGCCGTTGGCAACTCCGCCCGCCGCAGCGGGGATCAGGTTCCAGATCAGGATCACTACCGAACCATCTGCCCGGCGCGTCGCCAGAACCGGGCCCGCGTCCGACTGCAATAGCGATTCTCCCAGTTTGTGCAGAAACACGAAGGCGTGGAACGAGGGCCGCGCTATGCCCCACTGGTCCAGCATTCCGAAGGTGCCGTTGAAGATGCCGCTGGGCACTCCGCCCTCTTCAAATACGTTGCTGAACGTCCAGTACGACATGGCTTCGGCCAGGCCGATACAGTTCTTCACCGTATCTGCGATAAAGGCCGGATTCTGCGAGCTCCATTCCGTGATCCAGAGGGGAAGGTGAGGCATCTTCGAACTCTCCACCTGCCGCTTCACGTGTTCCACGCCGCGCGGAATCACCTGCTCAAACGAATAAAGATGATCCTTTCCGAAGATGTATTTCTGAGGATCGTCGGGATACACGTGCGTGCTCACGAAATCGATCGAAACGTTTTGTTGCGCGCAGTAAGCGATGAGGTCGGGGATCCAGCCCAGCTGCGCGGTGGACGGCCCGCCAACCTGGAGCTGGCTGTCTACTTTCTTGATCGCCGCGGCCGACTGTTTGAAAAGCTCGAAGTACTCCTGCTGCGACCCGGCCCAGAACGAGATATTGGGCTCATTCCACACTTCGAATTTCCAGCCGCGGACTTCCGCAAGCCCGTAGCGCTTCACGCAGTGTTCGGTAAAGGCCTGGACCATGTTGTGCCAGTCCTGCCAGTTGCGCGGCGGCGATACGTTTCCCTTGTAGGCGAAGATGCGGTTGGCGCTGGAGGCAAACGCTTCCGGCATGAAGCTGAGCTCCACAAACGGCCTCACGCCATGGTCGAGCATGAAGTCATAGATCTGGTCCACGTAGAGGAAATTGAAGTTGCCCGGCCCCGCGGCAGCGATGCCCATTTCATCGTCGAACAGCCCATGGCAGCGAACCGACTGGATGCCGGTTTCCTTCTGCACTCGAACCAGGTCCTGCCGCCACTGCTCGCGCAGGCCCACCACCGTACGATCCGAACCCGCGGCCTTCTCCCAGAAGTGAGGCAAAGAGCCGGCGCTGCGGGTCGCGTCCACTGAAAGCGCTGTGCCGCCACCCGCGTCCGCTTGCATTTCCAGTGGACTGCCGCCAGCCCGCGACCAGGAACTTGCCACCACAGCTCCCGCTCCTGCCACGAATTCTCTGCGATTGATCACGTCATCTCCGTTCGAATCCGAAGCGTGATCATAGCGCATCGCCCGTTTGCATCGGAAGTGCGATTGCCGGTCGGAAACGAGAGTCCGGAAGCCGCGAAGAGATCCGGCCGGCCTTTTTGGAATCGCCGTAACCTGCCTGGCATCTCCGCGCAGCGCGCCTACCGCATTCCGATGGCGCGCATCCTTCGTCGGCCAGGAACGCGCGCGGTTTTGCGGCTATCGACGCAAATCCCTACTTGCTGTCCTGGCCGATGAACTTGTAGCCCACCCCGGAGACCGTGAAGATGAATTCCGGCTGCTTGGGATTTCTCTCCAGCTTCTGGCGAAGACTGGCGACGTGGGTATCCACCGTCCGCGTCAAGGTGTCGCTGTCGTAGCCCCAGACGGACCGGAGGAGTTCGTTGCGGGGAACGGTTTTGCCGGCGCGTTCGATGAGGTAGCGCAGCAGCTGGAATTCGCGCGCCGTGAGATACACCGGCTTGCCGTCGCGTGTGACTTCGGCCTGGCGGACATCCACGCGAATCGAACCGATACTGAAGGTGCCGTGGCCGGAATGGATGGGCACGCGCCGCAGCAGCACCTCGATGCGGGCCAGGAGCTCGGCAGCCTCGAACGGCTTGGTCACATAGTCGTCCGCGCCCAGCTTGAGCCCCACCACCTTGTCCACAGTGTCGTTACGAACGGTCAGGATGAGAATAGGCGTGGCCATTCCCGCCCCGCGGATATCGCGGCACACATCCAGCCCCCCGCGCCGCGGGAGCATGAGATCGAGAATGATGAGATCGAATGGCTGGTTAGTGGCTTTCTCTACGGCCTCGATCCCGTCCGCCGCGGTTTCGATCACGTATCCCTCGGTGCGCAGGCGATCGCTAAGAGTCATGCGCAGCGCCTTTTCATCTTCCACGATAAGAATGCTCTCGTTCATTTCATTCACCTGATTAACGCCTCATTGCTTTCGGTTGGGACGCGATGGTTCTGGTCTGGGGAAAGCTGAAGATGGAGGGTAAAGATGCTGCCAGACTCAAGTTGGCTGGTAACAGTCAGTCGGCCTCCCATGGCTTCGGCAAGATGCTTGGCCAACGACAGTCCCAATCCAGTCCCGTGGATCTGCGCTGCTGCTGCCTCGGGGGTACGGTAAAAAGGCTCAAAAATATGCTTCAACTCCGAGCCCGGGATCCCGAGGCCATGATCTTGGACGGAGATGGCAACTTCCTGTCGGCCGGCGGCAAGTGTCTGAGAATTGGCCAAAAGATAGATGCGGCGGTCGGAACCACCATACTTGATGGCATTGGTAATCAGATTTTCCAGGCACCCGCAGACCGCAAACATGTCGCCCATGACGGCAGGTAGCCCGGGCTCGATGCTTTCCTCGAGCGTGCATTTTTCTTCCGCGAGCAGGGCCGAAATATTCCGCCGAACGGCATCCAGAATGTCGCTAACCTCCAGCGGGCGGAGCGAATAGCGGTCGTTGCCGCTGCGAATGGATGCGAACATCAGAATGCGGTCAACGTGATTCATCAGCTGTCGGCTCTGGCCCGTAACTATGGATCCGTATTCGGCCAGGTCCCTCTCATTCTGAATCACGCCATCCTTGATGTTTTCGCCCGCGGAGAAGATCGCCGTCAACGGCGTCCGCAACTCATGAGACACGGAGGCGACGAAATCCATTTGCAATTTCGCGAAGTGCTGGGCGCGGTATCCCGCAACAGTAAGGACCGCAATGCTGAGCGCAAGCAGCAGAAGGATCACGAAGCTGAGCGCGAGATTATTCCGCCGGATGCGCGCAAGCGTCAATTGCAGCGGGCCGGCGCGATGCTGCAGTTGCAGCAGCCAGGAGTTTGGCGTGGCCCCATACTCAATAACCGGGAACCAGTAGGGCGCTGTCAGGCTATGCCATTCCGCCCTCCGCAGTGAGGGGCTGTTGCGCGTCGGGGATGAGGCGCTGTTCGACTTCTGCGGCGCGAAGCCGAACAGGTTCATGGTTGAATCTGCACTGCCTGCCTGTTGCAATCCAAAATCAGGATCGGAAGCATAGATAGTTTCGGGATGCGAGCCGGTGCGCACCAATGCCAGCTTGTATTCCAGGCCTTCGAGGCCGCCGAAATAGCGCGCCGAAAGTTCGGGAAGAACCCTCTTCCGGAAGACATTCATGTCGAGCGTGACAATAATCCAGTCCACCGGGCTGTCACTGTTGAGGGATTTCTCTGCACCCCGATGAAAGATCGGATGCACGATGGCGGGGACGTTTTCATCGAATTGCCACCCGGGTATGGTATTGCTTCCCGCGGCCACCGGCGCCGCGGCAGAATCGGCTCCGGGCCTCACGTCTTTCGATTGGCCCGGCAATTTCCAGGCGCTCAGGGCCATGGAGAGACTGGCGGAATTCGTCTGCAGCCGATTCAGAAGCGTGGAAAAGCCCGGCGGAGGCGCAATGAGCTGGATCTTTTTGCTGTCGAGATTGAGCCAGAAGAGGCGCGGCTTGGCCTGCTGGTGGGTTTCCCAGATGTAGACTTCGCCCACCAGGTCCGGGTTCCTGTAGATATAGGGCAGAGATTCGTGGGGAAGGGCGTAGTTCCATTCCAGGTAGCGAGCGAAGTAATCCTCCCATGTATCCCGGGCCCCGGAGTCCGGCCCCACCTGGATGGCCGTGCATATGGCGGCGAACTCGCCATACACATCGCTGTGCCACTTCATCATCAGCGATTCCAGTTCCGCCCCGATGCGCATCTCGTCGGCGCTGCTGGCTTCATTGGTCCAACGGTATTGGAGAACAGC
>DASXXV010000236.1:0-10194 GCA_036502905.1 Occallatibacter sp. | reverse complement strand
GCGAGCACCTGCGCCATGCGCTCGTTGGCCAGAACCCAGTCGTGCATGCCATCGCGCATGACGTTGGGATTGAAGAGATCGCGGTCGCCGACCTCCATCCATATGCGTATGGACTTCACCGGGCTATCGGGAATCAGGTGCTCGTGAAACTCCCACGCGCCGTGCGGGATCAACGGGTTCCATGGCCACTGTTGATTAATGAAAGTTCCAGAGAAACTGAGCACGCGATGATACAGCTCGGGATGATACCAGGCCATGATGAGCGCGCAGGCGGCGCCGGAACTGCCGCCCGTGGCTGCGCGCCCATCGGGATCGTGCGTGAGTTTTACGTGCGCTTCGGATTCGACCCGCGGCAGCACCTCCCTTTCGACGAACTCGGCGTAGCGGCCTGACATGGTGTCGTATTCCAGGCCGCGCTCGCTTCCCTGCGCGTCGCCGCCCCCGTTGGCGATGGAGATACCAATCATGACCGGGAGCTTGTGCTCCGCGATCAGGTTGCCGAGCACGGTGAACAGCAGAGGGTCGGGCCCATCCGCGCCCACAATAAATGGGGCTTCGCTGCCAGCAACATATTGCGCAGGAACGAAGACAGCCACTTTGCGCGTATACGGCGCGGGATGGCTGGTGGTGACGATGAGCTTTGCAGCGTTCTCCGGATCGGGCGTTCCGAACGTGCCCTTGTCGCGGGCGATCCCGGGGTAGATCTTGCTGTCGCTTGAACTCATCGTGAATTCGATCACGGAGTCCTTCAGAGTTCCGGCCGGGGCCCCCGGGGTGGGATTGTGCGTGGGGCCGAGAATGAAATTGCCGTCAGCGTCGGCGGGTGGAAGCTCGCCATCAGGCAGTTCCTTTGCTTTGACGTATCCAGCCGTATGCGGATCGCGCGTCGGCGGAGCAGGGCGTCCGGTGTTCGGTGCTGAGGGATTGGATTGGCATGGAAGGGATGTGAAAGCGGCAGCGACGAGTGAACAGAGCACCAGCGTCAGAGGGCGGGTTGCGAAATGCATGTCGCCATTGTGCCGCACGGATGCGCGGCGGGGAAGCGGGATCTTGTGGCCGCACATTGCCGGGTCCCATTCCGGCGGAGGTACGCCGCCGGCAGTCATGCATAATCGAGAGTAGATGGCCCTATTGTGGAACCCCGAAAGCTGGTCGCAGCGGCTGGCCGAGCTGGAAGCGCAGTCCGGAGATCTGAAGGAAGCTCCGCTGCGCCGCGACGTGCGCTCGCTGGGCATGCTGCTGGGCGATGTGCTGCGCGAGCAGGCCGGCGACGATCTGTTCGAACATGTCGAGGCGCTGCGCCAGGGCACTACTCGCCGCCGCGATGCCGAGGCGCGGGGCGATGATGAAGAGGCTGCCCGCCAGGGCGCAACGGCCCTCGAACTGGTCCATTCGCTCCCTGTCGAACGCGCCATCCTGCTTACCCGCGCCTTCGCGTTCTACTTCGAGCTCATCAATCTTGCCGAGACCAATCACCGCAAGCGCCGGCGCCTGGCGCTGCAGCTGAGCGGGCAGGCCATCCATCAGCGCGGGTCTCTGGCAGGAACATTGCACGCGATGCGCCGCGTGGGCATCGGCCCCGAAGAAGCCATGGACTGGCTGCGCCGCATCCTCATCGTGCCGGTGTTTACGGCGCATCCCACCGAGGTGGCGCGGCGCTCCGTGATGTTCAAGCGCCGGCGCATTGGAGAATTTCTGGCGGCGCTGGACCGCATTCCCATTCCCGGGCAGGACCTTGCCCGCCTCGAAGAGCAGGTGATGGCCGAAATCACCAGCCTGTGGCAAACCGATGAAGTTCGTTCCCACCGGCCCACGGTGTACGACGAAATCAAGATGGGACTGGACTATTACGATGTCTCCATCTTCGCCACGCTGCCGGGGCTGTACCGCGAAATTTCCGATGCTTTGCAAGCGTCTTACGGCCTCGACATCGAGCCTCACAACCTTCCGCAGGTGTTGCGTTTCGGTTCCTGGATCGGGGGCGATCGCGACGGCAATCCCTTTGTCACTCCGCAGGTGACGCGTGACGCGATTCAACTGGCCCGCGGCCACCTGCTGCTTCACTACCAGAGCCGCCTGGAGGAGATCATCGATCTGCTCACCACCAGCGGCCAGCAGATGCCCGTCAGCCCGAATCTTAGTGCGCGCCTGGATGCTTACATTTCCCAGGTGCACACGCCCGAGTCGCAGGTATTCGGCGAGCAGTACGAGTTTGAGTACTATCGGCGCTTCGTGATTTGCGTGAAGGCGCGCATTCAACGCACGCTGGAGCAGCCCGGCCATGGCAGCGCCCAGTTGCCCGTGACCCCGTATACCCTGAGCCAGAGTCACGACAAGCTTACCCAGGCGCTGGCTCCTTATTGTTCAGTGCGGGATCTTCTGGACGATCTGGAAGCGCTGCGCGATTCGCTGGCTTCCAATCGCGGCCTGCGCATCGCGCGTACGCTGGTGGATCCGTTGATCCTGCAGGTGCGCACGTTCGGCCTGCACCTGCACACGCTGGATGTGCGCCAGCATGCCCGTGTGCATGCGCAGGCGCTCAAGGAAGCCATCGCCGACTCCAGCGCGCCCACCCTGCCCGCAGGGCTTTCGAGCGAGACCCAAAGCGTGCTTGAGACCTTCCGGGTTATCAGCGAGATTAAGGGCGGCTGTTCGCCCGAGTCGATTCGCCACTACGTCATCAGCGGCGCGTCCAGCGTTGACGATGTGCTGGCGGTGGTGCGGCTGGCGCGCCTGGGCGGGGTGACGGTGGAAGGCTCGAGCGCCGGGCCGGGTGGCGATCCTGGGCTCATGCCGGTCCCATTGTTCGAATCCATCGAGGATCTGCGCAATGCGCCGAATGTCTGCCGGGAACTCTGGGCCCGGGAAGACTATCGAAAGCTGCTGGCATCGTGGGACAACTGGCAGGAAGTGATGCTGGGCTACTCCGACTCGAACAAGGACGGTGGAATGCTGACCAGCACGTGGGAAATCTTCCGCGCCCACCGCGACCTGCACGTTGCGGCCAGCGGAGCCGGTGTGAAGCTGCGGCTGTTCCACGGGCGCGGGGGCACGGTGGGCCGAGGCGGCGGGCCCACCCATCGGGCCATCTACGCGCAGCCCATCGACGCTTTCGAAGGCCGGCTCCGTATCACCGAGCAAGGCGAGGTGCTCAACTTCAAATATGCCGACGAGGTGCTGGCCGAGCGCAATCTCGAACTCATGATCGCGGCCGCAATCGACGCGCTGGCGCGGCCCAACGCGCGCGATCCCCAGGGGCACTTCAGCGGCGTGCTTAAACCCGAGTGGGAAGAAGTGCTGGACGAACTGTCACTGATCTCGTACCAGTTTTACCGCAAGCACATTCAGAACGACCCGGGCGTGGTGACTTACTTCGAGCAGTCCACCCCGGTAGGGGAACTGGAACAGGCCAAGATCGGCTCGCGGCCTGCGCGGCGCAGCGAGTCCCGGCAATTGGCGGACTTGCGCGCCATTCCGTGGGTCTTTGGATGGACGCAGTCGCGCCTGCTGGTGCCGGCATGGTTCGGTGTGGGATACGCGTTGCAGAACTATATCGACCGCGGCGGCTGCCTGGACCTGCTGCGCACCATGGCGCGTGAATTCCCGCTGTTTATCGACCTGTTGCGCAACGTGGAGATGGCCTTGGGCAAAGTCGATCTCACCACCGCGCGCCTCTACTCGTCGCTGGTGGAAGATGCTGCACTCCGCACGCGGGTCCTCGATCTGTTCGAGGACGAATTCCATCGCACGGTGCGCGCGGTCCTGGTGGTCACCGACCAGTCGGAACTCCTGGAGAGCAACCAGGTTCTGGCGCGATCCATCAAGCTGCGCAATCCCTACGTGGACCCCATGCACCTGATCCAGGTGGACATGCTGCGCCGCAAGCGGGCGGGCGAGGATACGCCGGATGTAAACCGCGCCATCGCCGCCACTATCAGCGGTATCGCGGCGGGGTTAAGGAACACCGGGTGAACGGCGTGCCGGAGAAGCGGCTCCGAACGGCCGACATGGAAAAACTTTATGCAGCGAGGTTCCGGACTGTGAGTCCGAGCTTCTGGGCGAGGCACAAGTTGTGCAAGCGTGTGGTTTGATTCCGGCGGTAGTTTATTTTTCCACTACCGGCCCTGCCGCCGAAACCTTCAGCAGCGGCTGGTAGCGAAACCCGAATGTGAAGTCGAGGCCCTTGCGCGCGTCCCATTCCTGCTTACTCAGCCGGAAGGAAGCCAAAATTTCGCCCTCGAGATCTTGACCGGGCTGAATGGTGGGCTCCGCAGGCAGTGGAGTCCCGTGAAAAGCTGCCAGTTCGGGGTATCCCTTGAACGCCCGCTCATAGTCGGTCGGGGTTGCGACGTAGCTGGTGTGGATGCCGTCGTCGAGGGTCACATTCATCATGGCCTGGTGCAGAAAGAGCGGCATCTTGCTCTGGTTGTGGAGCTTCACGTGGGCAAACACCAGCACCTGGTCGAAAGTATCCTGCGGCATGGCGGCGCCCGCGGCATCGAAGCCCGCGGTCTGGCGATGCATCAGGTGGGCCTGGATATTGGTTACCTGGCCGGTGGCCACCGGCGCCTTTTCACCCAGCTTGACATAGAGAAAAATGGCTATCGACACCAGCACCGCGGCAATCACGCTGGCCAACAGGGCGTTGCTGCTGCCCTTGGTAAGCTCCTCGCCGCGCGCGGCGTCGTCCTGCTCCTGTGAATTCTGCTGTAACAGACTCATGGCGACCCTAATCTTATTCCTACCGGGTTGCAAAATGCCATTCGAACCCGGCAGGCCCATCGCGCTTGCGGGCCCAGGGCGTTAGGGATGACGAGGGGATGGAAATGCGTGTTCACTCCATAAAACACGAGACCCACGCCGAAGACGGCGTGGGTCTGATGCTTCCTCGAATCCTTAACGAAGCCGAACGGGTCTAGGTGTTTCGATCCGTCCCGCCGGAACTGCCGGAGCCGCCAGAGCTGCCGGACCCGCCGGAGCCGCCGGAGCTGCCCGAGCCGGAGCGCCCGGAACTGGAGGACTGTCCGGAGGCGGGATTGTGCGGCGAAATCTGGCCGCTACTGGTTCCTGTGCTTCCCGCGTTGGAATATTGGCTGCTCCCTGTGCCGGGGCCGCCCGGCTGCTTCCGGATATTGTCGTCGGTGCGCTCGCTGGTGGAACCGGGCATGCCGGAACCGCTTTGCTGGGTGGACGACTTGGACCCACTGGTCTGCGATCCCGTTCCCGATTGGGTGTCACGATCAGTTTGCGAGCCACTGCCGGACTGGGTGCCGCGATTCATCTGCTGCGAGCCGGTGCTGCCGGACTGGTTCTCGCGATTCCCGGAGGTGCTGCCACGTTCAGTATCGTTTGCCATTTGAATTGCTCCTGAAAATGCCGTCCCTGCACTTCGTACGCGCACGTAGGCGGCGGCACAGGGGATTGGGATGCCAGGGGCGACAATTGCAGTTGTCTGTGTTTCATGACCGACAAAGCGGGTCAGGGATTGAACCGAAGAGCGGAAAGGAAGTCTTCCGGGACGCGGGTATTCAGCACGTCTTCAGGGGTCAGCCACGCGCGGCGTAACTGCCTGACTCCGTAAGCCATGAAGCCCAGTTCGCGGGTGTCGTGAGCATCGGTATTGATGGCTATCCTGCAGCCCATTTCCTTGGCTAGGCGCAGGTCGCGATCGCAGAGATCCAGCCGCGCCGGCGCGGCATTGTGCTCCATGGCCACGCCCAGCGCCGCCGCCCGCCTGAAGATGGTTGAGAGATCGACGGCGTACGGCTCGCGCCGTAGAATCTGGCGGCCGGTTGGATGCCCCAGGATCTTCACGTACGGATTCTCGATGGCGCGGAGCACCCGCGCGGTCATTTCTTCGCGGCTTTGATCAAAGCGGCTGTGAACGCTGGCGATGACGACATCCATCTGGGCCAGGACCTCGTCGGCAAGATCGATCGTACCGTCGCCCAGGATGTCGACCTCGATGCCGGTGAAGATGCGAATGCGGCCCTCCATGGCGCGGTCGACCTCACGAATGCGAGCCAGGTGCTCCAGGGCCCGCTTCTCGTCGAGCCCGCGGGCCATGGCGAGATTCTTCGAGTGCTCTGTAATGGCGATATAACGCAAGCCACGGGCGTGGGCGGCTTCGGCCATTTCCTGGATGCTGTTTTTCCCGTCGGTCTCGTGGGTGTGCATGTGAACATCGCCGCGGATATCGGCCTCTTCGATCAGGCGGGGAAGCGAATGACTCACCGCGGCCTCGATCTCGCCCAGGTTCTCGCGCATTTCGGGCGGAATCCAGTCCATGTGCAGCGCGCGGTAGATCTCTTCCTCAGTGGCTGCGGCAACCATCGAATCGTCATCCAGCCTGGCCAGCGACCACTCGCTAAGCGTGTAGCCCATTTTGAGGGCGCGCTGGCGGAGGGTGACGTTATGCGCCTTCGAGCCGGTAAAGTACTGCAGGGCCGCGCCGTAGGAATTCGTCGGCAGCAGGCGCACGTCCACCTGCATGCCGTCCGCGAGGTGGAAGCTGACTTTGTTTTCTCCCCTGGCGATCAGGTCCTGGATGCCGGGGAATGCGGCCACGTAGTCGACTGCCGCCGCGGTGTTGTCCGGAGCGCATGCCGGTCCCGTCACCAGCACGTCGAGATCGCCGGCGGTTTCGCGTCCGCGCCGCAGCGAGCCGGCGGGCGTGACCTTTTCGAATCCCGGAAATGCCAGCAGATAGAGCTCGATGCGCCGGGCTGCGTCGGCAGCCTGGTCGATGCGGAACCGGCCGGCGCTGCGGCGGTAATCGTCTATACCCTTGCGGATTTTATCCAGCTGCTTCTGGCCCATGCGCGGCAGTTCGGCCAGGCGGCCGCTGTCGATGGCATCGGCGAGCTGGTCGATGCTGGAAATTTTGGCCGAGGCCCAGAAGAGCGCGATGGTCTTGGGCCCCATGCTGGGCAGTTTGAGTAACTCAAGCAGGTCGGCCCCGCCGTACTTGGCGAGCAGTTCGTCGTGCAGCGCCATGGCGCCGGTGCGGGCAATGGCCTGGATGGCGATGGCCATGCTTTTGCCGATCCCGGGAATCGCCATGAGCCGTGCGGTGTCGTCGGCGACCGACATCAGGTCGACGGTGGTCTGGTCTACGGCTTCGGCGGCGCGGCGGTATCCGCCCACGCGAAACCGATCGGCTCCATCCACTTCGAGCAGGTCGGCCGTCTGCTCCAGAATGCGGGCAATCGTGGCATTGTCCATGTGGGAACGCGGCTCCCGGAATCAGTATGGGAAGAATAAACCCGGAGACGCAACAAGGCCCAAAGGGTTGCCCTGGAACCCTTTGGGCCATCTCTCCCAACCAAACCGGTGCGGACGCAAAACCAGCCCAATCACGCGTGAGTGATTTTGGGTTTACAACTCGTCAGCGGCTCTGCTCAGGCTGCGTTATGGGCGGCGTCCCGGAGCCGGATGACTGCATCGGCCTGGGGACCCTTCTGTCCTTGAACGATGTCGAACTCGACGTCATCGCCCTCTTTCAGAGTTTTGTATCCGTCCAACTGGATTGCCGAGTAATGAACGAATACGTCTGGCCCGTCTTCACGCCCGATGAATCCGTAGCCCTTGGCGTTGTTAAACCACTTGACCTTACCTTTGTACTGAGCCACAGGCTCCCGCCTTCCTTGCACTTGAGTTGAGAGCGAACGGGAAACTGAAGCACGGGAATCGTTCGCTTCTGATTGCTATGACGGCTAAAGCACTCGAAAGGTTGATTACAATTCCGTTCAGAGCTTTCACAAGGTGAGACTTTCTGCGGATTGCCTGTAAACTTTTGTAATCTTGCTGTTCGCATGACTTGTGGGCTTACCTACGCTTTTTTCCTCCCAGGAAGCGGGCGTACAGCAAAACGCTGGAAAGCGTCTTGCCATCGAGGATTTCGCCCTTCTCAATGCTTTTGAGCAATTCCGACATTCTCACCAGGCGCATCTCGATAAGCTCGTCCTCTTCCGGGCGCGAGTCCCCGGGGAGCAGACCCTCGGCCAGAAACACCATCATCGATTCCCCCAGGAACCCCGGGCTGGCATAGTACTCCACCAACTCCGTCCACTTCTTTGCACGGTAGCCGGTTTCTTCTTCCAGTTCGCGCTTCGCGCCTTCGAGTGGATCCTCGCCCGGCTCCAGCTTGCCGGCCGGCAGTTCCCACAGGAAGCGCCTGGCGGCGTGCCGGTACTGGCGCTCCATCACGATCCAGGGATCTTTCTTGTCTTTGGAGTTGTCAATGGCGAGGATGACCGCACTCCCGTTATGGCGCACAACGTCGCGCATGGCCTCTTTGCCGCCGGGCTCTATCAGCTTGTCCCGCGTGACGCGGAACAGTGGTCCTTCAAACACCGTTTGGGAGCTCAGCACCTCGGCCTGGCCTTCGACCTTGCGGCCGGTCTTTGCCTTCTTTGGCGTTGCGTCTTTCTTCTTCTTTTTTAGGCGTTTGATTTTTTCGGAGTTGGCTTCCGAATCGTCACTGGACCGGAGCTTCTTCGGTTTCTTTGCCATCGTCTTTTCTCTCTTCTGGAAGGGAGTTGAGTGGAGTTGGAAGGCTGGTGTTTACTGGTGCAGACCACAACAAAAGGAACAAAACGAGTATACCGAGACTATCCGTCACTCTCGGTGCATCGATTGCGCCTGGCATGGCATCCTTTACTCAGCCGTAGCTGCGCAGCAGCGGGCGCCTCCAGTTATCTGATTTCGAAGGGGAAAGACCAATTTGCCCACCGCCGACTGTATCCCTATCACCGCGGCGCCCGGCCTGAGCCGGTTGTTTCTGGATTATTGTTCCGCATCGGACTCTGCCTGGCCGTTCTACCAGGTTTCCCCGGCTACCGATTGGCAGCAGCGGCCGCAGGAGCCCGCGCACTGGCCCGAACTGGTCTCCATCCTCGCAGCCCAGAATCGGTCTGCAAGTGCCTCTCCGGCTCTCCAATCTTTGCGGCAAGGAGCCGGCGTGGTGGTTACCGGCCAGCAGGTCGGTCTCTTCGGAGGGCCGCTCTTCACGCCGCATAAGGCGGCCACGGCGATTGCCCGCGCGCGGCAGGCGACGGCCGCGGGCCGTCCGCACACCGCGGTATTCTGGCTGGCCAGCGAGGACCACGATTTCGCTGAAGTCAATCACGTCACATTTCCCGCGCGCCGCGAACTGCGCAAGCTGGTGTACCCCGCCGCGCAGGAGGCCGCGCGGCCGGTTGGGTCAATCGTTCTCGACGAGTCAATCGTGCCTCTGATCGACCAGGCGTGGGAATTGCTGGGCTCCTCCGACGCGATGGATGCGCTGGCCGGGGCGTATAGGCCGGGCCGCACCTTCGCACAGGCCTTCGCGGACTTCTATACAAAAATGTTTGCCGCACAGGCGCTATTGATTCTCGACGCCGAATCGCGCGAGATTCATCGCCTTGGCGCGCCGGTGCTGCGTGCCGCAATGGAACGCGCTGACGAATTTCACGCCCGCCTGTCGGAGCGGAACAAGGAACTCGCGGCGGCCGGCTACCACGTGCAGGTTGCCGTTACCGCCAACCAGGCGGAGGCATCGAGCCTGTTGTTTCTTGTGGATGAACGCAGTGGCGCGCGGATCGCTCTCAAGCGCCTGCCGCAAACAGCGGCGGAGCCGAACGGACTATGGAAAGCGGGGCGCCAACGCTACTCCAACGGAGAACTGTTGGCCATCCTTGAAGCCGAGCCCGAGCGCATCTCGCCGGCCGCGCTGCTGCGGCCAGTGTTCCAGGATTATCTCCTCTCTACGTCTCTCACCATCGGCGGTCCGGCCGAGATAGCTTACTTTGCGCAGTCGGCGGTGCTCTTCCAGGAAATCCTGGGACGCATGACTCCCGTCCACCCACGCCTTTCGGCAACCCTGGTCGAGCCGGCGATAGCCGAGCTGCTGCACAAGCACGACCTCACACTGGAGCGGGTGTTCGCGGAAACCGAGGAATCCCTGAGCCAGCTGCTGGCCGCGCGGGCCATACCCATCGAGGGCAAGCGCAAGCTCGCGGCGGCGGGCAATGCCCTCGATGCGGATCTCCAGGGACTGCTGGCATGGATGCACGGTCTGGATGCCGGATTGGGCCGTTCCGCCGATACCGCAGCCAGCAAGATGCGCTACCAGATGAACCGCCTTCGCCGCCTGGCCGCGAATTTCCAGTTGCAGAAGGAAGCGTCGCTCGCCCGCCACGCGGAAGCCAT
>DASXXV010000235.1:0-3025 GCA_036502905.1 Occallatibacter sp. | reverse complement strand
GTGCCAATGGCCAGCGCCAGGGCGTCCACGCCGGTGCGCTCGGCAAACTCGACGGCCTGGTCGGGATCGGTGATGTGCTCGAGGCCCGTTCCGCCCGCGCCATGACCGTCTTCCACGCCGCCCAGCACGCCGATTTCGCCTTCGACGGTGATGCCGCGCTGGTGCGCGTATTCGACTACGCGGCGCGTGACTTCCACGTTTTCGTCGAAGGTCGTGGGGGTCTTGCCGTCCTCTTTAAGTGACCCGTCCATCATCACGCTGGTGAACCCAAGCGCGATGGCGCTCTTGCAAGTCTCGAAGCTATTGCCGTGATCCTGGTGCAGGGCCATGAGGATATTGGGGTGCAGCTCGGCGGCCGCCAGCATGAGGTGATAGAGGTACTTGTCCTCGGCAAACGCGCGCGCGCCGCGGCTAGCCTGGACGATTACCGGCGAGTTGGTCTCCTCGGCGGCGGCCATGATGGCCTGGATTTGTTCCATGTTATTGACATTGAAAGCGCCGACGCCATAACCGCCCTTGGCCGCTTCGTCCAGGAGCTGCCGCATTGAAACGAGAGGCATAAAAAGTTCTCCTTTGTGCCCGCCCGGTAGCGGCGTTGCCTGCTGCCTGCCTGCGGGAACTTCGATCCTGATAATGGTAGCAGAGGGCTGTCCAGGGGTTTTGTGGCGGACGGCACATTCGGCGGCACTGCCGGAGGGCGGTCGGGAGCCTAATTCGTGGCCTGAGACTGGAAGTCTCCGGCCCTATAATCGCCCGGTGAACGCTGCAGCCCCGCACCTCCATGCCTGGTACCTGCCGGTTTGCGTTGCCGGAACGGTGCTGCTTCTGCTGCTTCTGGTGGCGCGGCTGCGGCTGCATCCGGCGTTGGCGCTGATGATCGCGGCGCTGGGACTGGGCATCGCCTCCGGCATGCCGTTGGCGCAGGTGCCGGTCTCGTTCACCGCGGGAGTGGGCGGACTGATGGGCCGGATCGCCATCATTCTCGGCCTGGGGGCAGTGCTGGGGAGCCTGCTGGCGCGCTCCGGAGGGGCCGCGGCGCTCGGCAATTTTCTGGTTAGCATGTTCGGGGCGGGGGGAGTTCCCTGGGCCATGCTGGTCCTGGGCATCGTGGTAGGGATGCCGGTGTTTTTCGAGGTGGGACTCATCCTGATGATGCCCATCGTGGTGGCGGCCGCGCAGCGCAGCGGGCGTCCTCCCATCCTGGTGGCAGCGCCGCTGCTGGCCGGACTGTCCATTATGCATTCCACCGTGCCTCCGCACCCCGCGGCCATGCTGGCGGCGGCCGCATATCACGCCGACCTGGGCAGCACGATTTTCTGGGGACTGGTTGCGGGAATTCCGGCGGCGGTAATCGCGGGGCCGGCGCTGGGCTGGGTTCTCACCCGGCACTGGGAGAGGACTGCGGGACGAGGTCTGGCCGGGGATGGCCGGTCAGGGGCCGTGATTTCGGTTCCGCCGCAAAGCGGGATGGGCGGTCTGCCTGGAGCGGATTCGGGGCAAGCGGAGGGAGAGATGCGCGACGCGGTAGCAGTGCGCGACGCGGTCGCGCTGCGCGAGCAGATTCCGAGGCCCGCGGGACCGGCGCGCGCAGCTTTCTCCATTCTCTTTCCCGTGGCCCTCATCTTTCTCGGCAGCTGGGCCGATGCGATCTGCGCAAAGGGCAGCGCTCTAAACCGGATTCTCCATTTTGCGGGGTATCCCGATGTCGCGCTTCTGATCGCGGTGCTGGCCGCACTGTTCACGTTGGGGCCACGGATTCAGACCGGCCGCCATCACGGGCGCGAATTGCTGCGCAAGGTGACCGCCGAGTCGTTCGCGCCGGTGGCGAATTCCATCGTGATCCTTTCGGCGGCGGGTGGGTTGAGCGGAGTGTTACGGGATTCGGGTGCGGCCCAGGTCACGGTGGGACTCGCCCTAGGCGCGCACATGCCGCCCCTGGTGCTGGCCTGGCTTTTAGCGGCGGTGGTGCGCATATCCATGGGATCGGCGACGGTGGCGATGGCGGTGGCGTCGGGAGTCCTGGCGCCCATGGCGGTAAGCACTGGCATAAGGCCCGAGCTGCTGGTTCTGGCCACCGGTTCTGGCTCGCTGATCCTGTCGCACGTGAACGACTCGGGATTCTGGCTGGTGCAATCCCTGTTTGGCCTGTCGCCAAAACAGACGCTGGCGACCTGGTCGATTATCGAAACCGTGCTTTCTGTCTCCGGCCTGCTGGTAACTCTTTTACTGTCGGTTTTCCTGCGGTAGTCTGTTCGTTGTCACTGATCAGTTCACGATTCTGGGGAGTGCGCGGGCTTGCGCCCGGCATCCGGGAATCTACAAGCCGGAAGCGAACGGGAAACAGGCGTCCGCGCCTGGTCTCCGCGATTCCAGCTGTTGCGAAGGTAGCGACCACGAAAGCCCGTAGGCGTTGCATGCCGCGGGATGGGAAACAAGTTTTTGTTCGACGAATACGAAAGGCCATTGATGCTCACCGTTCGCAGAATTCTCCTTGCAGCAGTCGTTCTGGGTGCTCCTTGCGCTTCGTTTGCTCAGAAGCCCCAATATCCCGACTATCCCAGCGAGACCCCAAGCCACGTCGCGTCCGACACCAGCAGTTTCGATTTCGGTCGCCGCGAGGTCATGATTGCGATGCGCGACGGGGTCAAGCTGCATACCGTGATCCTGGTGCCGAAGGGCGCGTCGCATGCCCCTATGCTGCTTACACGTACTCCCTATGACGCCAGCTCCATGACCACCCACGTGGCGAGTTCGCATCTCGGTCCCAACCTCTATGGCTATGACAACGCCACCGACGTGATCGTGGAGGGCGGATACATCCGGGTGGCCCAGGACATCCGCGGAAAGTACGCCTCGGAGGGCGATTTCGTGATGAACCGCCCGCTGCACGGGCCTCAGAACCCGACGCCCGTGGATGAATCGACCGACACGTACGACACCATCGACTGGCTGGTGAAGAATGTCCCGGAGAGCAACGGGAAGGTGGGTATCCTGGGCATTTCCTACGACGGGTTTCTTCCCCTGA
>DASXXV010000234.1:0-9677 GCA_036502905.1 Occallatibacter sp. | reverse complement strand
GAAGGGTGATTGGCGAGAGCGGCGCCAATCAGATGGATGAAAAGCCCGGCAAGTCAAGGCTCGAGGCGTCCACTTTGGCGGACAAGTAACCGGACCGCCTGCAAAGGTGGCAACTCAGCGCCTACGGTATTCGCGAATCTCTTATTGGTTTGCGCCTGAGGCCGCCGCGAAACCGGAAGACTGCGATTGCGGGATGGTGCTGGACGACGCGGGAGGGGTGAAAGATGCTCCCTCCGAGTTGATGGCGCCCGAGTAATCGGGGCCCAGACCGAGCTTCTTCAAGGCGCGACTGTCGGGTATCAGCCTCGTCTGCCAGCCGTGGTCGGCCTGGTACTTCTGCATCGCGGCCTGCGTGGTCGCGTCCCAACTCCCGTCGGCCTCGCCGCTCATGTAGTGCTCGCGAATCAGCGCCTGCTGGATTTCGGTCACACGGGCCGACTCAATCGCCTGCTGCCCGTGCAGTTTGTGCGACTTGGCTTTTGCCCGGTGAGCGCCGTGGGTAGAAGCCGCCGATGTATGTGCGGCTGCAGACGATTTGCGGGGGCTGGTGGAAAATTTATGGTCCGTACTGGACGCGAACGCCGGAGCAAGAACCAGGACAGTGGAAAATAATATAGCCAGACCGGCTTTAGACGAAAGCACGCTGAGTTCCCTCCATCCAGAGAAATAAATTGTAGGGATCGTCCCGTTGAGTGTATCCGATCGAACTGACTACACCAAGCAAAAAGCAGCCAGACCTGCGCGCGAATCCGGCCGGGAAGATCCCCCAAGGGCTGACGCCCCGTTTTGAAACTCTCACGATACAGCTGGAGCCCGATCAGAAAACCCGTACGATCGTACGATTACAACCTGCACTCGCGGCCGCGTACGAACGGCCTAAGTGGAAGCGGCCTCCGGGTGCGATCCTCGATCGCACCCGGAACCCGAATTCTACTGCAACGTGCCGCCGATGTAATTGATCCCGTCGTTGGGTCGCCGCGGATCAATGATTTCCAACACCACGTCATCGCCCGATTTCAGCTTGCTGACCACCGCGTCAAACTGGTCCTTGTTGGCCGTTGCCTGCTTGTTCACGCGAATGATCACCAATCCCGGCTCCAACCCATACAGGTCGCCAAACGATCCCGACCGGACAGACGCGATGGCGACGCCCTGCTGGTGGATCTTGGCTGTCACCTGCGGGGGCGCGTCGTGCACCACGATGCCCAGCTTGGCCTCTCCCGGCTGTCCGCTGTTATCGGGAGCGGCATTGGACTGCTGCTGCCCCATATCAGCAAATACCTTGTCCCGGTCGCCAATTGTCACGGTGGCATCCTGCGGCTTTCCATCCCTCAGGAAACCAAGGCGGATGCTGGATCCAGGCCGGCGGCTGGCGATCTCGCCCACCAGGTCGTCCCCGTCCTTGATCGGGCGCCCATCGATGGTGGTGATGATGTCTCCCGGCTTCAGGCCGCCCTTGTCGGCGGGGCCGTTCGGCTGAACCTGCTGGACCAGCACGCCGTTCTTGAACCCATAAACCCGGTTCACCGCGCCCGAAAGACCCTGGCGGAACTGGATGCCGATCGACCCGCGCACCACCTTGTGGCTGGGGCTGATCAGGTCGTTGTACACCTGGGCCACCGTGTTCGACGGCATGGCGAACCCGATGCCCTGGTAACCCGCCGACTGGGTGAAGATCGCGGTGTTGACCCCGATCACCTCGCCATTCATATTCAGCAGAGGCCCACCGGAATTGCCGGGATTGATGGCGGCGTCGGTCTGGATGAAGTGCTGGAACTGCCCGGCCACGCCCGGCTCAATGGTGCGGTTCTTGGCGGAGATAATGCCCGCCGTCACCGTTTGCGAAAGCGTGAAAGGACTGCCGATCGCTTCCACCCAGTCGCCCACGTTGGTGCTGTCGGAGTTGCCCAGCTTCACCGTGGGGAGCGCCGTGCTCGTGTCGATCTTGATCACCGCCAGATCGGTGGCCTTGTCGGTCCCGATCACGCGCGCCGGCCGCCCGAAATCCTGGTTGTCGGGGTCGGTCGACAGCTTGACATAAATCTTGTCGGCCTTATCCACCACGTGATTGTTGGTGATGATGTAGCCCTTCGCGTCGACGATAAAGCCCGAACCGAGCGACTCGCGAACCCCGCCGCCCTGGTCTCCGTCATCACCGCCGCCGCCCTGGTCGGGGCCCTGCCCGAAAAAGCGATTGAAGAAATCCTGGAAGTTGCCCTGGCCGTCGTCACCGCCGCCGCCGCCACCCTGGTCGTCGTCATCCGGATTCTGAGGGTTGTTGGGCTGAGGACGAGCGCGGAAATTCCGGTGCGGGTTGTGATTCGATGACTGCTTGGGCAACTGCTGGGTGTTGATATTCACGACCGCCGGACCCACGGCTTTGGCGATCTTTACAAACTCGTTCGGGGATACCGGCGAGTTCACGACCTTGAGAGGCGTGGCGTCGGCGCTGTCGTTCTGCTTCTCCTGACCACGGACTCCGTGCGCAACATACGAACCCGCCACAATGCCGGCCGAGAGCGTCGCAAGAAGAATGAACATCGAGGCGAGACGGCGCGTGCGTAGCCGTTCGAAGAACAATTTCATGTCTGTGTAGTCCTCGTTGGAGCGTCGACCTCGTTAGAGGGTAGATCTCGTTAAGAGCGCCAGCCTCAAGGCTGGAAAGGTTCTTGGTCCCACTTTCCAGTATATCGAGCGGGAACAAACAATTAGCGGAGAATCGGGCCAGGTCGCCGAATCTTCCCCGGCCGGCAGTCGCACCGTCGAAACCTGTTCAGGGCCGCCCCACGGTGGGCGGGCAGACTCGCCCTTCCGTATAGACGTAGATGCGGAGAAAGAGTTCCGCGTCAGCATGGTAGTATCCGGCCTGAGACATGAGAAGCAAACCCCGGCAACTCCTTGCTACTGCGCTCTTTGTGTCAGCGCTCGCCGCAATTCCCCCGGTCACGGCCCAGAATCCGCCCGGGCCGTCCCCGGATGCTTTGCACCGCATCGAGACCATGGTTTGGGGCAATAAGAACGCCTGGACACCGGAGCAAATCTCTTTGATGGAACGCCTCCGCGACTCGGCGATGCGGGACCCCTTCGCCCGGGACGAGCTGCGCCACCTGACGGACAACATCGGACCGCGCCTGAGCGGCTCGCCCCAGGCGCAGAACGCCGTGGAATACGTCGCTGCGGAGATGCGCTCCCTGGGGGCTGCCGTAACCCTCGAGAAAGTGTCGGTGCCGCAGTGGGTTCGCGGGGTTGAAACCGCCGAGATTGTGAACTGGCCCGGACAAACGCCCGGCACAAACCAGAAGGTCGTCCTGACCGCCCTGGGAGGAAGCGGTTCCACTCCGCCGGGTGGAATCACGGCCGAAGTCGTGGTGGTGGACGACTGGCAACACTTGCTCGCCTTGCCCAAGGGCGCGCTCCAAGGCAAGATCCTGCTTCTCAACTACGAGTTCGACAAACAACTCGCGGCCCAGGGGGCGGGATTTGGCGCCTACGGAAAAGCCGTGATGTATCGCGCCGAGGGGCCCACTGCGGGATCGGTTCTCGGCGCTTCCGCTGTGCTGGTGAGGTCAGTCGGAGGTGCCGATTTCCGGCTGCCTCACACCGGCCAAACCGGGTTTGAGAGGGGTGTGACCGCTCTTCCGTCTGCGGCCGTAACTGCGGAGGACGCCGATCTGCTCAAGAACCTCGCCCGCCAGGGACGCGTCACCCTCAAACTCACCTTGACCCCGCAAACCTTGCCGGACGCTCCGAGCTACAACGTGATTGCCGACTGGAGAGGAACGGAACGCCCGGAACAGGTGGTGATCGTGTCCGGACATCTCGATTCCTGGGACCTCGGTACCGGCGCCATTGATGACGGAGCGGGGGTGGCCGTATCGATGCAAACCATTCATTTGCTCAGCCAGCTTGGAATCCATACGCGACGAACCGTCCGCATGATTGCCTGGATGAGCGAAGAGGAAGGCTCCATGGGCGCGGCCGAATACGCAAAGGAATTCAAGGACCAGTTCGCCAACCACGTGGGCGCCATCGAGAGCGATTCGGGTGCGGACCACCCCACCGGCATCTATTTCGCCGGCAGCCCGGCCCTGGCCGCATGGTTGCAGCCCATTGCCACCGTGCTCGATTCCATAGGCGCCGGGAGTCTTCTTCCCACCCCGGAGGCCGGTTCTGACATCGGCCCGCTGACCGAGCACCAGGTTCCCGGTTTTTCTCCGATTCAGGACAGCCGCTTCTACTTCAACTACCATCACACGGCGGCCGATACCTTCGACAAGGTTGATCCCGTCCACCTGAACGAAAATGCTGCCGTGATGGCGGTGCTCGCCTATGCGTTGGCCGATTCCGCCGAACCGGCTCCCCGATCGAAGCAATAGCGCAGCGCGAAGGTTAGAAGCGGAAAATGATGCCGTTGACGGGAATATCGATCTCGTTAACCATGTCGGTCGGATTCACTTGAACCTTCGATCCCTTGGGCTTGCGAAAATAAACCAGGCCGGCGGCTTTCGACCCCTGTTTCACCTTGGCGGGCTGAAGAAAAACCGGGACGGCAACTGGCAATTCCGCGGACGGCGGCGCCTGCCCCACGTCAGCGGGAACATTGTCGCCCTTGAGGGTGTCGCTCGGCGAAAGGCCCGCCGCGGTCGACCTACCCGGCCCTCCCCGCATCATGGACGTATCGATCTGGTTGCTTTCGGCCGACATGGCCGGCGCAGGGCCCTCGGCGGGAGCATGCGATTTCACCTCCGCAGCCTTGTCGAAGAACGGGAACCGGGTGTGGTCCGGATCTGAAAACTGCGCGGAGAAATCTTTGGGCACCACGCGCGCCGTGCGGTCTCCCGAATATATGGAGACAAAAACGGAAAACTCCCCGTTGCCCATGTTCTGAGGCATGCTCAGCGCCACACTGATTCCCCCATATGTCGACTCCAGCATGGGCTTCCCCGCAACCGCGATCACCCGGCAATGAGCCGAATCCGTCCGGCTGAATGTGATGATTTTGGCCTCAGGCGCATTCTGAGCCAGTGCAGCGACGGAAATAAACAGCAGAGAAACCAGGATTTTCATGGCCCACGCCGGCCGCGTAGAAACGCAACCCGAAGATATTTTCCCTCTCACCGATGGCTCCGCCTGTAACGATTTGTAACGGTACAGCAGAGCAGTGCCGCCCGTCACAATCCCTTCCCGCCACCCTCCCACACGCCGCCAACCAAGAACAACACCTCCGTGCCCCATCCTCGCGACTTTTTACTGTCGCGAAGGGTGGGAGACCACGAAGGTTCAACCCTGCCGGTGAAACGGTCGCCGCCGACTGACGCAGTAAGAACTTTGCAGAAAATTAGCGCCGCCCCGCCGACAATGAATGTGACAGGAAGTGGGCTCAACGGTGCCTCCGGCCCTATCGGGGCTCGTTACCGGAATCATGCATTTTGGGTCTTCCGGGAGCCATTCAAGCCCCGTTTTCGCGCCCTTCAGGAACCATCGAAATTCCTGCTTAAGAGCAATGCAATCAATGTGTTATACGTATGGAACACACGATACCCCCTCCCCCCTCCGTGTAATGTTTTTTCGGCTGCTTTACCACTGTCTCGCCGCTGGGCTTCTCACGCTTCGTGCGCGGTGGGCACGTGCGGCTGGGGTATCAGTTCGGTGAT
Source organism: Occallatibacter sp. (assembly GCA_036502905.1). GTDB lineage: Bacteria > Acidobacteriota > Terriglobia > Terriglobales > Acidobacteriaceae > Telmatobacter. Next base: position 4,023 of record DASXXV010000234.1, on the reverse strand, counting down.
TCCGATCCCGACCAGCACCAGCAGGGCGCCGCAGGCCGGCACCAGGCCAAGGCGCTCGCCCATTACCAGGAACGACGTAAGCCAGGCGAACACCGGCTCCATGGTCAGGATGACCGCGGTGTGGGTGGAAGGCAAGACCGACTGCGCCCAGCTCTGAATGGAAAAGGCGGCGGCCGTGGCCAGCACCGCGGCAATACCCAGCGCGACCAACAGGCCAGGCGTCCAATCAACGTGCGGGCGCTCGATAAATGGCAGGCTCAGCCCCATGAAAAGCGCGCAAAAACCCACCTGCAGCAATGCCAGGGGTTGAAAACCAATGCGCGGCGAGACGTGGCCGAGGGCGATGCAATGGAACGCGAACCCCACCGCGCACCCGAAGGTGAGCACGTCGCCCCGGTTGATCGAACTCAGGTCCGGCAGGAATCGCGCCAGCCCCGTCGCCGGCCCGCCGGCCGCCCCGGGAGCAGTGAGAAGGAGGATCCCGGCAAAGGCCAGCAGCGCGCCAATGAAAGCATTCCAGCGCGGAGCCTGGCCGCCGGGCGGGCGCAGTTGCGGAACGGCGGATAGCAGCGGAACCAGCACCACCATCAACCCCGTGATGAAAGCCGATTTGGACGGCGTGGTACGCGCCAGTCCCAGGGTCTGGAACTGGTATCCCGTGGCCAGGCAGAGCCCCACCACCGCTCCCGAAACAACCTGCCAGCGGCGGATGCCGCGCCAGTAACGGTGATAGCCAACCGCCATCACCGCGAACGCCAGCGTCATGCGCGCGAGATTGAAGGCCGCCGGGGTGGCGTGCGCCAGTGCGCCCTTGATGAGCACAAAGGTCGATCCCCAAACGGCAACCACAAACAGCATTAGCAGGTAGGCGCGAAGCTTCATGTCAGAGGCGGCAGGTGTCAGTCCGTCAGGCGGCTAGTCAGCAACTCGGGTGGGACGACCAATGAGAGTGGTGAGCGGGGGAATCTCGGGTCGGGTCAAAATTTGAGTGTACACAACGTGAACGGCCCCTTCTGCGACGACTCCTCTGCAAGCTGAAGCCTTTCATCAAAGAAAGACTGACTAGTTACCTTTATCACGTTGACGAGTTACCTTCTCTGGGTTACGTTCAGAACAACTATTAAAAACATCCTCAGGTTGCGGATCGAGTAGATCAATCGAGAGACTGCGGTGGCTCTTCGCCGTCGCGCAGTCAGCCCCCGACAGACTCCGAGCAAGCCCGGATCTTGCAAGCCGTACACGCACCTGGAAGACAGACAGGCCAGACTTGCATGAAAGCTCTCTGTTTGCTCGCTCCTGCGCTGGTAGTGTGTGCAGCGCCCGCCTTCGCCTATGTAACCGTCTCCAGCCCGACGATTAACGCCAGCGTCTCCTCGCCGTTCTGGCTTAGCGCCAAGGCCTCGCCCTGCTCCACCCAGCCGGTCGCAGCCATTGGCTATTCGCTCGACAACAGCACCAGCACCATCATCTTCAACGGCGCCACTATCGGCGCGAACGTCATGACCGCGAACGGGGGTCATGTCCTGCATGTGAAGTCGTGGGGAAACCTTGGAGCATCTTGCGTCACCGACGTGCCCATCTCGGTAGTTACCGCCGCCGGAGCCATTGTGCCGCCGAAAGCGATCGCTGCGGGCGGCATGCAGACCCTGAAAACGTGGCAGGCCGCGTACGACACGGCCACCGGCAGCGGAACTTCCAGCGGGACCATGAGCCTGGTCAATTCGCCATCGGTAAGCGGCACCGCGCGCGAATTTCTCACCACCTATAACAACTATGGCGGAGAACGGTATTCGATCCTGTTCGGAACCGACTCCTCGTCTACCAACTTCCTCCTCGACACGCGGATCTACGTGGCCAGCCCCAACACCGGCATCGCCAACATCGAATTGGACCTGAACCAGGTGATGTCGAATGGGGAGACCGTAATCTTCGGGTTCCAGTGCGATGGGTGGTCGAACACCTGGGACTACACGGTAAATGAGGGTACACCGCAGCAGCCGGTGGACAAGTGGATGCACAGCACGCAAGGCTGCAATCCGCGCAAGTGGACTGCCAATACCTGGCATCATCTACAGATCAGTTACTCACGCGACACAGCGGGGTACGTCACTTATAAGTCGGTCTGGTTCGACGGCGTCCAGCAGGACATCAACGCGACCGCGCCATCGGCCTTCGCGCTGGGCTGGGGTCCGGCGCTGCTGGCCAACTTGCAGGTGGACGGGGCAACCAGCACCTCGGGATCGGCAATTGTGTATCTCGACAACCTGACGGTGTATCGCTGGTAAGACACGGCGCGCCGCAAAACATCCGCCACGCAGGGCGGCTCATTGAGCGGCCCTCAGGCTGTTGAAAAAGTCACTGTTTCGAAGTGGCACGAGTTTCCTTGTGGCACAAATGGCTCAGAATGAGTGCGGCTTTTCGATGGGATGAGACGGCTGGTCTCGTCCCGAAGCTATTTCCAACACCGCCGCCGATTCTGGCACTCTAACCAAGTCATGGAACGGTTGAGAGCTTTCCTCCCTGGCGGCAAAAATCCGATCGGCATCTTAAGGCAAATTCAGAGTTGCTACGCGATCGCCGCAGTCCTCCTTTTTACTTTCCTTGCGGGCGCGCCTCGAGCCCATGCTCGGGTCGAGTTGCAGCCCTGCAAGAACAGCATCTCTCCCCAGCAGCAGATCAAACTCGGCCAGAAGGCGGTGGAGCAGGTGTATCAGCAGATGCCCGTCCTTCCCGACTCGAGCAAGGTGACGCAGTACATCCAGGCGCTTGGGCATAAGCTTGCCGCCGAGGCGCCCGGGTACAAGTGGCCTTACAATTTTCACGTCGTCAATGTCGCCGACATCAACGCCTTCGCTCTGCCCGGCGGCTCCATTTTCGTGAACCTCGGTACCATCCAGGCTGCGTCGAACGAAGCGCAGCTGGCGGCCGTGATGGCGCACGAGATCTCTCACGTAGTTCTGCAGCACTCCATCTGCAATCTCGAGAAGGAACGGAGGGTCGGCATTTTCGCCGGCCTGGGACAGATCGCCAGCGGCATTCTCCTGGGCGACTCCACCCTGGGCGCGCTTGCGGAGAAAGGCATCGGGCTTACGGCGGGGCTGAGCTTTTTGCACATGTCGCGCAACGCCGAAGAGCAGGCAGACCTCGAAGGCGTGGGCATTCTCTACGACGTCGGCTACGATCCCCGCGCCATGCCGCAGTTCTTCGAGACCATCCAGGCGAAATACGGGACGGGCGGCGCGCAGTTCCTGAGTGACCATCCCAATCCCGGCAACCGCACCGAGTACGTGGACAAGGAAATCTCCAGCCTCCCCCCCAGACAGCGCTATGCAAAAGACTCAACCGAATTCCAGCAGATTCACAAGCTGGTGTCGGGCATGCATGCGTACACAGCTAAAGAGGTGGACTCCGGGGTGTGGAAGAAGAAGGATCCCAACCAGACGGTGAGCACGGGTGTGAACCAGTACGATCCCGGCACCCCGGCAAACACCAGAGTCGACATGACGCCGCCGCAGCAGTGGACCACGTTCCAAGGCAATGGATTCACCATGCAGGTGCCTTCCACCTGGCAGGCCGCGGGCGATCAGAACGCGGCCATGATTGCGCCTCCGGGCGGCATCGCAGAGACGGCCAACGGCCAGCTCGGGAACCTCGTCTATGGCGTGCTCACTGACGTATATCAGCCCGATCAGTCCAACGCAGGCGGTGATATCTTCAAAGAACTTCTCGCCGAAATGACCCGTGAGAATCCCGGCCTGGAGCCGGGATCGCCCGGTCGTATCAATCTTGGCGGCACGGCCGCGCAGGCGGTGCAGAGCGTCAACCACTCAGCGTATAACGGCCACGGCGAGCACGGCTGGATTGTTGGCCTGCCCCAGAACGGCGCCATGCGCTACTTTGTGTTCGTTTCCCCGGAGCCCGATTTCGAAGCGATGCGGCCCACGTTCGAGCACATCGCGAACTCCATACGGCTGCAGTATTGAGTTTGCAACCACCCACACGATGGCGCGAAGAGCGACTGGC
>DASXXV010000233.1:0-4373 GCA_036502905.1 Occallatibacter sp. | reverse complement strand
AAGTGCGCGCGCTGCTGGAACTTCATGCCGGAGGTTTCAAATTATGGCGTGTGGCAGAACGTATGCACGAGGTGCCAATCGGCGCTGCGCGAAATGAATGTCGCGCCACCCCAGGCCGAAAACGCGGGAGCCGTCGCGTGAGCTACCCCGTTCGCCTTCCGTGGCTGCTGCTGATCTCCGCAGCGATTTTCTTTTCCGATCGCTGGACGAAGACGTGGGTGGCCGCCCATATCGCCATCGGGGGCGCCATCCCCGTTCTTCCGGGGCTGCTGCGCATCACCCACTGGCTGAATGAGGGCGCCGCGTTCTCGCTGTTTGCCGACAGCGCGTCGCCGCGCGCCGTGCGCGTGGCTCTCATCCTATTTACATGCGTAGCCGCGGCCGCGGTTCTGATTGCGATGGTGCGCCTCGGCAATCACATCACGCTGACTACAGTGGCCCTGGCGCTGATCCTCGGTGGAGCATTGGGTAACGTGCACGATCGCCTCGAGTATGGCTCGGTCATCGACTTCATCGAAGTGCACATCTTCAGCTATCACTGGCCGGACTTCAACCTGGCGGACAGCGCCATCGTCACCGGCGCATGCCTCCTGCTGCTCGATTCCCTGCTCCCCAAGCGGGAACAGGTTTCCCCGGAAATGTCGTCCTAGCACCCCGCACAAAGCTTCTCATCCTGACGAAGCGGAACGACCTGCATTTGGGCTCTTGTTGAACCTCGACTCATCCGCTATTCTCCTCTCCTGATGAACTCCCCCGCGATTGCTACGCCCCTCGCAGGTCGTGCCCTTGGAAGCGACGACAACTCATTTGTGATCGTCGAGTGGAAAGACGCCGGATCCCCGCCGGGGCCACCACGTTGGATCGCACCACTCCACCTGCACCACAACGATGACGAAGCATGGTATGTGCTGGAAGGCAGGCTCTCGATCAAGGCAGGCGACGACACTGTCGAAGCAGGTGCAGGCGCTGCCGTGCTGGTCCCGCGCGGGACGCCTCACACCTACTGGAATCCTGATCCCGCCCCCGTCCGCTATCTCCTGATCATGACGCCGAGGATTCATCAGCTGATCGCGGCGATCCACGCGACTACGGACCGCAGCCCCGATGCCATGCGCGCGCTGTTTCTGCGGTTCGATTCCGAATTGCTTTGACTACTTCACATGGATCACCGGATTGCGATCGGGATGGGCGGGATCCTTGATGACCCGGCCGCCCTGCATGACGAAGTCCACATGCTCCATCACGGTGATGTCGCGGAGCGGATCGCCTTTGACGGCGATGATGTCGGCGAAGCGGCCGGTCTCCAGGCTGCCCACGTCTTTGTCCTTGCCCAGCATGGTGGCGGCATTGATGGTTGCGGCCTGCAGGGCGCCCAGCGTGGAGAGGCCTCCGCGCACCAGCGCGCCGAATTCCTTCGACACCGACTCGTCGACATCGTCATCGTCCACGCCATAGACGATGCGGATGTGGTGGTCGAGCGCGCGCTTGAATGCCGGCCCCTGGGCGGCCATAATCTCCTGACCCTTGGCGAAAGAGTCGGGATCGCGGCCCTTGCTCAGGCCGGTCTCCATGTCGTGCTGGAAGCAGTAGAGCGTGGGCACCAGCCAGGTGTGATGTTCCTCCATCAGGCGGGCGCCTTCGTCGTCGAGCATGGTGCCATGCTCGATGGAGTCCACGCCGGCGCGAACCGCCGCCTTGATGCCCTCGGCGCCTTCGGCATGGGCCATCACTTTTTTGCCGGCGCGATGCGCGACCACCACCGCCTCGGCCATCTGCGCTTCGCTCAGTTCCTGCACGTGGAAGTCGGAGATGGCATCCATGACGCCGCCGGTGGCCATGAGTTTGATCCAGTCGGCGCCGTACTTGATATCGCGTCTAACCACATGGTCGACGTCGTCGATGGTATCGGCAACGTTCTGACCACGGGGCAGGTTGAGATCGGCCGGGAGAGGAGCGCCGTCTCCGTGGCCGCCGCTCACGGAGATGCATCCGCCGGCGGCAGTGATGCGGGGCCCGAGGATGAGGCCGCGCTTGACGGAATCGCGCAGCGCGAACTGGGGATAGTCGGGCGGGCCTTCGCATGCGTCGCGCACCGAGGTGAAGCCGTGATCGAGCCAGAGCCGAAGGTTGTAGACGCCCCACACCGTGGCCTGCGGAATGGACGTGCGCAGGTGGGTGGCGAAATTCTGCGAAGTGGGATTGGAGAGGATGTGCCCATGCGCATCGATGAGTCCGGGCAGCACCGTGTAGGCGGAGAGATCGGTAACGGGCACGCTGGCGGGAGCCGAATCGGCGATCGACTGCACGCGGTCGCCGGCAATAAGGATGTAGGCGTGATCGCGGACGTTCCCGGTGCGCACATCCACGAGTTTGCCGGCGAGAATTGCCTGATTCACGGCGGGTGTGGCGGGCTGCTGGGCAATGGCAAGGGAAACCAGCAGGAGAGCGGCAAGAGGAAAACCGAGGCGGCGGATCATGTTGGGTTTGAACATAACATCCGCTGCGCACCGCGACAAAAGGCAAAGACGCTGGCCGGATCGGGTCTACAATGAGCGCACGAGAAGAAAACGCGATGGTTGCCTGGTGGAAACGATTGATCTACTCGTTGGTCGGTGCGGTGCTGGGCGCCGGCATCAGCGGCGCGTGCGGCGCGGCACAGCAGGTGGTAACCAACTCTCATGGCCACCTCAGCGCCATGGCAGTGTGGACAGCCATCCTCTTCTTCGATCCGTGGGTCATTGCGCTTAGCCTTCCGGGGTGGTTGCTCGCGCTTCCTCTCGTGTTACTGGTCACAAATGTGCGCGGATGGCGGTTCTGGATGTACTGGATCATCGGCATCGCGTTCGGTCCGGCCATCGTGCTGGTCGTGAACTCCGTCGCTGCTGCCCAGGGGTTCAGCCTGGCGGGAATTCCCGGAGGTCTGAGCGCCGCTACTTACCTGGCGGCGGCGATTTCTGGATTGAGTTCCCTGATCTACCTCCTGATCCTGCGACGAGGGCAAACCCAGGCGGCTTTTCATACCAGCGCCGCGGTGGTATAGGCTCCCCGACAAAAGCCGGCTCGCAGCGGATTTCCGCGATTTTCCGCCCGCCGGAGAACAAGTCTAAAATTGGCTTCGTACCCGGGCGAGAAGCAGCGCCGTGGCGGCGGATTGCATCGGCATTCCCCAAGGAGACCTCATGAATCTCACCGAGAAACCTGAAATTGTGGATTTTCCGCCCACGCACTATGTATTCGTCGAAAAGCATGGAGACTTTCATTCCATCGCCCCCCAGGCTTGGGAGAGTGCGCATAAATTCATTCCGGAACTCTCCATTAAAAACAAGATCACCAGCTATATGAGCCTGTACAAAGTGGGTCCACACATGTACCGCGCCGGTTTCGGCCTGGCGGACGCGCCGGTCGAGTTACCGGGCGGTATGGCGTACGAAAGACTTGAAGGCGGAAAGTACGCCAGGTTCGTTCTAACCGGCTCCTACTCAAATCTGGGCACGGCTTCCGCCCAGGTATGGAAGACGGTCGAGGAAAAGAAGATTCCCGTGCGCGACGACTACGCTATCGAGAACTACCTGAATGATCCGCGCGTCACGCCCGCAGATCAACTCGTCACTCATATACTTGTCCCTACGGCCTGAGCGCCGGACGTTTCCAATGCCAACCCGCAAGTCCCAGGAGGTCATCATGTCGATCGCTAACACGCAAACTGTCGCGGGGAACGCATCGGGACGCGCGGCCAGGCCCACAGCCAGGTGGCCGTTGTGGACGGGACGCGTGCTCACCGCCCTGTCGGTTCTTTTCCTGTTGTTCGATGCGGCAGGGAAATTCATGATGCCGGCGCCGGTGACCCAGGCATGCGTGCGGCTCGGAATCCCACTGAACCTGAGCCCCACAGTGGGCGTACTGCTCACCTTGAGCACGATCCTCTATGCGATACCGCGCACTGCGGTTCTGGGGGCTGTCCTGCTCACCGGGTACCTGGGCGGCGCGGTCTCGATCCAGATGCGCGCCGGCAGCAGCACCTTCGAGACCGTGTTCCCGGTTATTTTCGGCGTTCTCGTCTGGGCCGGGATTTATCTGCGCGATTGCCGGCTGCGGCAGGTATTTCCTATTCGCTGAAGCGACGCGGGAATCCGGTTGCAGGATGAGAAACGGCCTCTGGAAACGGCGGCAGACACGTTGCCTGCGGATGCTCGGCATCTTCGCGGTGGGGCAGCAAAAAGCATCCGCGAAGGTGAGGTTCACCCTCTGCATTCAATTTTCAAGAGGTGGATGGGAAACGGCGGGAAAGATCTGGTGAGCCCGGTGCGGCTCGAACGCACGACCCACGCCTTAAAAGGGCGTTGCTCTACCAACTGAGCTACGGGCTCTCAACA
>DASXXV010000232.1:0-20222 GCA_036502905.1 Occallatibacter sp. | reverse complement strand
CGGCGGTTACTTCTTCCTGGCCATTATTTACTGCTTCTCGAACCACAACTACTTCACCGCGCCGTTTTTGATCCTGTTCGTGATCGGGTACTGGTACACGGGGCTGATGAGCCTGCTGCAGGGTCGGTTCGAGCGCTGGCGGAGCGGAGGCGAGGTTAATACCGACGAGTCCAGCCCCAAGCCGTTCCCGGTGGGCGTGTAGGCGTCCCGGTTGCCGCGGTGTGGTGGTTCACTAAACTGAAGACACAGCAAACATGACCATTGCCGAAAACGTCCGTGCTGCGCTCGAAACACTCGCTCCTTCCGAGGAGAAAGTCAATCTCGCCGTTCAGACGGCAGTGGAGGTTGCAAAGCCTTCGCGGGTGATCCTGTTCGGCTCCTGGGCACGCGGAGAGGCGCGCTGGGATAGCGACTTGGATATGGCCGTAATCCTGCCAGATACCTCGGAATCGAAATTGCTCGAGATTCGTCGCACCCTGCGTCGCAAGCTGGATCACGTTCCGATGACCATCGACCTTGTAATCGCGACCGAGGGTTTTGCGAACCGCTTTCGAAACGAGATCAACTCGATTTACCGGAGAATCCTGTTAGAGGGAAAGATAGCTTATGAGCAACGGCCCGAGCACGCAAGCGCAGATCCTTCTGATTAAGGCTGCGGAAGATGAGGCCGCGCTTGTGGCGGTTGGTAACCCGGACGCTATTGTTGGCTTCCATGCGCAACAAGCAGTCGAGAAGCTGATGAAGGCCCTCATTTCGGCGCGATCGGTGCAATTCGAGTTGACCCACGATTTGACGCGCCTCGTGAAAGCGCTACAGGGGCTGGGCGAGTTTCTCCCCGCGGCGCCGCTGACCCTCTCCGATCTGAACGACTTCGCGGTGGATTATCGGTACGACCTCCTCTTTCAACATGCGATTCTGGGTCGCGCCGATCTCATTGAGACCGTTCGCATCATTCGCCAACACGTTGTCGCCCGCATCAGCGCCCTTTCCGGTACGCCTTAGAACGGTTCCACAGCTCATGAGGCCTTTCCGACTTCAATGAAGGTATGTTTTCTTGAGGAGGAAGCCACTTTGCATCCCGGACTTCGGCAAACAGCAACGGTGGAGCCGCCGCAGGCCCCTCCGCTACAATAGATAAAAGCACCCGCCGAGCCAGTGAGTAGAAACCCTGGTAACCCGGGTGCATCTGAGCATTATGCTGGCGAAAAACCTACAGGAAGCCCTCACGTTCGACGACGTGCTGCTTGTGCCCGCGTACAGCGAGATTGTGCCCACCCAGGTGAGCACGCAAACCCAGCTTACGCGCGACATCACGCTCAACACTCCGCTGCTCTCCTCGGCCATGGACACCGTCACCGAATCGCGCATGGCCATCGCCATGGCGCAGTCGGGCGGCATCGGCATCGTGCACCGCAACCTCAGCATCGAGGCGCAGGCCGGCGAGATCGACAAGGTGAAGCGCTCGGAGAGCGGCATGATCGTGGACCCGGTAACCATAGGTCCCGACCAGCTGATCGCCGATGCTCTCGAGGTGATGCGGCGATACCGGATCTCCGGCGTTCCGGTGACCCAGGGCAAGAGACTGGTCGGCATTCTCACCAACCGCGACTTGCGCTTCGAGACCCGCAGCGACATTCCCGTGGGCGAGGTGATGACCAAGAAGAACCTCATCACCGTGCCGGTGGGAACCACTCTCGAAGAGGCGGAGCAGATTCTGCACGAACACCGGGTGGAAAAGCTGCTGGTGGTCAACGGCGACTACGAGTTGAAGGGTCTGATCACCGTCAAGGACATCCAGAAAAAGCTGAAATATCCCAACGCCAGCAAGGACGAGAAGGGGCGTCTCCGCGTCGGCGGAGCTATCGGCGCGACCGGCGATTACCTGGAGCGCGCCGCCGAACTCGTCAAGGCCCGGATAGATGTGCTGGCGATCGACTCTGCGCACGGCCATTCGTCGCGCGTGCTGGAGGCCGTTCGGGATGTAAAGAAGCGCTTCCCCGGGGTAGGATTGCTGGCCGGCAACGTGGCCACCTACGAGGGCGCCAAGGCTCTCATTGATGCCGGCGCCGATGCCATCAAGGTCGGCATCGGGCCGGGCTCGATTTGCACCACGCGCATGGTGACCGGCGCGGGCATGCCGCAGATCACCGCCATCGCGGAATCCTACCGTGCGGCAAGCGAGCACAACATCCCGGTGATCGCGGACGGCGGCATCAAGTACTCGGGCGAGCTCACCAAGGCCATTGCAGCGGGCGCCAGCTCGGTGATGATCGGCTCGTTGTTTGCGGGCGTGGATGAGAGTCCCGGCGAAACCATCCTCTACCAGGGGCGCAGCTTCAAGACCTATCGCGGCATGGGGTCGCTCAGCGCCATGAGCCAGGGATCCGGGGAGCGGTATTTCCAGGGTTCCGAGGATATGGGAGAAGCGGAATCGGGCTCCGAGGGCCTGGTGCAGCGGGGACGCAACGGGCAGAACCGGCTGGCCAAGTACGTGCCGGAAGGCATCGAGGGCCGGGTGCCCTATCGCGGGCCGCTGGAATCCATGGTGTACCAACTGGTGGGCGGCCTACGCTCGGGGATGGGCTACCTGGGCTGCGACAGCATCAAGGAATTGCAGGAGAAGGCGCAATTCGTGCGTATCTCCAACGCCGGTCTGCGCGAGTCCCACGTGCACGACGTCATCATCACCCGCGAGGCGCCCAACTACCATGTGGAATAACAGGCGCGACCCCCGCTTCTGGTTTAGCGCGTGGTTTCCGGTGCTGCTGGGCGTCCTGATGATCGTCATCGAATCGACGGAGTGGCTGGGAGCGGACCACACAAGCGCTCCGTTTCGCATTTTATACCAGGCGATTTTCGGGCAGGTGAGCGACCGGGAGTGGCTATTCATCCACCACCTCATCCGCAAATCGGGCCACTTCATCGGGTATGGGCTGATCGGGTTGGCGTGGCTGCGCGCGTGGTGGATGTCCCTGCCGCGTTCGCGGTTCGTCCCCGATGCGCTGCTGGCGCTGGTGGGAACCGCCCTCATTGCGATCGCCGACGAGTTCCATCAATCGTTCCTGCCCAACCGTACATCCTCACCATGGGACGTGCTCATCGACTGCTCCGGCGCGATCACGCTGCAGCTGATGGTCTATCTTTTCATGCGCGTCAATCGCCCCAAGCGGCTGGCACGGGCAGCGTAATCCGCGGCGAAAATCGCCACCCACAAGCGATGGTCAGGTGCTTGAGATGCAGGGCAACACCGGGGATGTGAATTGCCGCGAGTTTTTCCGCAGCCTGTGAAAGGCGATTGTCCTCTTCCGATCGAAGGCCGGTTTATTTCGATCCCTGCGCAGGCTGCGGTTCGCTTGTCGGGGGCACAATCCCTTTCAGGCGCAGATACGTCACCATGTTCCCGTAGTGCTCATCGGTGTGGGCGGTGTTCAGAGAAAACAGGGTCAGCTTCGCCATGTGATAGCTGAACATCTGCACCATCTCGCTGCCCTTGGCGTCGGTCATGCCGTCGAAGGCCGTGTTGCAGAAGGCCACCGCATCCTTCAATGCTGCCACCAGATCCGCCTTGGACGTCTTGGTCTTCTCGATGCCTTTGGATGGGTTCGCTTCCCCGGACGCCTTCGAACAGAACATGTAGTTGGCGTCGGCCACATGGCCAACGAGCTGGCCGAAGCTGCGAACCTCGGGAGTGGGCTTGAAGGAGTAATTCTCTTCAGGCATTTTTTGCGCAGCCCCGATGACCGCGTTACTCACAAACGAGTAGACGCCCTTTTCACTTGCGGTTATGGGATTGCCCGGCGCGGCGGGATTGGCCGGTGCGGCAGGCGCCGCCTGGGGCGCTGGTTGCGAGAGCAGAACAACCGGTAAAGCGATCCATCCGGCAAAAACGGCACCCAATCTCTTCTTCACGCAAAACCCCCTGTGGTTGGAACTGCGGGTTTCCGGCAGTCCAAACGCGGAGCGAACGGCCGGCTGTTTTTCCCTGATCCCCGGTCACGCGGTCTTGCGTTTTGGAGCGCTCCTGGGGGCGGGCTTGACGAGGCCGATGCTGGTGGCAGCGGGCTCCTTCTCTCTGACGGGAGGCTTTTTCCCGGGACGCGCAGGAGCGGGAGTGGCGGCTTCAGTGCCGATGCTCTTGCGCAGGGCATCCATCAGGTTGATGACCTTGGCGGGTTGCGCTTTCACCGGCTCGTCCTGCGGGATAGGCAGGTTCTTGATCTTGGCTTCCACCAGTTCCTTTACCGCGGTCTCGTAGCCGTCTTCAAATTTGCCGGGATCGAACGCGGCGGTCTTCTTGGCGATCAGCGCCTCGGCCATTTCGAGGGCGTCCTCGTTGATTTCCGTCTGCTTGATTTCGCGGAAGTACTCGGCGGCAGTGCGCAGCTCGGCCTGGTAGCGCAGCGTATAGGCCATCATCCCGCGGTTGTCCTCGCCGGCCGGCGTCACCGCGACGATATGCTCCCGCCCGGAGAACGCCACCTTGCCGATGGCCGCCTTGCCGCTCTTGAGCAGGGCCTCGCGCACCACCGCAAACGCTTCCGTCTGCGCGTCGTTCTCGGGCACCACATAATACGGCTTTTCAATGTATTCCGGCGGCAGTTCCTTCAGGTTGATGAACTGGGAGACGGCGATGGTGTGTTTGGAGGGAACGCGCAGGTTCTCGAGTTCGCTGGGCTCGATGATGACATACTGCCCCTTGGAATACTCGTAACCCTTCACGATGTCGTCTTTGCCGACCGCGGCCGGCGATTCTTCGGTTTCAGCGGCGCTCTGCAGCACCTTCTGGTGGCGGATGCGCTCCCCGGTGGAGCGGCTGATCTGGTGGAAGCTGATCTGGCTTTTGCTCTCGGTCGCGGTATAGAGACTTACGCCGAACTGGACGAGCGAGATCTGGATTTGTCCGGACCAATAGGGACGTGCCATTTGGACTCCTGGGGAAGCGGCCGCGTTCAAGAGGTCAGCTAGCCGCACATCATCATAGAATGAGGAGTTTACAGTATTGTTGGCCGGGCGCGAAGAACTTTTTGACGAAATGGCGATTCTTTGCTATATGTTCGCCCCGCGCCCATGCGTTTTGAGGACACATGAATGGATGCCTGTCCCAGTTTTCGGCCGAATGCCCGCGGAGGTTTCCAAAACCGCCGAGCGATGCCCTAACATGGATCGATTCAACGTCACGTTTTTGGAGGTCACGCATGACCCAAAAGTCACGCATGACCAGAGGTCACGCATGAAGCGATTCCTCATGGTCACCGTTGCAGCATTCCTGTCGCTTAACCTGCCGGCACAGTCCGCGACTACGCCTCCCATTGTTCCCAAGGTAAGGACCGTCACCGCGTTTGTCCGCCTGGACAAAAACACGTGGGAAAAGCAGATCGGCGAGGCTCTCGCGGTTCTGCGGAAGGCGCAGAGCGAGTTTGAAGCGTCGGGCTACCAGGTGGAGACGATCCGGATCGTGACCCAGCCCCTGGCCGAACTGGTGGCGGGGCTTTCCGAGGACGATGCCGTGGCCTACCTGGCTCGCATCGATGCGCTCTCGGCAAAGGAAAGCTTTCTCCCCAACGTGGGGCCGGGCATGATGCGCGATGCAGATGATCCGGGCCCGATGCGTGTGCTGGAACGCGCGCTCTCCACTCTTCCCAACGTGGAAGGGAGCGCCATCATCGCCGACGAATCCGGCATACACTGGAAGACCATTCGCCGCACCGCCGAGTTAGTGAAGTATGTTGCGGAGCACAGCGCGCGCGCTCAGGGCACATTCAACTTCACCGCCACGGCAATGCTGAAGCCGCTTTCTCCGTTCTATCCCGGCGCATACCACACCGGCGCAGGCCGGCAGTTCGCCATCGGTTTCGAAGGGGCCGGGGTGGTGGCGGAAGTTTTTGCGCGCGACAAGGGCAATGCCGACGCTGCGACGGCCGACCTGACCGCCGCACTTACAAAGCACGCCAAGGTGGCGGAGGGCATTGGCGTCAAGGTTGCCGCGGAAACCGGCTGGAGCTTCGTGGGTGTCGATCCCACGCCCGCGCCGCTGGGCGATGTCTCCATCGGCACGGCGATCGAAAACTTCACGGGCGCCAGGTTTGGATCCAGCGGCACGCTCACCGCAGCGCGCATCATTACCGCCGCGGTGAAGGCCGTGCCGGTGAAGCAGACCGGGTACGCCGGCCTGATGGTGCCGGTGATGGAGGACAAAGTTCTCGCCCAGCGCTGGGCCGAGTCGACCTACAACGTGGACTCGCTGCTGGCGTATTCCGCGGTGTGCGGCACCGGGCTGGACACCGTGCCCCTGCCCGGAAACATCACCGTCGAGCAGATGGAGCGGATCTTCGGCGACGTGGCATCACTGGCACTGAAGTGGAACAAGCCGCTCTCCGCGCGGCTGCAGCCGGTACCGGGCAAGAAGTCGGGCGACATGACGGACTATCAGGATCCGTATCTCTTCAACACCACCATTCACGAGGTGCCGTAATCGGCTGATTATGGTCGGCGGGTGACAGAGGGTCAGGTCGCGCCAGGGTGGAATAGCACGCCCCCCCTCGATTCCCCGAAATTCCCCTGAGCCTCTCATCCCCGCGCACCGGGCATCCCCGCGGACGGGCATCGAACCCGCGCACCCGGCATCGAAGTAGATGAGCACGTTGATGGGGCTGTATTGCCGCTCATCGAAAAACATGTATCCACCTCCCGCCGCCAGGGCCTGAGAAAGGTTTGGCGCTGGGTCATTCCTGCAGTTCTCCTCGGAATGGCTGTGCCCATCATCGTGGTGCAGATTGCGATGGCCCGCGCCGGGCCCATTCTCAAGGGCCGCGTCGTCGAAACCCTGCGCGCACGCTTCGGCAGCGACGTGCAGCTCGACACGCTGCAGGTGACCATTGCGCATGGCGTGGATGTAAGCGGCGACGGGCTCAGAATTTTCCCCCTGCCGGAAGTGATGGCCGCGGGCTACCGCACCCCCCTGATCGCGGTAGGGCACTTTGAATTTCATGCCACGCTCTCGGGGCTGATCTTTAGGCCCACGCACGTGGGAACGGTGCGGGTTCGGGGACTGCACATCAACATGCCTCCCGCGGATGTGCGCGCCAAGGCCGGCTCGCGCCCGCACCGGCTGGGCAAAATCAAGATCCGCGTAGACGAGATCGTGTGCGACGCTTCGGAACTGGTGATCGGCACGGACAAGCCGGACAAGGACCCGCGCGTGTTTGAGCTGAAGCACGTGGTGCTGCGCGATCTGGGGCCGGGCAACGCGTGGCCCTACGATGCGGTCCTGACAAACCCGGTTCCGCGCGGCGAGATTCACGCCGCCGGCACGTTCGGCCCGTGGAATATGGATGACCCGGGCGACTCCAACGTGAGCGGGCAATACAGTTTCGAGCATGCTGACATGAACACCATCAAGGGGCTGGGGGGAATCCTGAATTCCACCGGGAGCTTTAACGGCCAGCTCGATCGCATCGCGGTGCACGGCAAAACCGAGGTCCCCAACTTCTCGCTCGACACTGCGAATCACCCCATGCCGCTGCTCACTGAGTTCCGCGCCACGGTGGATGGAACCAGCGGCGACACGTATCTCGAGCACATCGATGCGAAGCTGGGCGGATCGCAATTCACCTGCAGCGGCGCCGTGGTGAATATCAAAGGCCGGGGACACGCGATCCATGTCACCGCCGATGTGGAGCAGGGAAATATCGGCGACTTCCTGCAGCTGGCGATTAAAACTCTGCCTCCCGCCATGTCGGGTTTGATCTCGCTCACCACCTCCCTGGACATCGACCCCGGCGGCGAGAGCGTGACCAGAAAGCTGAACATGAAGGGCGAATTCAGCCTGCGGGAGATTCACTTCACCGATGCGGAAGTAGAGGACAAGGTCGACATTCTGAGCCTGCGGGCGCGCGGAGAGACCGACAACCTCAAGTCGGGCGCGCCCGATGTGCAGTCCCGCCTGGTGGCCGACTTCTCCATGCGCAGAGGCGAGCTCACGTTTCCCCATCTCGAGTACTGGCTGCCTGGGGGCGACGTGAAACTGAGCGGAACCTACCGGCTCGAAGGGCGCATATGCGACTTCGCCGGCGACGTGAGAACCAAGGCGGAAGTGTCGAATATGATCGCCTCGAAATGGAAGCGCATCCTGCTGAAGCCCATCGATCCGTTCTTCCGAAAACATGGCTGGGGCGCGGTGATCCCGGTGCACGTGTCCGGGCGCAACGGAAAAGTGAAGGTTGGATTAAGGTTTTGAGCCCCCTGCGGCGGATCAACGGGAGAAATATCGTTTGAACAACTCTTCGGAGCGTTTGCCGCCTTCTTCCGTGAAGACCACGGACTTGGCTTTGCCTCTTGGATCGGAGATGTAGCCCTTCTGATGCAGCCGGTCCATGGCATCCCAGTCGTGGCCCTTCCAGGTTCTGCCGTCATCATGCTCGGTCAACCAGAGCAGCGCCAGAACCATGTCGTCTATTTTGTCGTTGTCAAATTCCATGGAGGGATTTTATGTCTCCAATTGCAGAATGGAAATAGAGTGCGGAGGAAGTTCGATTGCTCCGGTTACCGGGCCGAGCTCGCGCTGCTGAGGAACGACGCGGGCGGGATGGGAAACGTCGTTGAACGCATCGGGCGAGTCGCCGCTGAGAACCGTCATCTTCATGCGGCCTGGTGAATCGCTGCCGCGTAGCTGCAGTTCCAAGGCGGCCGCAAGCGAGGGATGGCGGTTCACGACACTGATCGCTACGCGCTTACGGTCTGCTGACCTGGTTAGCACTGCATCCAGCGATTGGACCGACTGCTGCTCGATCTTCAACAGATCGGAAGATGTCTCGGAGTCGGCGACTTCGGGCTCCAGAAGGTCGGAATACATCTTGAGTACGTGGAAGGTGGTGCGCCTGACGATGCCCTTGGGATGCACAAACAGCGGGCCGCGCACGTTGACGACCGGCGCCATGCAGGCCATGTGCACATGCCGGGACTGGCGCAGACAAGCGTTAAGGAAACACCCCGAGAAGACGGCATCGGCCATGGTGTAGGTTTCGTTAAGATCGCTTTCGTCGCGTTCGCGGATCTCGTCGAGGCGATTGGCGCCGCCTCCGGGAAAGCCGGGGTGATGCCAGCCGCGAAGATTCCACTCATCGAAGGCGATCTTGATTTTGCCGCCGAAGCCGTTCTGCTCGAGCAGGTCGACGGCTTTCTGAATCTGCACTCCGGGTGCATCGCAGAACGCCATGCAGTGCAGGTAGTCGGAGGGATGCGTGCCGCGCTGCCACAGCCGATCCCAATAGCCGTGGATGGAGATGTAGTCGAGATATTTGCCGGCGGCTTTGAGCATCGGCGGCGTCCAGTTCCCGTCCACTGTCGCAGCGGCCAGGATCTTGAGTTCGCTGTCGACGGCGCGCATCATCTTGGCCGACTCGCGCACCAGGGGCGCCCACTCGTCGACCGTCTTGGCGCCGATCTCGCCGCCGAGATAGTTTTCGTTGCCGATGCTCCAGTAGCGCACGTTGAACGGCTCGGGATTGCCGTTGGCGGCGCGCAGTCTCGAGTACCGGCCTTCGTTCTTCAGGTTGCAGTATTCGACCCAGTCGCTCATTTCTTCCGGCGTGCCGGTGCCGGCGTTGGTGCAGATATAAGGTTCCGCGCCGATCAGCCTGCACCAGCGCACAAACTCGTCGGTGCCGAATGTGTTCGGGTCTTCCACGCCCCAAGCCTTGTCGAAGCTGGGCTGCCGGTCGCGGCCTACGCCGTCACGCCAGTGATAGGCCGAAGCAAAACAGCCCCCGGGCCAGCGCACGATGGGCACGTGCAGTTCACGGAGCGCTTCGATCACGTCGAGGCGAAATCCGTTCTTGTCGGACAGCGGAGAGCCGGGATCGAAAACTCCGCCATAGACCTGGCGCTGGAAGTGTTCCAGGAATTGGCCGAAGACCATGCGGTTGAACGGAGCCGACGGCCCGGAGAGATCCGCGCGCAGTTGACCGGCGACCCGTGGCGCGGCATCTACAGCCAAGAGGCGCGAGACGAGTGAGGTTGAACCGATGAGAAGGGCGGCAGAGCTTTGGGTGAATTGGCGACGATTGAGTCGGGTCATGGCCTGGGGTGCGGGTTCTCCTTGAACACAGACATACTAGTGAACTGTCGCAGTGAAAACGTTACTGAACATCAAAGAGGTTGTCATCCTGAGCGTAGCGAAGGATCTGCGGTTGCCCTTCCGGATCATTGGTAACGAATTCTCTGCGACAGGCAACTAGTGGCCTGTCGCGTTGAAAACGTTACTGCGGGCTCTCGCGTGAGCAGATGAAAACAATAGCCCATCATCCTGACCCCGACCCTGAGCTTGCGAAGGGGAAGGGGAAGGATCTGCGGCTGCTTTGACGAATGCCGGTAACGAATTCACTGCGACAGTCCACTAGGGCCTGTTAAAAACAATAGGTGTACGGTTTCCGACTTGACGACCAACATCCTGTACATGAATACCTGCAACCTTGGGGAAAAGAATAGACGACAACGGGCGTCCGCCGAAGCGGACGCCCGTTATGATGCGAGTGATCGGGGTGGAGAAGGGCGCGTCCTTAAGCCGCTTCTTCGCCGCCCTTTTCTTCGTCCTTCTTGGCTTCCTCGAGTTGCTTCTCGAGTTCGGCGCGTTTCTTGGCCTTAGTTTCTTCGCGCTTCTTGGCCTTGGCTTCGAGCTGCTTCTCGGCGCCGAGGAGTTCGATGAAGGCTTTCTCGCCCCCGTCGCCCTTGCGGAATCCGGTGCGGACGATGCGCAGGTAGCCGCCCTGGCGGTCGCCGTAACGAGGCGCAACGGTTTCAAACAGCCTCGCAACCGCCGTATCGGTCTGCAGGAAGCTGAGCGTCTGCCGGCGCGAGTGCAGATCGCCCTTCTTGCCCAGGGTGATCATCTTTTCGACGTGCGGGCGGACCGCCTTGGCCTTGGCCACGGTGGTCTCCACGCGGTCTTCCACGATGACGGACGTGACCAGGTTGCGCAACAGCGCGCGACGGTGGCTGGTGTTGCGTCCGAGCTTGAATCCTGCATTGCGATGGCGCATGACGTGAAACTCTCTTTCAGGGGTCAGGGGTCAGGGTTCAGGGGTCAGTCTTGATGGTGTGAGGATCATCAGCTTTCCTGATCCCTGTGCCCTGATCCCTGATCCCTGCTTCTCAAAAGTTCTCTGTCTCTGTCGGCAGCTGAAGGTCGACTGAATCCAGCGGCTCGTCTTCTTCGTCGTAGCGGTTGTAGCTGGCGGCCAGGGCGGCGGCGGGCGGAATGCTCGTCGGGCCGGGGACCGCGTTGCCGCTCTCGTCGATCTTCATGCCCAGCGAGAGGCCCATCTGGGCCAGAATTTCCTTGATCTCGTTGAGGCTCTTGCGGCCGAAGTTCTTGGTCTTGAGCATCTCCGCTTCGGTCTTCTGCACCAGCTCGCCGATGGTCTGAATATTGGCGTTCTTGAGGCAGTTGTAGCTGCGCACCGAAAGCTCCAGCTCTTCGACGGAGCGATTGAGATTGTCGTTGCGCAGCATCACCCGGCCTTCTTCGCCGCGCGCTTCCGACTCAATCTCCTCCTCGAAGTTGATGAAGATGTTCATGTGGTCTTTCAGGAGCTTGGCCGCGAGGCCGACCGCGTCGGCGGGCAGCACCGCGCCATTCGTCCACACTTCCAGCGTGAGCTTGTCGTAGTCGGTGATCTGGCCCAGGCGGGCGGCTTCCACGACGTAGTTGACGCGGCGCACCGGCGAGTGGACCGAATCCACGGGGATGAAGCCCAGGCCCAGGTCGGCGTCGAAGTTCTTGTCGGCCGAAACGTACCCGCGGCCGCGCTTCAGGCGCATTTCCATTTCCAGCTTGCCGCCTTCGGAAACGGTGGCAATGTACACGTTCTTGTCGAGAATCTCGACATCCCCGTCGGCTTCGATCATCCCGGAGGTGACCACGCCAGGCTGCTCGGCACGCAGGTACAGCGCCTTGGGGCCTTCGCCCGCCAGCTTGAACGGTACCTGCTTCAGGTTCAGGATGATGTCGGTCGCGTCTTCAACGACGCCGGCGATGGACTGGAATTCGTGCAGCACGCCCTCAATCCGGATGGCGGTGACAGCCGCGCCCTCGATGGAGCTGAGCAGCGTACGCCGCAGGGCGTTGCCGATGGTGGTGCCGAAGCCCCGTTCAAAGGGCTGGGCGCTGAACTTGCCGAATGTTTCGGTGAGCGTCTCGGCATCGACTGCCAGGCGCTTCGGTTTCTGGAATCCTCTCCACAACATATCTCTCGTCTCTTTTCCCACGCGGCATGTACGTCGCGATGCATTTTGCGGCGGCCGCGCAAGTGCTCCTTTGGTCAGGGTTCAGGGATCAGGGATCAGGGATCAGTCGCTTGGTGGCATCGCCATCATCATCGACTGATCCGTAACACCATAGCCCTGTTCATCGATTGCGGCATCAGAAGTCGAGAGAAACATCAGGAGTTGTCTAGCTGACCCCTGATCCCTGACCCCTGATCCCGGTCTTACTTGCTGTACAACTCGACGATCAGCTGCTCGTTGATGGGCAGGTTCACGTCCTTGCGTCCGGGCAGCGCCAGAATGCGGCCGGACAAATTTTCAAAATTCACTTCCAGCCACACGGGCACGGGGTTCTGCGATGCGTACTGCGCGCCCTGCTCGATGATCACGTGCTTCTTGGCCTCATCGCGAATGGCAATTTCATCGCCCACGTTCACCTGGAACGAAGGAATGTTCACCTTCCTGCCGTTGACCTGCACGTGTCCGTGGCGAACCACCTGCCGGGCCTGGCGGCGGGAGATGGCGAAGCCTAGCCGGTAAGCGACATTGTCCAGGCGGCGTTCCAACTGCTGGATCAACAGCTCGCCGGTGACGCCCTGCGAACGGCTGGCCTTCTCGTAGTACTGGCGGAACTGGCCCTCGAGAGTAAAGTACATACGCTTGGCCTTCTGCTTCTCATGCAGTTGCAGGCCGTAGCCCACGATCTTGGCCTTGCGATCCTTGCCGTGCTGGCCGGGCGGGAAGTTGCGCTTCTCGATCGGGCAACGGTCGGAAGTGCACTTGGTGCCCTTCAAAAAAAGCTTGGTGCCTTCGCGACGGCAAAGGCGGCAGACTGCTCCGGTATAACGAGCCATTTCTTTTGCTTCTCCTGACTTCGGATGACGGCCGGTTTACGTGCGATGGTGCGCACTTCGTCCCGGCCCTGCTGTTAAGGGGTCAGGGATCAGGGGTCAGGGATCAGTATGAAATGTCAAAACTGATCCGGAATTCCCTTTTTCCCCAACCAACGTCAGGATCTCAATCCTGGATCAGTTGAATCAGACGGCGAATGCAATGCCCAAACTGATCCCTGATCCGTGACCCCTGATCCCTGCTCTTACACGCGACGCCGCTTGGGCGGACGGCAGCCGTTATGGGGCACCGGGGTCACGTCGCGGATGGACTTGACTTCGATGCCGGCGGCAGCCAGCGCGCGGATGGCCGATTCGCGGCCCGATCCCGGACCGGCCACGCGAACATCGACGGTGCGGAGGCCGTGATCGCGGGCCATACCGGCGGCGTTGGACGCCGCCTGCTGCGCCGCGAACGGCGTGCCCTTGCGCGACCCGCGAAAGCCCAGCGAGCCCGCGCTCTTCCAGGAGAGCGTATTGCCCACCTGGTCGGTGATGGTCACGATGGTGTTGTTGAACGAGGCCTGAATGTGCGCCACGCCATAGGGCACATTCTTGCGCTCACGCTTCTTGAACTTCTTGTTCTTGGTGGCGGCTTTGCCGGCCTTCTGTTCTGGTTTCGCCATTACGTCTTCCCCGTCGCTTTCTTCTTGCCTGCGATTGTTCCCTTACGGGGTCCCTTGCGGGTGCGGGCGTTGGTGTGGGTGCGCTGTCCGCGCACCGGCAGCCCCCGACGATGGCGGTTGCCGCGGTAGCTCTGAATGTCGATCAGACGCTTGATGTGCATCTGGACGTCCTTGCGGAGGTCGCCCTCGACGTCACCCTGGTCCTCGATCACCTGGCGGATGCGGTTGACCTCTTCCTCACCCAAATCCTGGACTTTCTTTAAGCCGTCAACGTTGGCCTTCTCCAGGATCTTGAGCGCTCGGGGATTACCGATGCCAAAGATGTAAGTTAGCGCGATCCGGGCCTGCTTGTTGCGGGGCAGATCGACGCCGGCGATACGTGCCATGCTGAATCCTCTGCTGCTTCTGTGTTGGTGCCCCCGGCAATGCGCCGGTTCGCACGGGTTACTCGGAATGTCCTCCGGGGTTCATCGCAAGCCTTATACGGCTAACTAGCCCCTGAAATGCAGGGAGTAGGGAACAGGGATCAGGGAACAGAAAGCCGTTTGTCGGCTACGTGATCTGTCTTTCTATTCCCTGTTCCCTATTCCCTGTTCCCTTTCTTGGAGGTTTCCGTTCCTGCCAGGCCGGCTTAGCCCTGGCGCTGCTTGTGCTTGGCGTTTTCGCAGATCACGCGAACCACCCCGCGGCGGTTGATGACCTTGCACTTCACGCAAATCTTCTTTACCGATGCACGGACCTTCATTTTGCTGCTGCCCTTCTCCGCGCATCCTGTTGGCCACGCGGGATGTAAAGCTTAGTGAACAGTGGACAGTCAAAGCCAACTGTGCACGCATCATTGCCCACTGTTTACTTGTACCGGTACACGATGCGGCCGCGATTCAGGTCGTAGGGGCTCAGTTCCACGGCTACGCGATCCCCAGGCAGAATCCGGATGAAATTCTTGCGCATCCTGCCCGAGACGTGCGCCAGGACCTCATGGTTGGTCTCGAGCTTCACCTTGAACATGGCATTCGGCAAGGTCTCCACGACCGTCGCCATAACCTCAATCGCATCTTCCTTCGACAAACAGTGTACCCTTCTGCCGGATTTCCACCCGGCGGTAAACCCGAAACACAGCTGCCAGCTGCCAGCTTCTAGTTCATTCTGCTCCATCAAGACTGCCGGCTTCAGCACCGAAAAGCTGGAAGCCAGAGGCCAGGAGCTAGAAGCTAATCGGTCAGAATCCTTGACCCGGTCGCGGTTACCGCAACCGTGTGCTCGAAATGAGCACTCATGCTGCCATCGCCCGTCACCGCCGTCCAGCCGTCGCCGAGCACCCGTACATCGGGTCCGCCGGCGTTGACCATCGGCTCGATGGCAATCACCATGCCGGCGCGCAGTTTCATTCCGCGGCCGGCTTCTCCAAAGTTCGGCACCTGCGGATCCTCGTGCATATGCACGCCGATCCCGTGCCCCACAAAATCCCGCACCACCGAGAATCCCTCGGCTTCAACCACTTTCTGCACGGCCGCGCCGATATCCCCCAGCGTGGCTCCCGGCTTGACTGCCGCGATGCCCGAGTGCAGCGACGCCTCGGTCACTTTCAGCAGGCGCACCGTATCGGGGTCTAGCTTTTCGCCCACCGGCACGGTGATGGCCGCGTCCCCGTAGTAGCCGTCCACGATGGCCCCGCAATCCACCGAAACGATGTCCCCATCCTTCAAAACCCGTTTCGAGGAAGGGATGCCGTGCACCACTTCGCTGTTGACCGATGTGCACAGCACGCAGGGATAGCCGTGATACCCCTTGAATGCCGGCTTGGCGCCCAAATCGGCAATGCGCCTGTCGGCCGCCTTTTCAAGCTCGAGAGTTGTGGCTCCAGGGCGCACCAGGCCGCGCACCAGTTCCAGCACCTCGCGAACCACCCGGCCCGCGCGGCGCATCTTCTCGATCTCCTGGGACGACTTAAGTACGACCGCCAAACTTACCTCAATGAACAGTGGATAGTGGGCAGTAAACAGTGGCGCTCCGCGCCCGTATTCACCGCCCCCTGTGCGCTGCATTTTAAACGCGCAATCCGCCGACCGGCTGCGCTCAGTGTGTCCGCAACCGCTCGACGGCACAGAGAATTCCGGTCGCGACTTCCTGGATCGGCCGGTCTCCATCAACTTCCGCGAAACGTCCTAATTCCCGGTAATGCTCGATCACCGGGGTGGTCAGGGCGTCGTACGCGCGCATCCGCTCGCCGAATGCCTGCGCGGTATCGTCGGCCCTGCGGACCAGCGCTGCCCCCTCTATGTCGCAGATTTCATCCACTTTAGGCGGATGGGAATATACGTTATAGATGGTCTGGCAGACGGGACAATTCCTGCGACCCGTAATACGGCGCAGTAACTGATTATAGTCCACATGGATACTGACGGCAACCAGCGGCAGGGACATGGATTGCGCCGCCAGCCGCCCGTCCAGCCAGCCCGCCTGCGGCAGGGTGCGCGGAAACCCGTCCAGGATGTAGCCCTTGATCGTATCGGGCTCCTGGAGGCGGGCCGCTACCATCTGGTTCACCAGCGAGTCCGGAACCAGCTCCCCACGGTCCATCGTCGCCTTGGCGATCTTGCCAAGCGTGGTGCCCTGGGACACGTTGGCGCGAAGCAAGTCCCCGGTGGAGATCTGCGGGATGTCCCAGATCCTGACCAGTTCCTTGGCCTGGGTTCCCTTACCCACCCCCGGAGCGCCCAACAGAAGAATCGGACCCGGGATGATTTTTGTCGATATTTCCCGGTGCGTTTCTACTTGCATTGTCGATGTTGACATTTACCAGGTTTTCCTTCCGCGGATACGACCGGACCGCGGGGAAAAGCCGTCATAATGGCGCATGATCAGCTGCGATTCGATCTGGTTGACGGTGTCCATGGCCACGCCAACCACAATCAGCAGCGATGTTCCGCCGAAATAGAAGTTGACGTTCATGCCATGCGTCATCCAGCTCGGCAGGTTTTCGAAGACCCGACCGATCAGCCAAAGCTTGTCGAAACGGATGCCAGAGATAAGAAACGTTGGTACCAGCGAAATGATAATCAGGTACAGCGCACCCACCAGCGTGATGCGCGTCAGGATGTCGTTGATAAAGTCCGACGTGCGCTTGCCGGGCCGGATTCCGGGAATAAAGGAACCCGACTTGCGGAAGTTATCGGCGATATCGTCCGGCTTCATGACGATGGAGACGTAAAAATACGCGAAGAAGATAATGCCCAGCATGTACAGGGCTTCATACCAGGGATACCCCGGCGCCAGCGCCTGGATAATGGGCTGCAGGAGCTTGGAGTTCTGCACCCACTCCACCTGCCCGAACAGCAGGGGGGCGGAAAGGATGGAGCTGGCGAAGATCACCGGCATGACGCCCCCGGAGTTCACCTTGAGCGGCAGATGGCTGGACTGCCCGCCCATCATGCGGCGGCCCACAATGCGGCGGGCGCTTTGAATGGGGATGCGGCGCTCCGAGCGCTCCACGAACACGATAAACGCGACCACCGCCACCATCGCGGCCAGCAGCAGGAGCACGGCGATAAAGGTGAACGAACCCCAGGCGTTGGTGCGGACCTTTTCCACCAGCTCGCCGGCGCCGCGCGGCAGTCCGGCGATGATGCCGGCGAAGATCAGCAGGCTCATGCCGTTGCCGATACCGCGGTCGGTGATCTGTTCGCCAAGCCACATAATGAAGGCCGTACCGGTAGTAAGCGTGAGTACCGTCATCAGGCTGAAGCCGATGCCGGGATGCAGGACCAGGCCCTGCTTGGTGAGAATGGTCGCGATGCCGATGGACTGCAGCCCGCCCAGAACCACCGTCACGTAGCGGGTCCACTGGGTGATCTTGCGGCGGCCCAGTTCACCTTCCTTTTGGATGCGGGCCAGCGGCTCATACACGACCGTGAGCAGCTGAAAAATAATCGAGGCCGTGATGTAGGGCATGATGCCCAGCGCAAAGATGGTCATGCGCCGCAGATTGCCGCCCCCGAACAGGTCCATGAGGCCCAGCGCCGAGCTGTTCTGCATGTTGAAGAGCTGCTCCAGCAGCTTGGTGTTCACCCCGGGGGTGGGGATGAACGCGCCCAGGCGGTAGACGGCCAGGATGCCGAGGGTGAAGAGAACCCGCTTGCGCAGGTCGGGAATCCGGAAGATGTTCAGAAACTTCTCAAGCATGTTGGGTATCCGCTTTGGGCGAGGTCGCCGTTTCGAAAAGGTGTTCTTCTATCTTATGCCATCTCCCGATTTCCCATAGATTACGAAGATCAAAGAGACCGAGGATGTGAGGTTGCTCACAGATCATGTGAGTTGTTCACGGATGGTGACTTAAGGGTAGTTTGCCCCAGACCTCGGTATCGAGACCTGGGGCAGAACTTCCGAGTCATAACAGCAGGCTCAAAGTTGCAGGCGGACAGCCCTCAGGACTTTTCCGCGACCTCTCCGCCCAGAACCACTGCCTTCCCCCCCGCCTTTTCGATCTTTTCGGTGGCCGTCTTGGAGAACTTGTGGGCGTGGACAGTGATGGCGGAAGTCAGCTCGCCCGCACCCAGGATCTTCACCAGGGCGTTCTTGCGCGAAACCAGGCCCAGCTTCTTGTAGTCCTCGAGAACGATTTCGGAGACATTCAGTTCCGCCAGCCGGTCCAGGTTGATGACCGTGTACTCGGTGCGGAAGATGTTGGTGAATCCGCGCTTGGGCAGGCGGCGGTGAAGCGGCATCTGGCCGCCTTCGAAACCGCGCATCATGTGCGAGCCGGAACGCGAACGTTGGCCCTTGTGCCCGCGGGTAGACGTCTTGCCCATGCCGGAACCCATACCGCGGCCGACACGCTTGCGCTCCGTATTGGCCTTGCGGGGAGCGCGCAAATTGGAAAGATTGATAGCCATGATTTCCTCGCTGTAGCGCCGGGGAGAGTGGATCTCCGCCGACTCGCGTTACGTCAGTGGACAGTGAACAGTGGTCAGTGGCCTCGTCGGCCCGGTTCACTGTTCCCTGCACACTGTGCACTAGCTTTCCAGAATCCTCACCAAATGCGGAATGGCCTTCACCATTCCCCGGATGGATTCGTTGTCGACCCGCTCGACGATCTGGTTCAGGCGGGTGAAGCCCAGGCCCTTCACGACCAGCTTGTGCTTCTCCGGCGTGTTGTTCTTGGAGCGGTAATACTGGATGCGGATCTTTTTGGTCTCGGCCATGATTAAAGCTCCTCAACCTGCTTGCCGCGCATGGTGGCCACATCGGCCTTGTCGCGCAACTGCACCAGGGCGTCAAACGTGGCCTTGATGACATTGTGGGGATTGGCGGTACCCAGGCTCTTGGTGAGCACGTTCTGCACGCCCGCCGAGGTCATGACCGCGCGCACCGCTCCGCCGGCAATCACGCCCGTGCCTTCGGGAGCCGGCTTGAGCAGCACCTGGCCCGAACCGTAGCGTCCCAGCACCTGGTGCGGAATCGTGGTATTGGTCAGGTTCACCTTGAACAGGTTCTTCTTGGCCGATTCGATTCCCTTGCGGATAGCCTGGGGAACTTCCTTGGCCTTGCCCGAACCATAGCCGACCACGCCCGAGGCGGCATCGCCAACCACGACCAGCGCGGCAAACGACATGTTCTTGCCGCCCTTGACGACCTTGGTCACGCGATTGATGGCCACCACCTGGTCCTTCAGGTTGTACTGGTTGGCATCGAGTTTTTTCTTCAATATCGTCATTTTTTCTCTCTCAGTTCGCGGTTCACAGCCCTCAGTTCTCAGTACCCGCCCGAACCCGGCGCGAACCAACTGATCCCTGATCCCTGACCCCTGCTTAGAACTCCAGGCCCGCTTCGCGCGCCGCGTCGGCCAGAGCCTTGATGCGGCCGTGGTAGAGGTAGCCGCCGCGGTCGAATACCACCTTCTTCACGCCCTTTTCCTTCGCGAGCTCGGCGATGCTCTTGCCGATCTCCTTGGCAGCCGCAACGTTGCCGCCCGTCTTCGCCTTGATCGTCGAAGCCGAGACGAGGGTCACGCCCGCCTGGTCGTCAATCACCTGGGCGTAAATGTGGTTGAGCGAGCGGTACACGTTCAGGCGCGGGCGCTCAGCAGTACCGGCAAGCTTGCGGCGGATGCGCGCGTGGATGCGCTGGCGAATTGCGTTTCTCTTGTTCTGCGTAATCATCTTGGTCTCTTTTCCTATCAGCGGAACCGCCCTGCGGATCCGTTCGGGTTAACTGCAGCTTCTAGCTGTCAGCCTCTAGCTTCTAGCTCGTCCTGCCGAGTCTCACTCTTTCAACTCAGCACGAAACAGCTAGTAGCTAGAAGCTGGGAGCTAACAGCTGTTCTACTTGGCGCCCGTCTTGCCGGCCTTCTTCTTCAGCTTCTCGTCAGAGTAGCGCACGCCCTTGTTCTTGTAGGGATCGGGCTTGCGCAGCGCCCGCATATCGGCGGCCACCTGGCCTACCTTCT
>DASXXV010000231.1:0-13666 GCA_036502905.1 Occallatibacter sp. | reverse complement strand
CTCGAATTCTTGACGACGAGAAGCAAGGTGCGCAAGCGCGGCAGATATTCACCGAGGCCAACCTGCTGCTCGATTCGATCATCGAGAAGAACCTGATCACGGCGCGCGGCGTCTACGGATTCTTTCCCGCCAACACTGTAGGCGACGATGTCGAGTTGTACACGGATTCGAAACGCGACAAGGTGCTGGCGCGATTCCATTTCCTGCGCCAGCAAGCAAACCGTGAAGGCAGTGAGCCGTGCCGATCGCTCGCCGACTTCATTGCGCCGAAGGAAACAGGATTGAGCGATCACATCGGAGCGTTCGCGGTAACCACCGGCATCGGCCTGAAAGAATTGTGCGCCCGCTTCAAAGCCGAGAACGACGACTACAACGCGATCATGGCGGAAGCCATCGCCGATCGCCTGGCTGAAGCCTTTGCCGAATGCCTGCACAAACGAGTGCGGGAAGAATGGGGTTACGGTCGCGAAGAACGCCTGAGCCATGAGGATCTCGTCCACGAAAAGTATCGAGGCGTCCGCCCGGCCGCTGGTTACCCCGCGTGTCCCGATCACACTGAGAAAGGCACGCTCTGGCGACTGCTCGACGTGCAAGCGAACACTGGAATTCAGATTACTGAGTCATTCGCAATGTGGCCCGGTTCCAGCGTGAGTGGGCTCTATTTCGCCCACCCGGAATCGCGATATTTCAGCCTCGGCAAGGTCGACCGCGATCAAGTCGCCGACTATCACGAGCGCAAGGGAATGAGCATGGCGGAAGTCGAGCGATGGCTCGGCCAAAACCTGAACTACGACCCTGCGGAATAGCATCCGGGCTTGTGACTGTAGTCGCCAGGGCCAGCGTATTCATCAGGCTCAGCGGATTAACGTTGCTGTCGAACAGGGGCTCAGGGAGAGCGCCTTTGTTTTTCTGCTACAGTTCCATGGCAAGAAGCGCCGAGGAGAGGCACTTCCCATGTGTATCGAGGGCCAGGGACCGCGTGACGCTGTATTGCCGCTTGCGGCGAAGGACAAAGTTCAACGCGCCAAGCTGGGCAAGCTCGTAGCGAATTACGCGGCCGTCGAGGATTTCTCCAAAATGTTGTGCCACGCGGTCTGCCGTTACATGCTGCTCGAGTAGCGGAAAGTCCTCATGCCTGCGGGCAATCAGCGACAGTGTGACGATGTTCCCCTTGTCGCCGGCGCGGGCATGGGCGATGTCGATCAGGCGCATGTCAGGACTCCTCGTAGTGAACATGGTGAGTAATTGCATCGCGTGGGATGAGGGCAGAGTGGATGGCGATGACTTCCTTCGTCGATCCTGCGGCACCCCCGCCGCCTGCTGGGCCGTTGGTGTACAGTGCTTCCACTTCTCTGGGGATGCGAGTGGCTACCCGCTGCGAAGGCGCTCTTCCCGACGCGCGCAGGCGCACTTCATAGGGCACCGGGGCAGGCGCAGAGAGTTGCGGACCATGGATGGAATTGACCCCGATGAGGTCGAAGCGCAACTCGGAGAGACCGCTGGCTCCGAGGCGCTCAACGAGAACATCACAGGCGAGTTCGGCGCGACGCAGCGCATTGGGGCCCGCGTAGGAGATCTGTCCCTCGCCGATGAAGCCGTCGCGGTAGCCGAGAGAGACCTTCAGCGTGGCAGGCCGCGTACGGCCTCGGGCTCCGAGCACTCGCACACGATCCGGACCAGTTTCTTCGATCGAGACTTGAGAAAAATCGGCGATCACGTCAGGCGTGTAGTACGCGGCCGGGTCCTGAATTTCGTAGAGAAGCTGTTCGGTGCAGGTGGCGCGGTTGAGCAGGCCGCCTGAGCCCTCCACCTTGGTGAACAGGGCCGAGCCATCCTGACTGACCTCTGCGATGGGGAATCCAAGATGCGCCAGACGCGGCACATCCTTGTAGCCTGGATCGGCGAAGTAGCCGCCGGTGAGCTGGCCTGCACACTCCAGCAGATGGCCGACGACAGTGCCCTGGCCGAGCACATCCCAATCGTCGAGGGCCCATCCAATTTCGTGAATCATCGGTGCGAGAAACAGCGCGGGATCGGCGACGCGGCCGGTGATGAGAATGTCTGCGCGGGCGTTCAGCGCGTCCAGGAGCGGGGCCACTCCGAGATACGCGTTGGCGGAGACCCAGGTGTCTGGATCCGGGAGTTCTCCTTCAAGAGAGTCGATGGTGATGTGACCGCCGCGCATGGGGGGAAGCACATCATCGCCGGTAATGGCGGCGATTCGCAGCCCGCGCAAACCAAGGCCGCGCGCGATGTCACGCGTACGGGCGGCAGCGGCGAGCGGATTTGCGGCTCCCATGTTGGTGATGATCCGGGTGCTGTTCGCAACGCAGATCGGCAGCACGGCTTCCATGCGCTCGTCGAGCAGCGGATCGAAGCCGGCGTTTGGATTGGCGAGACGCGCCTTCTGCGCCAGGGCGATGGTGCGCTCGGCGAGACATTCGAACACGAGGTATTGAAGCGCCCCATTTGCTGCCATCTCAACGGCAGGGTCGATCCTGTCACCCGAGTAGCCCGCTCCGCAGCCGATTCGTACGGTGTTCACATCGTTTCTCCAGGCATTACAGAGGAATAACTCTCAATGCCAGCGCAGCTGCAGTCATCAGCAGCGATGCGCCGAACAGGAATGGGATGGTGTAACGCTGGTGCTGGGCCAGGCTGATGCCTGACAGGCCAACCACAAGGTACGTTGCAGGAGTAAGCGGGCTGACCGGAAATCCTGTCGTGTGCATTCCGAGCAACGCCGCCTGTGCCATGGTGATGGGCTGAATGCCTGCGTGCGCGCCGGCTCCGGCAAGGACGGGGAGCACGCCGAAGTAGAACGAGTCGGGATCGAAGAAGAGGCTGAGCGGCATGGAAAGAATGCCCAGAGTGAGCGGCATCAGCCGGAGTCCGTGCTGGGGCAGGTGCTGGACGGCGGCAGACGCCATAGCGTTCACCATACCGGTGCCCTTCATGATTCCGGTGAAGGCGCCCGCGGCGAAGAGAATGCTGGCCATGAGGATGGCGGCCGGTGCGTGTGCGGTGACGCGCTCCTGCTGCGCTTTGAGGTCGAGGAAGTTCACCATGAGGGCGATGATGGTGCCCAGCATGAATACGACCACTGGATCGGCCTTGCCGCTGATCATGGTGCCGAGAACCACAATCGTGAGCAGAACATTGAAGGCGAAATTGCGCGGCAGTGCCTGTTTGGTTTCCGTATAGGAAATTTTCGCTTCAGAGCTCATAGTGGTCTGGAGACGGCGTTCTTCGCGGCGGCCGAGCAGGACGGCAGTGGTGAAAACGAAGATGAGTCCGACGGCCTGAACCCCGATCATCGGCACGAAGATATTGGAGACCGGAATGTGTAAAGCGGCTGAGGAGCGCAGTACGGGACCGGTCCAGGGCAGAAAGTTGACGCCTGCAGCCAGTGACGCCACGCAGGCCAGTATGCGGGGATCGATTCCGAGTTCTTCGTAAAGCGGCAGTACAGCAGGAACGGTTACGAGGAACGTTACTGCTCCGGAGCCGTCGAGATGTACGAGCAACGCTAACAGGGCTGTGCCGGGAACTACGCGTGACGGGCGGCGGCCGACAACGCGCAGAAGCCAGGCAATGAGCGGCCGCAGCATGCCCGCGTCGGTCATCACGCCGAAGAAAAGAATGGCGAAGACGAACATGCCGATTACGCCGGAGATCGCTTCGATTCCGGCGAGCATGAATTTTCCCGTTTGAAGACCGAAACCGGCGCACAGGGATGCGATGACCGGAAGCGCAATCAGGGCGACCATGGGCGCGACCCTTTTACTGAGGATCGCAGCCATCAATCCGACGATGGTAAGTGCGCCGAGCGTGGCGAGAAGCATCTTCGGGAACGGCTTCCTATGCTGAATTGACGAAACACCACTATAGGCGAGCGAGTACGCGCCAGGGAACTCCAGTGGCCGCCGGGATGAACTGATTTGGACAGAGAACCAGTGCGGAGCATCATCGACCGACTGCGGCATACAGGCAAGCTGGTTCTACGAGGGGGATGCATGGAAAATCAGACAGCCCTATTCACTGAAAACGAAGGAGATGATAATGCCGGGCATCATGAGTGAGGGTGTAACTGCAGGCGCTGCAGTTGTATCCTAAGGACCATGACCTCCGAGCGACGCAGCCGCAGTCTGGAAATCGTTGCCGCGTTGCGAGGGCAGCCAGAAGCGGCACGCGATGAGTTTCTGGACGCGGCCTGTCGGGGCGATGCGTTACTCCGGACGGAAGTGCAGGAACTGCTTCTTTCCGGGCCGCCGGACCGCGTGCTCGCGGATGTTCACCCCTTCATGGCGACCACCCAGGGTGTATTGTCCAATGCGGGCAATGCCCCCACGACTCCCGCGGTGGGTATCGGCGAGATTGGAGTGTCGCTCGAACCGGGGGCGCCGATTGGACCCTATCAAATCGAAGGGCGGATCGGTGCAGGCGGCATGGGGGTTGTGTACAAGGCGCGCGACACACGGCTGGGGAGGAATGTTGCCATCAAGGTAATCCGATCGCATGCAGCGAACGCGCAGCTGGAGGCGGCGCTGCTGCGTGAGGCACGTCTGGCCTCGTCGCTGAACCACGCCGGCATCGTTACGATCTACGACATCCTGCAGAATGGCGGCATGACCTGCATCGTGATGGAATTCGTGCAGGGATCGCCGCTGCACCACCTGATCCCGGCGGGGGGCTTCCCGATGGAACGCGGCCTGTCCCTGGCGATGGCGATCGGCGAAGCGCTGGCGCTGGCGCATGCGGCCGGCGTGATCCACCGCGACCTGAAACCCGCGAACATCCTGGTGCGCGACGACGGTCAGATAAAGATCCTGGACTTCGGTCTCGCGAAGCTCTCGCCGCGTGGCGGGGCGGGATCGCATGCGGACGACACCAGCCTGTTCAGCGGCAACACCGTAGGCACTCTCGGCTACATGGCTCCGGAACAGGCACGGGCCGAAGAAGTGGATGAGCGAGCCGACATCTTCTCCTTTGGTGTGATTCTCTGCGAGTTGCTGATCGGCAAAAAGCCGTTCAGCGGGGCGAATGCAACGGCGATGCTATGCGCTACGCTGACGCACGATCCGGCCTCTCTGCGGACCTTCAAACCGGAGATTCCAGCGGCGCTCGATGACGTGCTTCGCCGGGCCCTAGCCAAGACACCAGCGCAACGGTACCAGACGGTCCGCGAGATGCTGGCCGATCTGAACAACTCGGCCCGCATCGCGGCGCTACCTGTTTCTTCTCTCATCGTGCCGGTGCAGGTTCCGGCCACGCGCACCATCGCCGTTCTGCCATTGATTAACATGAGCCCCGATCGCGAAAGCGAGTACATTTGCCACGGTCTCGCCGAGGAACTGATTGATGGTCTCATGCAGATCAGCGGCTTGCGCGTGGTATCGCGCAGTTCGTCGTTCCAGTTCAGGGGTGCGACGCCCGACGTGCGCGACATCGGCAAGCGCCTGAATGCAAAGCTGGTGGTGCACGGGAGCCTGAGGCGTTCGGGCGACAATCTCCGGCTGAGCATGCAATTGAGCGAAACGGACGAGGGCGTGCAGATCTGGTCGCAGCGCTTCAATGCGCACGTCGGCGACCTTTTTGCGCTGGAGGACGAACTCACTGCCGCGGTGCTGGAAAAGCTTCGCGATCAGCTGGGAGCGAGATTGTCCGGAGTGGAACCGGAGCGGCACATGCCCAACGCTGAGGCGTACGATCTTTACCTGCAGGCTCGCTTCGCGTTCAATCGGGAAACGCCGGCGGATTTTCACACTGCACTGGAGCTGTTCCTTCGTTCGGCGAGTGCAGACCCCGCTTTTGCTCCGGCTTTCCTCGGGATTGTGGAGACGCACATGCGGCTCGACTGGTATGGCCTGGAACCCGCTGCGGAGGCCGTTCCAGCGGTAAAGTCGGCTCTGTCGATTGCCTTAGAGATCGAACCCGATTCGGTGGCCGGCCTCTGCAACCTGGCGCTGATGCAAGCCGGGTGGGATTGGAACTGGCCTGCCGCAGGCGAGAGTTTCAAGCGCGCACTGACCACCGGAGAAGGATCGGCGGCCGTCCATTTTCACTATGGCCTTGATTACTTGACCCCGCTGGGGCGGCTGGAAGAAGCACTGAAGCACCTGCGCTACGCCCAGCGACTCGATCCGTTGTCGC
This sequence comes from Occallatibacter sp., assembly GCA_036502905.1. Classification (GTDB taxonomy): domain Bacteria; phylum Acidobacteriota; class Terriglobia; order Terriglobales; family Acidobacteriaceae; genus Telmatobacter. The sequence continues at coordinate 7,513 of DASXXV010000231.1, read as the reverse complement.
CGATCGTCAACACCGCGGTCGGGGGCTGCCTCTACCGCATGCGGCGATGGGAAGAGTCTGCGGAAGTATTGCGGAGCACGCTGCAGGCCAACCCGGGGTTTGGCCATTCACACTGGTCTCTGGGTCGCGTGCTGCTGGAGCAGGGTCACGGCGACGAAGCATTGAAACACTTCGAGGACGCCGTTAAGATAATGGGGCCGATTCCAGCGGCGCTCGCGGAACTGGGTTACTGCTATGCGCGCACGGGGCAGCGCAACCGGGCGCATGGCACAGTTCAGGAACTGCAGCGATTGTCGCAGCGATCCTGGGTGTCTCCCCTGAACCCTGCGCTGGTGTACGCCGGCCTGGGTGAGCTCACCGCGGCGATGGCATGTCTGGAGGAGTCATTGGAGAAGAAGATCAGGCAACTGGTATGGGTGAACGTGGATCCACGATTCGATCCCTTGCGCCAGAGCGAACGGTATGCGCCGTTGATCGCGCGCATCGGCTTGAGCCCCCTCCAACCGTGATTCGTGAGCTTCGCGGAAGTTTCTGTTTGACGCGAACACTTTTATTTTCAATAATTCCCGTAGTCTTCCCAACGTCACAAACAGGGGGTTCGACTTGGTTCGCGGAGAGAACCTCATCCATCTACTCACTTCCGGCGCGGACAACTGGAACGCGTTTCGCTCCCAGAATCCCGGCTGCGTCATGCTCAACCGCGCGCGCCTGCCGAAGGCAAATCTGGGCGATGCCGACCTGCACCGGGCCTTCTTGATGGAGTCTGACTTCTATGGTGCGAACCTGGTGAGAGCGTGCTTTGAGGGTGCGATTCTGCGCAACACGAACTTCCACGGATGTGACTTGCGATTTGCCCGGATCGACGGGGCGGACCTGTTCGCCGCGGATCTTTCCTGCGCGGACCTGCGTCACGCCAGCCTGGCCGCGGCATTCCTTAAATGCGCCGATCTGCGCGGCGCCGATTTGAGCACCACCCGAGGCCTCAATGCCGACCAGATCGCCGGTGCTCTTGGCGATGAGGACACCAGGTTGCCGGACGACCTGCCCCGACCCGCCCGGTGGAACGAGAGAAGGAGCCACTGATGGCCTCTTCCGTTCAGCCGATCCGCGTGGCCGTGCTGGGAGGCGGTTGCGCCTCGCTTGCAGCAGCGTTCGAACTCACGCGCCCGGAGCACGCGGGCCGTTACGAGGTCACCGTCTACCAGATGGGCTGGCGGCTCGGAGGCAAGGGCGCGTCGGGGCGAGGGCCCGCGGGACGCATTGAGGAGCACGGTCTTCATCTCTGGATGGGCTTCTATGAAAACGCGTTCCGCTTGATACGCGAGTGTTACGCGGAACGCAACGAAGTGTATCCGAACGTCCGTTTTGCGAGTTGGCGGGAAGCCTTGAAGCCCGCGCCGGCGGTGGGCGTAGCGGATATCGAAGCCAGCGGATGGGATTTCTGGCTGGCGCACTTCCCGCCCGGTAGCGGAGACCCCGGGGAGACCTCCAAAGGCGCGCCGTTCACGGTATCGGGGTATCTGAGGCAATCCGTCGTGCTGGTTGGCGAGCTACTTCGTTCGGCGGGGGCAAAGACGGCGAACGCAGATGCTGAAAAGAGTGCTGCCGGGGCACAGGCACAGCGCGGCGAGAATGCCATAGCGTCCGCCATCGACGCGCTTCTCCGATACGGGCAACTTGCGACCACGGCTGCCATCCTGGAGGCGAGCGACCTGCTGCGTGCAGCAGCGGATGCTTTCCTGCCGCAGTTCTTTGCCAACGCCGCCTCACCGGTTACGCAGCTTCTGGATGCGCTTTCGGTGGTCGCGCGCAAACAGCTGTCCGGGCTGGTCGAACAAGACCGCGAGTTGCGGCGGGTGTGGCAAGTCATCGATCTCATCCTTGCCGTCGTGCGCGGCTCCATCCGGTTCGGACTGGCTATCGATCCGCGTGGATTCGACGCCATCAACGACTATGACTGGCGCGACTGGCTGCGCATGAACGGAGCCTCGGAGCCGTCGCTCGACTCCGGCTTCATGCGCGGCATCTACGATCTCGTCTTCGCATTTGAAGACGGCGACATCCAGCGCCCGCGCCTCGCGGCCGGAGTGGCCCTGCGCGGCGCCATGCGCATGTTCTTCACCTATCGCGGTTCGCTCTTCTGGCGCATGGGCGCGGGCATGGGAGACGTAGTCTTCGCGCCGTTATACCAGGTATTGAAGAAGCGCGGTGTGAAGTTCAGGTTCTTCCATCGCCTGCGCAATGTAGCGCTGGCGCCGGCCGGTGAAGGTGACAGTCCGTACGTGCAGGCGCTCCACTTCGACGTGCAGGCGCGCGTTGCCGGAAACCGCGAGTACCAGGCCCTGGTCGACTGCAACAACGTTCCGAGCTGGCCCGCCAAACCGGATTATGCGCAGCTCGCCCAGGGCGCGGAGCTGGAAAAAGAGGGACGGGCCTTCGAGGCCGCATGGGAAACCCGCCGCGCCGGAACCAAGAAGCTCACGGTGGGCAAGGACTTTGATTTCGCCATCCTCGGCGTCAGTGTGGCAGTCCTGCCCGATGTCGCGGCGGAGCTCATCGAGCGCGAACCCCGCTGGCGCGACATGGTCCGGCACGTCAAGACCGTACCCACCCAGGCCTTCCAGGTGTGGATGCGCGAGAGCACTGCGGAACTGGGCTGGCCGCACCCGCCCGCGAATCTTTCGGGATTCGCCGAGCCCTTCGACACCTGGGCGGAAATGAGCCACCTCATACCCGAGGAGAACTGGAAGGGGGCCGTTCGTTCGGTGGCTTACTTTTGTGGTGTCCTTCCTGACAAGCTGCGCGAAAGCGCGCCCATTACAGAAGAGTTTCAAAGCCAGCAGAAGCAGGTTGTGCGTGGCAATGCCGTGCAATTTCTGAATGAAAGCGCCGGCATTCTGTGGCCCAATGCAAACACCCCGGCTGGTTTCCGATGGGAGATCCTGGCCGCTGAAGAGACCGGAGCACCATCCGGCCCACAACGATTCGACACCCAGTACTGGACAGCCAATGTGAATCCCAACGACCGTTACAGCCAGTCGTTGCCGGGGAGCATCGCGTATCGCATTTCTCCCCTGGACATGAGTTTCGATAACCTCACCATCGCCGGTGACTGGACGGCGTCCGGTCTGGATTCGGGATGCATTGAATCGGCAGTGATGTCGGGCCTGCTTGCGGCGCATGCCATTTCCGGCAAGCCCGAACTGCATGAGATTGTAGGGTATGACCATCCATAAGGTGATTGATGATTCCGCCTTCCCCACGCATCAAGCGCCCCCCTCCTGAACGGAGCGGCCCAATTCGAAACCCGATGGCGCCCCGCGCCCAAGGCCATGCGGAGAGCGGATCGCCGCGCGATCCCATCTCTGCCGCCGGCGCTGCTGTTTGCGGTGTGCTCGAGAATGGCGTCCGTACCGCTTACGCGGTGATCGACGAATACATGCGGCGCGGGCAAAATGCAGCCCGCGCCACGTACCAGGATTTCAACAAGCGAGGTGCCATGAATCAAGATAGGCCCAACTTCGGTGGACCGTACACCAATAATCCCTGGGGCCCGATGTCCATGATGATGGAACAGTTCATGATGGCCATGCGGATGTGGAACCAGGCGATGTCCTCCTTCATGCCCGGAGCATTTCCCCAGGCCGGCATGTATCCTGCACCCTTCAGCGAACCTGCGACGCCTTCTGTGGCCGTGAAGGTGTCTTCCGTTTCTCCGGTCGAGGTCGAACTCACTCTTTATCCCGGACCCGATTTCGCAGGGCTGTGCTGCGACCCACTGCGCGCCGAGGCCTTTGCGGCTCCCCCTATGGAACCTGCAACCATCGAACGGGAGCAGGGCGGGGTGCGTCTGGCTGTGAAGGTGGGAGCGGCGCAGGCGAAAGGCCGGTATCACGCCCTGGTGCGCAGAGAGACGGATCGGAGCGTCGCGGGCGAACTGGTGGTCACCGTCTCGTAATTCCAACGATCTGGGGCGCGAGTGAATATGCCTGACGGAACCCTGGTTTCGGCGGTCCTGCGGGAGTATGGAGACGCAACGCGCAGGTTGCTGTTCCAGTACCTTCCGGCTGCGGAACCGCGCCGCTACCTGTACGATCTGGTGGCCGATTATCCGCGCCGCGGCGGGCGCAGGTTCCGGCCCAGCCTCTGCATTGCGACGGCGCGCGCCTTCGGCGCTCCCATGGAACTCGCGCTGCGCACCGCCGTCTCTATCGAAATGATCCACAATGCCATGCTCATCCACGACGATGTCGAGGATGAGAGCGAGCAGCGCCGCGGCCAGCCCACCATGCATGTGGCGCAAGGTGTGCCCATCGCCATCAATGTGGGCGATGCTCTTTCGCTCCTGGCGATGCGGCCGCTGCTCGACAATCGCAGCTTTCTCGGCCCGGACATTTCGCTGCGCATCCTGGAAGAAACCGAGCGCATGGCCCGCGAATCGGCAGAAGGGCAGGCGTTCGAGCTTGGCTGGAGACGTGACAACGTGACCAACGTGAGCGAGGCCGACTACCTGCTCATGGTCCTGAAGAAGACCTGCTGGCTGGGGACCATTCATCCCAGCAGGATGGGAACCTTGATCGGATCCAGAGGCACGATCGACCTCGACCGATGCATCCGCTTAGGGTTTTTCCTCGGTGCGGCATTCCAGATACAGGACGACCTACTGAACCTCGACGGCGATCCGCAAGCATACGGGAAGGAACTGGGCGGCGACATTCGCGAAGGGAAACGCACGCTGATGCTTATCCACCTCCTGCAAGAGGCTACCGCCGGGGAACGTGATCGCGTATTTGCCATGCTCGGCCAGGCGCGCGACTCCCGCTCCCATGAGGACGTGGTGTGGGTGCATGAGCGCATGGATTTCTACGGGAGTATCGACTATGCCCGCCAGGTGGCGCATGGGCTTGCCGGGGCGGCGCAGTATGAGTTCGAACAGTTGTACGGAAGTCTCCCGGAATCGCGGGACAAGCGCTTCCTCGCATCGTTGCCGGCGTGGGTGATCGAGAGGAATTGAATTCATGACGCGTCAAGAGTTCACAGAGAAGTTGCCGAAGTTTGTTGCCAACCAGCTTGGGATCACGCCGCCGCTCATGTTCCGCGATGTGTCGGCCCGCTTTTTCCCTCTGCGCGCAAATCTCGACATCCTGCAGCAGCTGGTCGACAGCTACATTAACATCGTGCCGCCTGAAGCGGGATACTTTCGCGTGCCGCTGCCCTATGTGTACCTGGTCGTCCTTGATTACGGCCAGATGGGCGAGTCGGAGATGCGCACCGGATGGTTCTCCCAGGTCGAGGTCTACTTCGGGGTGGCGCTCGAGTGGTACAGGCGGGTGCGCGGCCAATGGGTATTTCACGACTGGGGCGTGATCACCCCATACATCTTCGTGAACGACGACGTCTCCGTGCCCGTAGGCCGCACCGTATTCGGATATCAGAAGGTGCTGGCGGCGGTGGAGCTGACCAACAGTACCTGGATGAAGAATCCGCTTGGGCCCACCCCGCTCGCGCGCATCTCCACCACTGTTTTTCCCAGCGCTTACGCGGGTGGAAAGCTGGAAGAGCGGGTGTTCCTGGAGATCGAGCGAGCGTCTCTCTCCAACCTGCGGGTGCCTTTTGACTCCACGAGTCCGATGATGCCGTTAAGCATCGGCTCCAGCCTGGCCGACGCATTCGGCGGATTCGGCCGCGACGCGCTGTGGATCGCGCAGTCCATGCGCATCTCTCCCATCAATCCACTTACAGGCCCCAACTTTCTCCCCCAGATGCTGTCGCGGATCATGCCATCGTTTTCGCCCGGCGGACAGGGCTTTGTCCTGAATTCCATCAACCTCAAGCAATTCCGTCGCGCGGAAGATCCAACCATGATCTGCTACCGTGCGCTGACCAATGGCGACATACAGACAACCGGCTTCAACAAGGCGGGATTGCTCGGCGAAGATCGCACCCTGCTGGGTGACTTGAGCGGCGGCCATACGATTCGCCTCTTTGACCACTCTTCACTCCCCATCGTGGAGACGCTGGGTCTCGAGGTGTACCGGTCCTTCAACTCCGAAGGCGTGCAGGTGGCGGAACTCAAGCCGGTGATGCCTTTTTGGGTCGGCGTCGACCTGAAGCTCGGGCAGGGATCCAATATCGCGTGGCAGACCAGCAATGGCGTCTGGAGAGACAATACCGGCAAGCCGTTCCCCGCAGAGCATCATCCGAATCCGCCGTTCAACAACACCGTCTCCACAACGATTGAGGCCGTGTCCGGACCGTTTCAGTTCACGGGAACGACCATTCGCGTGCTTCCTCTGCTAGCCGAAAGGAAGAAGCTCGAATCCTACCTCGCCAGGTATCTGAACTGCGTGCTGGTGGATGGGACGGCCGTGGAGGAAGACGGCAGCCCGGCGCAGTACAAGGTGCGCCTCGATGTGTGGGCCCACAACAAGCAGGCCATCAACCTGGGCAACGCCTTCGGCGGGAATTTCGCGTTTGTGTATCTCACCGCCTTGAGCTTCGATGGCGTCGTCTCGAAGTCAAATAACGTTGGCGACTGGGCCAAGTACGAACTGGCCTTCATGATCCCGGTGCGCTGGCAGCGCATGAGCACAACGGCTCCCGAGGGCGAATGGGAAACAGTGGGCGTGGGGCTGGTGCCCGTGTTCACGCTTGCCGACAACTGCATTACGGCCTTTTCCCGCCAGGAGATCCAGGGTATCCCGACCGGCACTGCAAACTTCGTCCGGCCGGAGAGCGTCTGGCTTGGGGCCAAAGACCAGGGAGATCCTGAGCAGATGCTGCTGCGGGTGGATGTGGAACTGCTTCCTGCGCTTGGCGAGGGACAATTGGCCACCTTCCAGCCGGTCCTCGAGATTAGCCGCGGCGACCCGGACAACGGTCTCGGCTCCGCGCCGGATACGGCCTGGCACTGGGCTGAAGACCTTCGCCATGAACTGGGCGCGAAAAAGGCCATCAAGCAGGAGTACTTCGACAAGATCAAGGTGGCCCGGGCGCTGTCACTGGAACTGCTCGGCAACCAGGTGGCTTTTTCGCTGTACACGCTGAAGGAATTCCGCGATGTCACGGATCCCAACAAGGCCTGCTATCAGTCGCTGGTGCGCGTGCCGCGGGTGCTGCGCGAAGTCTTTGACGTCCGTGAGATCGAGGACACCCTTGCAGTTCGCATCTACGACTACCCGAGCTTGAACATCGTCGAGGAACTCGGCCTGCAGGCGGCGCGGCTGGACGTGGATGGAGCTGGTATCGCCTACACCATGCAGGCCCTGCGCCCCTTCTACATCCGCGCGACCCTCGACGAGCCACTCGCCGAACGTGTGATGTGGCGGGCCGGCGGCTCTTCCTGGACCATGCTGAAGAACGCGTTCCACACGATGCTGAACGCGGAGGCGCCGAAGCCCGCGATCACCGTGGACCTGAGGGCCGAGATGCTGCAGGATCAGATGGATCCATCGCGAACGGCGGAGACCATGTTCCAGGCGCGCATGCGTCGAGAGGCCGGCGACGTGCAGGC
>DASXXV010000230.1:0-2042 GCA_036502905.1 Occallatibacter sp. | reverse complement strand
TCTGACTCGTGGCGGGCGCGCGTTTTCGCCGGGCTCTATCTCCTGACGCCGGAGACAACCCATTTGTGGTCTGCTACACTCCACTCCTTCAAGTTCTCTGGAGGTTTCGAATGAGGCGAATCGCGATTGCGGTGTTGCTGGTTGTGTGCACGTGTGTGGCCGCGTGGGCCCAGGTGCCCGTGTCTTCGAAGCCGAAGGTGCGGGCAATTACCGGATTCGTGCGCCTGGACCAGACGACCTGGGAAAAGCAGGTAGCCGAGACACTGACCGTGCTGCGCAAGGTGAAGAGCGAGTTTGAGGTGCGGGGATATCAGGTGGAGAGTCTGCGCATCACGACGCAGCCGCTGGGAGAACTGGTGCAAGGCTTCAATGAGGAGCAGGCGCTGAAGTTTCTTGCGGCATTCGATAAGTTGTCGGCGAAGGAGGATTTCATTCCAAACGTGGGGCCGGCGATGATGCACGACGAGGACGATGCGCCGGCGATGCATGTGCTGGAGCAGGCGCTTTCAACGCTGCCGAATATCGAGGCGAGTGCGATTATCGCGGATGAAAGCGGGATCCACTGGAAGACTATTCATCGCACAGCGGAGCTGGTGAAATATGTGGCCGAGCACAGCCCGCGGGCACAGGGGACGTTCAACTTTACGGCAACTGCGATGCTGAAGCCGCTGGGGCCGTTCTATCCGGGGTCGTATCACACGGGCGCGGGGAAGCAGTTTGCGATTGGATTCGAAGGCGCCGGCGTGGTGGCGGATGTGTTCACACGGGACAAGGGAAGGGCAGAGGCGGCGACTGCAGATCTGACGGCGGAGTTGACGAAGCACGCGCGCGTTGCCGATGCGGTCGGCAATCAAGTAGCCACGGAGACGGGGTGGGCGTATGTGGGCGTGGATCCGACGCCGGCGCCGCTTGGGACTGTTTCGATTGCAGCTGCGATCGAGGATTTTACGGGCGCGAAGTTCGGGTCGAGCGGAACGCTAACGGCTGCTCGGATCATCACCGCGGCGGTGAAGGCTGTGCCGGTGAAGCAGACCGGCTACGCCGGCTTGATGGTGCCCATCATGGAAGACAAGGTGATGGCCGAGCGGTGGGCGGAGGGCACATTCAATGTGGACTCACTGCTGGCGTATTCGGCGGTGTGCGGGACGGGATTGGATACGGTTCCGCTCCCGGGCGATGTGAGCGTGGAGCAACTGGAGTGGATCTACGCGGATGTTGCGTCGCTGGCGGTGAAGTGGAACAAGCCGCTTTCGGCGCGGCTGCAGCCGGTACCGGGCAAGAAGGCGGGCGATCGGACAGAGTACGAGGACCCGTATTTATTCAATACGACTTTGCACGCATTACCGTAGTGCTCAGGCTTTTTCTCGAGAGCAATGCGGATCTTTCCCTTGTGTGTCGTAGCGTGTTGCAGTGAATTCTCGTGGCGCACAGAAAACGCATCCGAACGTAGTTATAGATGGTTCCTGGGAGCAAGATGCGTGCGCCGCTGGTCCTGGCCGCGACAATGGTGTTCTCGATGATCGGGAGCACCAGCGTGGCCCAGTTCCTTTAGCCGGGTGGGTTGACGGCATGCACGATTGCATCGACTCCATGCGCGGCCGCTTCATCGATGCATGGTCCAGCGAGTCCATGACCTTCTGGCAAGCGCTTTTTCGCGGTCCGGTTGGGTGGTCGGCCACCCGTCCCCAACCCAAAAATAAGTAAGGTCAGGTTTGGCGGTCACTCGACCACAATTGGGGAAAGTAGAGGCTCTCCACAGCAAGCTCACGGGGTCTCACTTTGTGAGAAGGCGATTTTTCACCACTTGAAGCCTCCCCTGCTGAACGCTGAGTTCTGCTTTCATTTGAACTCAATACTGCGGAGTTCCGCCGAGCGGTCATGTATCATTGCGGGTCTATGCCCTTGGTAGCGGCAAAGACGCGGCTGGGACCGTATGAAGTCATTGCCCTGCTTGGTGCCGGAGGGATGGGCGAGGTCTATCGTGCCCGCGATGCCGCGCTGAAACGCGATGTGGCGATCAAGGTACTACCCGCCGAGTGGTC
>DASXXV010000229.1:0-8596 GCA_036502905.1 Occallatibacter sp. | reverse complement strand
CAGCCAGGACAAGCTGCGCACCCTGGCCGAAGCCGGCAAGACGTTTTGGCGCGCTTCCGATTCAGTGACCGGCAGCTACACCGTGCGCCTTGCCCGCGGCAGCTACGTGGGACTCGGGTTGAGTTATGTCAACGGCCCAACGGTGACGCCCAAGGTGCCATCCGCCCTTACGTTCACCGCCCAAACCAGCGTGTTCTTCTAAACAGAACCACCGGGTGCCCCATCTCCTCGACGCCTTCGTTTTTGTCGCTAAGCCAAAACAGAACCTCCGTGCCCAACCTCGAGATTTTTTATTTCGCGAGGGTGGGAAACCACCAACGCTGGAACTCTACTCCACCGTGAACTCAATCACTTCAATCGAGAACGGAGGCATCACGTGATGCACCTTGTTCGACACATTACGCAGCGCGCTTTCCATCGGCGCCAGCTGGTCCGGATGGTCTAGCGTGTTGGTCGCCTGCGTATCATTCGCCCTCAGGCTCACGAGCTTTGCGCTCGCCGCAACCTTCGCGCCATTCAGGTCGATGTCCACCGGTTGTGAAACCGACTCGCCGTTCACCAGCTTCAGGTACAGCCGCTTCTTCTCTGCGCTGCCCGTCACCGAGTAGAAGAACTTCGGCCCCGCGCCTTCCACCTTCGAACCCAGCGTGTGATCCCCCAGGTAGGAACCAAACATCACCTGCGCATAGTAGGCCGGTGAGCCATAGCTCTTCACCGCGTCATAGCCGATCAGGTCGGTCTCCCACTGCATGCCGCCCGGATTCACGTTCACCAACAGCGGCGCGTAGGACGCCATCACCACCAGGTCGCTGTTGCGCTCCAGGCCCGTCATCCACGCCGCATCACCCAGCGCGGCCCCCATGTTGGGCGTCGGAAATCCCTCCCGAGTCGCCCACTCCCCCACAAAAATCTTGGGCCCGTCGCGGTCAACCTTATCGTAATGGCCGTTTTCCCACTTCTGAGTTGGCGCCGCGCTGCGCGAAGCCGTGTCATAGTGCGTCGCATCGTGGAAGTTCTGCGTCGCGCGAACATAGTAGTGCTCGTCGATCACGTCCGCCTTCGTGTTTCCGGTGGGCGCGGTTGCGATCAACTTCAGATCGGGATACTTCGCCTGGATGGCTTTCGCGAATTGCTCGTAACGTTGCGGATAGCTGCCCGACCGGTCAAACCACTCTTCGTTGCCGATCTCCACGTAGGTCAGCTTGAAAGGCTCAGGGTGTCCATCCCTGGCGCGCTCCGCGCCCCACTTCGTACCTGTTCCGCCGGTCACGTACTCAATTTCATCCAGGGCGTCCTGCACGTACGGCTCGAGATCGGCGCCGGGATTGACGTGCTCGCCCCGCAGCGAATATCCCGCATACACCGCCAGAACCGGGTTCATCTTCAGGTCCTCGCACCAGCCCAGGAACTCCAGCAGCCCCATGCCGTCCGTCGACCAATAACCCCACGGGCTCTCGTGCCCCGGCCGGTCCACCTGCGGGCCAATAGTCTTCTTCCAGTCGAAACGCTCCTTGATGTGATTGCCTTCCAGGTAATTGCCCCCGGGAAAGCGCAGGAAAGCCGGATGCATGGCCGCCATCTTCTCCATCAGGTCAATGCGGAACCCATTGGGCCGATTGTGATACGTGGGCGGAAACAGGGAAACCTGCTGCAGCCACAGCGTGCCCGGGTGCGCCACCGTCAGGGTGAGATGGTTCGCGGCCGATATCGCCGCGCCCGCCCCGGTCTTGAGCGTGAAGCTGTACTGCTTCCAGTCCGTACCGATCCCGCTCACGGTTGCGGTAGCCACCGCCTTCCCGCTCTGGTCTCCGGCCAGGCTGACAGTCACCGGCCCGATCTCTCCGGCGTTCGCCTTGGCATAGAACGAGCCCTTGTACTCCGTGTTGGGCCTGACCGCCATGCCCCAGTAGCCCACATTCAGAACGCCGGCTTCGTTTCCCGCGCTGGCCTTCTCCACGTCAACCCTCAGGCTGCTCTTTAACGCTTCACTCGGGCCGGTCTCCTTGTCGATGTCCATCTTGGCCGCGGCATTGCCGTTTTCGATGAGATACCAGTAAAGAATTCCGCTCCAGTCCCCCCGAAACGTGCGGTTGCGCACCATCTCCGCATAGAGTCCGCCTTCATACGAGTAGTTGATCTCCTCCGTCATCAGTCCGTACAGCGTGGGACTGACCGGCGCAACCTGCTGGTCGGCGTTTATCGTGAGATGGGTGGCGGGGGCCTGCGCGGAAACCAGGGTGGAGGCAATCATGAATGCGGCAGTGGACACGGATCGAGCAAACGTTTTCCCAAACATCGACAAATCTCCTGCTTCCTATTGACGCGCCAGTATATCGCATCACCCGGCGCACCCTGTCCCCTTCATCCCCAACCAACCATCGCCATGCCGTTTCGTCCCCACCCTCTATCGGCAAGCCGCAACAAACAGAACTTCCATGCCCCATCCTCGCGATCTTTTGTTTTCGCTAGGGTGGGAACCACCAACGCTGGAGCCGACCTCGTTGTGTCACAAAATGTCTGCAGAAAATATCCGCGTCAGAGCGCACATTAATTTCATGGTCAAACTTGGGCGGCCCCTGGTCCTTACCCGGCAGCCAGGGCGAAGGAGGCACGCATTTTATTTTTTTCTGAAATCCGGCGCTGTGAACTGTGAAGTGAACCGTAACCGACTCATTCCATGGGTGCAGTTCACCCACTCTCCACGGCCGCACAGGATCTGTGGAGGGCAGGCACGCCCGCAAACAATGAGGAATCACAGACTTCCCGCGGCCCCACAGAACCTGTGAACACCTCGAACACGCCTGAATTGGCACCAGCAAACTTGTCCTTAGACGATCCAGCCCCCGCCAACCACCTCGTCGCCGTCATAGAACACCGCCGACTGGCCCGGCGTCACCGCCCGCTGCGGCTCATCGAACGTCGCGCTAACTTCGCCGTCCGCGGCCGGCTCCAGGATCGCCCCTGCCGGTTCATGCCGGTGGCGGATCTTGATCTTCACCCGCATCGGCGCGGTCAAAGCAGGGATGCTGATCCAGTTCACACGATTGGCGCGCAGAGTCCGCGTGGCCAGTTCCGCATCCGCGCCCACGGTCACGCGATGACTGGCCGGATCGATCTGCAGCACGTAGAAGGGGTTCGGCGACGCGATCTTCAGCCCCTTCCGCTGCCCCACCGTGAAATTCGAGATGCCCTCGTGCCGCCCCATCACTTCGCCGCTCGACGAGACCAGTTCGCCCGCGGTCTCCGGCATCGTCTCGCCCTGCTCCTCGAGATACGCGGTGAGGAACTGCTTGTAGTCGCCCCCGGGAATGAAGCAGATCTCCTGCGAGTCGGGCTTTTCGGCAAGCGCCAGCCCATGCAGCCGCGCCGCCTCTCGCACCGCCGGCTTGGTCATGTGGCCCAGCGGGAACAGCGTGTGCGCGAGCTGCTCCTGCGTCAGTCCGAACAGAAAATAAGTCTGATCCTTGGCCAGATCCGCCGGCCGCTTCAGGATCCAGCGACCGCGCGCGTCATCGTATTCGTTCACGGCATAGTGCCCGGTAGCAATCCGGTTCGCCCCGATCGACCGCGCCGTCCTCAGCAACTGGTCGAACTTCAGATGGTTGTTGCACAGCGAACACGGAATTGGCGTCCGCCCCGCCAGGTACTCGCTCACAAACGGCCGCACCACATCCTGCTCGAACCGCTCCTGCTGGTTCACCACGTAATAAGGAATGCCAAGATGCTCCGCCACCCGCCGCGCGTCGTACACATCATCGAGCGAACAGCACCGGCCCGCCTTGGGCGCATCAGGAATCCCATGCTTCCCCGCCAGCCGCGTCTGGTCCCACAACTGCAGCGTGAGCCCGACAATGTTATCCCCTCCATGGGCGAGAATCGCCGCCACCGTCGAAGAGTCAACCCCTCCGGACATGGCGACGGCGATGGTGGTCATTTCATTCATTGGGGAAGCACAATCCATCGGCATTGCATCGGGCGCCGAGTTCAACTGGAATCCAGGAGCAAGCAGCTAGAAGCTGCCCAGGCTGCTGAAAAAGCCACTGTTTTGAAGGGGCACGACTTTAGTCGTGCCGTAAAGCTCGCAAAATCAATCGGCCTTTAGCCCCCGAGGGATGGGTTTCCGCCCTCATTGGACTTTGTCATCAATCTGAGCAGTTAGAAGCTGTCTTTCTCACCCCAGCGTACCCGCTTCCACCGGCGCCAGCGCTCGCAGTCGCTCCACCGCCTCCGGCACCACGCCGAGCACATAATCCACATCCGCCTCCGTCACCGTCTTCAGCAAACTGAAGCGCAGGCTGGCGCGAGCACGCGGCTTGTCGAGGCCCATCGCCATCAGCACATGGCTCGGCTCCGTCGCTCCCGAATGGCACGCCGATCCGCCTGAAACCGCAACCCCCTTCAGGTCCAGCGCGATCACCAGCGCCTCACCCTCCAGTTGATCGAACCAGATATTCGTCGTATTCGCGGCCCGCGGCACATACCTGTCCGCATCCGCTCCATTCACACCCGTGCCCGGAATCTTCAGAATCTCCGTCTCCAGTTTGTGCCGCAGTCCTCCGAGTCGGTCGATGGTTCCGTCCTCAAGCGAATGCATAGCCAACTCTGCCGCTTTCGCCAAGCCTACGACGCCGGCAACATTCTCCGTCCCCGCGCGCCGCCGCCGCTCGTGGCTTCCGCCCACCAGCAGCGACTCCAACGGTGTCCCGCGGCGCACAAACATTGCGCCCACACCCTTGGGCCCATGCATCTTGTGCCCACTAATGGAAAGCAGATGGCACCCGATCTTGCGCACGTCGATGGGAATCTTTCCCGCGCCCTGCACCGCGTCGATATGGAAGAACACCCCCGTCTCCGCGGCAATCTTCCCAATCTGCTCCACCGGCTGGATCACGCCCGTTTCGTTGTTGGCCAGCATCACGCTGATCAGCCGGGTCTGCGGCCGGATGGCGCGTCGAATATCGTTGGGATCGATCAGCCCATTCGGCAGCGGCGGCAAAAATGTGGTCTCCACCCCCTGATGCGCCATGCGCTTCGATGCTTCCAGGATCGCCGAGTGCTCGATCGACGTCGTGATGAAGTGATCGCCCGGATGCAGCAGCCCGAAGATTGCAGTATTATCGCCCTCCGTACCGCCGGAGTTGAACACCACCTCGGCATCGTGGCAGTTGAAGAACTCCGCCATCGTTTCCCGGGCACGGTCCACCGCCTTGTGCGCCTCCTGCCCGAACAGGTGGATCGACGAGGCATTGCCGAAGTGTTCCATCCAATATGGACGCATGGCCTCCATCACCTCCGGAAGCAGAGGCGTGGTGGCGTTGGCATCCATATAAATTCGGCGCATGTCGGCGTTCTCCCTGGTGTAAAGTCCTGGTTCGATTGTAAGGGCAAATCCGGCTTTCTCGCCCGTTGGTCACATCCAGCAGCCGATTCACGAATCCTAGGTGTCGAAATCCACGGCCCGTCTGCTAGAGTCCCCTTGGCGCGGCAAATGCAGAAGCAGGGTTGGCACGTCCCGGAGCCGACAGCTCCAGGTTCATCGCAGCCGTCAAAGAGCGGCTCCCTTGCACTGAACGGACACACGATCCTGGTTTCGCCCTAGACCCATGCCGCCCGAGGAGAATCCCCATGCAAGGTTTCATGCGCAACGCCGGAAGCGTTCTCGCCTGTTGTGTGCTCGCCACCGTAGTCAATTTTGGTCACGCCCAGGGCCAGCCCAAACCCGCCGCCGGCACCCAGATCACCCCGGCTGCTACGTACGGCAAGCTGCTCGGCATGCTGGAGAAGGAATTTGTGGCCGCCGTCGAGGCCATGCCCGAAGACAAGTTCAATTTCGCGCCTCCCGACACCGCGGGCGACTTCAAGGGCGTGCGTAGCTTCTCCGCCCAGGTAAAGCACGTAACCGGCTCCAACTATTACTTCTTCGGCGGCCCGTCGATGACGCAGGACGCCGTCAAGGCCAAAGAAGACTCCGTCGAGAAGCTAACCAGCAAGGCCGACATCGTCCAGGCATTGAACGATTCCCTTAAGACCGCCCACTCGTTCATTGACGGGATCACCCCCGAAAACGCCTACGTGACCATGTCCAACGGCGGTACCCGCGCGGGCATGGCATCCTTCGGGATCGCTCACATGATGGATCACTACGGCCAGCTCGTGGTCTACCTGCGCATGAATGGAATCGTTCCCCCCGCAAGCCGCGGTGGCATGTAGCTCCTGCGATTCGGGCCTTCCGCCTACGGTCCCGTCGCCAGGACCGCACCGGGTTGACACCCATCCTAATTCTCGTATCCCGTATCGCTATCTGGGATTTCGCTTTTCGGCCCGCTGTCTTCCAGCTCCGCTTCTCGAAGCCGGTTCAGCGTATTTCGGTAATACCAGGCGGCTGCCAGTCCCCCCGCAAGGGCCGACGCAGCCGCTAGCACTCCCATCCGGATCCATGGCCGCGAATGGGACCTCGCGGCTTCGGGCTGCGTGGATGTTGAACATACTTCTGGACTTGACTCGTTCTCCGGCATGCGTTTCCTTCTTCCCCTTCGTGATCGTACGGCCAGCCTTCCAATCCATGAATTCACGGAAGCGGCTTTAAAACCAAACCTTACAAAGATTTCATATTTTGTATTTGCTTTTTCCTGAATCTATAGTATCGTGTATATATTCCGGTGATGAGGAACGGCGCAGATGCCCTCCTCAAAGCCGGAAGTAGTTTGCGTCACTGGCCTCCCGGCACGAACAGCAAAACGTTCGTGCCGTCTTTTTTTGTACAATCGAATCCAGCTGAGTGCAATTTGCCTTAAAGAGTGTCCCATGAAGAACTGGATAAAGCACCGGTGGATTCTCGGTCTGGTGGTAGCCGCAGCCACCGTTGTGAGCTACGCCCAGTGGTCCAATCCCGCGGACGAAGTCCCGGCCTACCACCCCGCGGCTCCTCTTCGCTTTGCCCCGCTTCCCCCCATCATGGCCGGGAACCAGCTTTCCGGCGAAAATTTTCGCTTCCCCTGGCAGATCCACGTTTATCAGCAGGTGGCCAAGGTGAGCAGCGTCGTGTACCAGCTCCCCTGCAATTGCCGCTGTGACCGCGCCCTGGGCCATACCAGCCTGCGGAGCTGCTTCGAAACCCTGCACGGAACCGAGTGCTCCACCTGCGCCAAGGAAGGCTTCTATGCCTTCCAGCAGACCAAGCTGGGCAAGACGCCCGCCGAGATCCGCGCCGCCATCGCTCGCCACGAATACGAAAGCATCGACCTCGAAAAACAGTAGAACTCACCCTTCGCCTGCACGCGCGCACCGAGACGCGTAGAATAGTGAAGTGCTGGCCGGTGGTTTCGGCTCGCACCTTGAGGCACTCTCCGATCATCAAAAGAGTGCCGATAGTTCACTTCAGCGGGTTCGCTGCTGGAGTGCCCGTGGGGGCGTCACGGTTTCGACGGGATCGATTGCGGCTAAGGAGACATGTCGGGGTGTGGGCACCCGTAATCGCCTGCAAAACAAAAGTTGCCAACGACAATCTGGCACTTGCTGCTTAATTAACTAAGCAGCCGTCTCTCACGGCTTCGCCTATGGGCTGTGAATCAGACGTCATTCAGTAGGCTGGTGGTTGCGGCTCGGTCCGTGTCGTAACCACAAGATCATCGGACTAGCTTCACGCGCATCTTGTCCGTTCTGAGCGCTTGCGGCGAAAACATGCGGAAGCGGACACAGCATGGACTCTCCTGGCTGACAGCGATTTCGGACGCGGGTTCGACTCCCGCCGCCTCCACCAATACCACGCTCTTTATTTCAGCAGCTTTTCTTCCCAGACCAATCGGATATCAGAACTGCGGATGGCGAACGAAAGCGGTGCCACCTCCCTCTTCATTCGTTCGCGGTTTTGAGGTCCTGGTATGTCCTGGTATATAGTCGTGAGTAATTATGGCTTTGGGCGACAGAATCCGGGCGTCAAATCCTATGACGCGTATTCTGTTCGTCGCCCTCCTCACATTTCTGCTCACCTTCGGAAGCACTGTCCAGCTCATGCATTTCCACCCGGACGGTGCTGGACACGCGGATTGCGCTCTTTGCCAAAACGCACATGACGTCATTCGGCCTTCCGCAACCCCCTGCTTCAGGCCGATTTTTGTCTTTGCTCGGCGTGTAGCGCCACCATCGACCCGACTGTACCGCGAACACGTATTCTCCTATTCGCATTGGAATAGACCTCCGCCTCTCCCCGCCGCCATCGCCTAGAACTGTCTCCGAATTCATGAAGCGGGGTCTAAGGATCGCACTCGTGGCTTTTCCCTTTTCCTGGAAAAGTGGTCAACGGTCGTCGCTTTCCTGGCCGCCGATTCGGAAAATCCCAGAGGCAAGTCTCACTCAGACAATTGGCGATTTACCAGGAGGTACTTCATGCGCCCGTCTTTGCGCAGCATTCTCTTTTGCATATCCGTGTTTCTCGTTTTGTCGACGTTCTCGATGTTGCACGCCCAATCCAACTCTGGTTCAGTGACCGGCGTCGTTGCCGATCCGTCCGGCGCCGTGATTCCCGGAGCCTCGGTTACTATCCAAAACCCCGTCAGCGGCTATAGCAGGACAACTACGTCCGACAGCACCGGTCATT
>DASXXV010000228.1:0-8935 GCA_036502905.1 Occallatibacter sp. | reverse complement strand
CGCCCCTTCCTCCGCCTCCACCACAAACCTATCCACCGGCCCGAAAATCTCGGTCAACTCTTCATTCGTGCACGTGGGCAGGTAGATCGGCAGCACGCGCGGATCGTAGTACCGGAACAGCAGTTTCCGCCCCGACTCATCCGTGACCCGCAAAAATCTCCGGAAGTGTTTTCGCAGCGTCTCCATCGACGCCTGCGAGGAGAAAAAAATCCCCCAGGCATTCCCCCAGCCATGATCCAGCACAAAGTTTGCGAGCGCGTCACCCTGGTCGAAGCGGACGAGGTATGGCGCCACCTCCCGAAGCTGGGGAGAAATATTGCCGGCGAACAAGCAGCAGCTCTCAAGTGACGACCGGTCGACGGCGCGGTAGATTCTCTCGTCGCGCGCCCCGTCGAGGATGGCCCACGTCTTCATGAACGACCACGCGTCGGGCGGCCAAAGCGCGGCCGCCAGACTCTTGCGGGTCAGGACAGCAGCGGAGTCAGGCATTAGCGGTCTCCCCCGCCCGTTTCAGTGCGGCGCGCGCGCATTCTTCGCAGAACGGTATACCCAGCTGGGCAGCCAGCTTCATGCCGGCGGCGATGGCCGCCTCGTCGGCGCTGCGCGGAAGCTGGCCCTCTTCCTGCGGTGGAGGGGGCGGCGCCGGAGAATCCGGCAGGTCCGGCAGGGACGACACCACGTCCGCCAGGTCCACTTCTTCGGCCGCGGAGCTCTCGCCCCCCGCTGCGCCACCGGTGTCTGCGAGCACTGGCGCGTGGACATGCCACTGGCCGTCGGCCAGCAGTTTGGCCATCCAGTCGATTACCTGGTCGGAAGTGGCCGAGCGGAGCGGCCACGACGTATTCGACTCCAGAACCAGGTGACGAAGCTGGTAGAGGACCGCCGGATCGCTCTTGAACTGCCGCAGCCACAGGCGCGCCCAGAAGGCGTCACGCAGGCCGGGATAGGGCGTGCAGTCAGCGCACGCTGGGCCGCCATAGAGCTCCCAGCCTCGGATTCCAAGGCGAATCATGCGGCGTTTCTCCCCAGGGCTACGCAAACAAACCTACCGGAAGCGGTCGGCAGGATCAATGTAAAACGCAAGTTCGCAACGCTGCCGCCGGACCTCAATTCTCTGTCCGGCAGAAGCGCCGCTTGCACCGGTTTCGTGCCACTGGATATCTTGACAACAGTTCATGCACTTCAGCGAAGACAACGATGGACGTCCTTAAGCGGCTTTTTGAGCAGCATTTTCATTTTCCTGCCGAGCAGATCCGGCCCCTGCAGGGCCAGCTCGGCGGGTCGGGTCGCGCCATCGTCCGTCTTGCCGGCGGAGGATCCAGCGCGATCGGAATCGTGTACCCGGTGCGCGAGGAGAATGTCGCCTTCCTCGAATTCTCGAAGCACTTTCGCCGTCATGGGCTCCCTGTGCCGCAGATCTACGCTGAGGATCTCGCTCAGGGTGCGTACCTCGAGGAAGATCTGGGCGACGTCACCCTGTTTGATTTCCTCGGAAAGCATCGCAGCGGAGACGTGATCGATGCGGCGGGCGTGGAAGCCTACCGCAAGGTTGTCGCCACGCTGCCGCGCTTCCAGGTAGAGGCCGGACGCGATCTGAATTACAAGGTCTGCTATCCGCGCGGCAGCTTCGACCGCCAGTCGATCTCCTGGGATCTGAACTACTTCAAGTACTACTTCCTCCGGCTGGCGGGCATTCCGTTCAGCGAGCAGGCATTGGAGAACGATTTCGCGCGACTGACCAGGTTTTTGCTGGCCGCCCCGCACGATTATTTTCTCTATCGGGATTTTCAGTCCCGCAATGTTATGCTGCGCGACGGAGAGCCGTTCTTCCTCGATTACCAGGGCGGGCGGAAAGGGGCGCTGCAATACGACATCGCGTCCCTGCTCTACGACGGCAAGGCGGATCTGCCGTCCGAGTTGCGGCAGGAACTGCTGGACTACTATCTCGAACGGCTCGCGGCGTATCTCCCCGTCGACCGGGCGGCCTTCATGGAGCACTACTACGCGTTCGTATACATCCGCATCATGCAGGCGCTGGGCGCGTACGGGTTCCGCGGATTTTATGAGCGCAAGGCTCACTTCCTGCAGAGCGTGCCCTTCGCGTTGAAGAACCTGCGCTGGCTGGCCCACAACGTCAATCTGCCGGTTGCGCTGCCTGCGCTGATGCAGGCCTTTCAGGGAATGCTGGGCTCGGAGAAATTGATGTCGCTGGCGTCCTCGGCGGACGTTCTGACGGTGCGCATCTTCAGCTTTTCGTTCCACCGGCACATGCCCACTGACGAGTCCGGCAATGGCGGGGGATTCGTCTTTGATGCGCGCAGCCTGCCCAATCCCGGGCGCGAGGAGCGCTTCAAGCAACTTACCGGCAAGGATGCGCCGGTGATCGAGTACCTCAACCAGCAGGAGAGTGTCCACCAATTCCTGTCCAACGTGCTGTCGCTGGTGGATGCAACCGTCAAGAGCTACCAGGGGCGCGGGTTCAGGAACCTGATGGTCTCGTTCGGGTGCACCGGCGGGCAGCATCGTTCGGTATTCCTGGCGGAACAACTCGCCAGGCATCTGCGCGCGGCCAGCGGCGTCGAAGTGACTGTCCGCCACGTCGAGTTGGAGAACATGGGGACATGAAAGCCATGATCCTCGCGGCTGGGCTGGGCACCCGGCTCCGCCCGCTTACCGATGATCGCCCCAAGGCGCTCGTCGAAGTGCGCGGCCAAACCATGCTGGAGATCGCGCTCCAGCGGCTCCGCGCCTGCGGCGTAAACCAGGTCGTCGTCAATACGCATCATTATGCGGACATGGTGCGCGATTACCTCGCCTCGCAAAAAAACTTCGGCATGCGAATCGAGTTGTCGCGCGAAGATATCCTCCTCGACACCGGCGGAGGCCTGCAGAAGGCGGCGTGGTTTTTTCTCGAAGACGGAGCGGAGGCACCGTTCCTGCTTCACAACGTCGACGTGATCAGCAATATCGACCTTGCGCGGATGGTGGATTTTCACCGCGAGCAGGGAGCGCTGGCGACGCTGGCCGTTCAACCGCGAGTGACGGCGCGGCCATTGTTGTTCGGCGCGGATGGGTGCTTTCGGGGACGTGCCCGCCGGGAGGTTTTGACCCATGAGTCCAACACGCAGGCCCTGGCGTTTTGCGGCATTCACGTCATCTCCACTCGCATTTTCGCCAGGCTCAATGAGACCGGGGCGTTTTCAATCATCGACAGCTATGTGCGCCTGGCCGCGGAAGGCGAGAAGATCACGGCCTTTCGCGCCGATGACTACTACTGGCGAGATCTCGGCCGCCCCGAAAACATAGAGCAGGCAGCCCGCGACCTCGCAAGCGGCGCCGTTTCGCTCACCTGAAGGCGCAGCACTACGAAAAGTTCTCGGGAATATCCGGTGCGAAGTCTGGCGCACTTTCGAGCCAAACGAAATCCCTGTGTCAGGTCGTGGACTTCTGCGACTTAGCAGCTTTGAGGACACGATAGTGCAAATGCACTACGCCGTCAGGAAATTTCCTGGTGGAAAGCAGCTTCAGCGGAATAGACCGGTGTTGAGGCTTAATCAATGGAATGCCATCGCCAATAAATATAGGAATCACGTGCATGCTGAACTCGTCGATCTCTTCTTCGTCCAGAAACGAAGCGATGATCTCGCCGCCTCCCATCATCCAGATATCCTTACCCGGCTGCCCGCGCAATCGCTGTGCGAACAGCTTGATCGGTTCTCTCACCTGCTCGAATCCCTCTAGCAGCGGTCCTTGGGGCTCACGGGAGAACACATAGTTGCTGATATTTGCGCCGAATCCGTCCGCCTTCATGCCCATCTCGATCCCTTTCGTGTAGGTCTTTCGTCCCCACAGGATCGTATCGATGGTCTTCATGAAAGTGCCCATTCCGTAGTGTCCTTTAGGGGCCGGGCGGTCCAGCCATGAGACATCTCCGTCGCGGCGGGCTATGTAACCGTCCGCGCTGATTGCGATCTCCACAATGACTCTCCGGCGTCTCTTCATATCTCCTCGAAGTTCGCGAGATCATTGCTGTGCCGACAGCTTACGCGGCGCCTGCCGCTCACCCGATCGGCTTATCCCAGGTCTCCAGCGTCTTCTGCACATCGAGCATGAACCGGCCCGCATCGGCGCCATCGATAAGGCGATGATCAAAGCCGATGCAGAACTGCTGCATGGATCGGATGGCGATGGTGTCGTTGCCTTCCGCGTCGGTCAGTACTGCGGGCTCCTTGTGCAGTCCTCCGATGGCCAGGATTGCCGCTTCCGGTTGATTGATGATCGGGGTTCCAAAGACGCCGCCAAATACGCCTGAATTGGTCAGCGTAAACGTCGAGCCCGAGGCTTCCTCCGGCTTCAGTTTCTTGGTGCGGGCGCGATCCGCCAGGTCTGAAATCGCCCGCGCCATGCCGATGAAACTCAACTCTTCCGCGCGCGCGACCACCGGCACGATCAGGCCCCACTCCAGCGCCACCGCAATTCCGAGATGCACGTTCTGGTGGTAGCGGATGGAGGTATCTTCGAGGGAAGCATTCAGGATGGGGTATTTCCCCAGCGCTTCCACCACGGCGGCGGCGATGAACGGCATGTAGGTGAGCTTGACGCCGTTGCGCTGTTCGAAGCCCGCCTTCTCGCGATCGCGCAGGCGCACGATGCGCGTCATGTCGATCTGGTAAACGGAGTAAGCGTGCGGGCTGGTGCGGCGGCTTTCCACCATCCGCTGCGCGATGATGCTCCTCATCCGCGACATGGGCACCAGCTTGGGCGCGGCGGACGGCGTTTTTGGAGCGCTTCCCGGTGCGATGGCCGCGGCGGGAGTCACACTGGATGGAGCACTCGGTAGAACGTCCGGCGTTGGCACCGCCGCCGCTGAAGCACCATCCCCGCGCATTCCCATGAAGCGAAGAACGTCTTCTTTTGTAATGCGGCCTTCCGAGCCGGTGCCCTCGATTCTGGTGAGATCGAGATTGTTTTCGCGCGCCATGCGGCGCACCAGCGGCGAGGAACGGATGCGCTCGCGGCTGATGGACGGACCCGGTTCCGCGGGAGCGGCGGGCGCCGAAAGCGAGGCAGGCGAGGGCGGCGCCGCGGCCCGAGCCTCAGTCGCGGGCGAAGTCGCGGCGGGAGCCTGCTTTGTCGGCGCTCCGTCGGGCTGCGCAACCGGTGCTTCCCCGCCGATCACTGCGACCACGGTGTTGATCTGCACAGTCGCGCCTTCCGGCACCTTGATTTCCGTCAGCACGCCCGCCACCGGCGCCGTGATCTCCGCGTCCACCTTGTCTGTGGAGATCTCGAACAGCGGCTCGTCTTTCCTTACCTGTTCTCCGGCCTTTTTCAGCCATTTCGTAATCGTGCCTTCAAAGATGGATTCCCCCATCTGCGGCATGACCACGGGGATCCCTGAAGAGGAAGAACTCGGTGCGGACGGCGGCGGTGCGGCCCCTTCAGACGGCTTGGCCTCATCTTTGGCAGGAGCGGATTTCGCGGCTACAACGTTGATCGCGGCGGGGACCCCGGGCTTCTGCGCCGTTGCGCCGTCATCGATGACAGCCACCACGGCGTTCACTTCCACCGTGGTGCCCTCCGGAGCCTTGATCTCGCTGAGGACGCCCGCCACCTCGGCGGGTATCTCGGCGTCCACCTTGTCGGTGGAGATCTCGAAGAGAGGCTCGTCTTTCTGCACTGCGTCGCCGGCCTTCTTGAGCCACTTGGTAATGGTGCCCTCAAAAATCGATTCGCCCATCTGGGGCATGACGACGTTGATTGCCATGAATGGTTTCTCCGCGGTCTTCTTGTTCTGCCGGATTATAAATTTCCTCCCGGCTCCCATTCATCAGGCGCGCGTGGGCGGTTCGATGTTTCCCCGCAGCCGCTCGAGCTCCCGGGGCACCTGTAGCGGCGTGTCCTCGGGCATCGGCGGCTTGGATGGTCCGGCTTGCGCGCGCAGGGCCTCCAGGCTCTCCACTGCCAGGATGTGCTCATTGAACACCAGCCCGAACTGGCGCGCTGCCTGGTCGGCGATGTCTTGGAGCGGCGGCACCTTGTCAGGACTGGTCACTTCGCGCTCCAGGCTGGTGACCGGCTTATCCGTAATCCCGCACGGGTTGATGAGGCGGAAATCTTCGAGATTGGTGGTCACGTTGAAGGCAAATCCATGCGAAGTAATCCCGCGCGAGACGTGAATCCCGATGGCGCCGATTTTTTTAGATTCGCTGGAAGAGATTTGTGGCTCGGAAACGCCGCACCAGACGCCGGTGAGGTCGGGGATACGGCCGGCTCGCACTCCATAAACGCCGCACAGCCGGATCAGGGCTTCTTCCATCCGCCGCACGAAATCCACGGGGCCCATCCGGCGGATGGTTGACGCGTTCCCCGGCGACAGGTCTTGGTCGCTGGGGTGAACGTTGCGCAGCGTGCGCAGGTCGAAGATGGGATAGCCCACAAGCTGGCCGGGCCCGTGGTAAGTTACGTCACCGCCGCGGTTGATCTGGTGCAGCGTCACCCCGCGCGCGGCGAGCATCTCGTCGGAAGCCAGCACGTTGGCGCGGTTCGCATTCCGGCCCAGGGTCAGAACGGGCGGATGCTCCAGCAGCAGGAGAACATTCCCTATCCGGCCCTGGTAGCGCAGCTCCACCAGTTCGGCCTGTAGCTTCAGCGCTACGTCGTACGCCACCCGGCCGAGATAGAGGTACTGAATCATCGCTGCATTTGATTCTATTCGGAGATCGCAGGGCGCTTCAGCGAGTTGCGGCCGTCAGTTTGATACGCGTGCCTGGAAGATACCTGCGAAAGCGGATCGAAAGCGGATGAACAAGATGAACCAGAGCGCAGCCACCACCAGGCCCGGCCCGAGCGCCTGCCGGGTCAACAGGACGCCGACGATGAGGACATTTACGATCACTGGCCCTAACAGGCACAGCGCCAGCGGAACGTAACGATTGACGAGCAGCAGCAGCCCGCCCACGGCCTCGAATGCGCCCACCACCATGATGTATTTCGTGCTGACCATCGCCCCCATGAACTGGCCCGCGGCGCCCGGGGGCAGCGGACCCGACGGCATGAACGGATAGAACTTGTTCAGGCCGAAGACAAAGAACATCAGGCCAAGCAGGATGCGGACGACGATTGTAACAATCTTCATGCTCTCTCCTTGACTGGAAAGCGAGGCTTTCCCCAAACGCGGGCTCGGGCGTGGGTTACGAAAAATGGATGTCTCAATCGGTATTTCGATTCCTGTTTATTCAATGAATCCTGCAACCCGATTTTCTGCTAGAGTGGGCAGGACGCAGGCGTCGCCCACCCGACGTTCGGGCAACGTGCCTTCGTCGGAGCGCCGCTGAACGAAACTGTCTAATTCGTCCTCTCAAACTTAACCTCGCCGCAGGTCGGTTGAGGTGTGTCGCGGTGCTTCATTCACCGAGAGGATGATCCAAAGTGCAACTTGAATTATTGGGATGGAATGGCTTCTTTGCGAACCAGGCCTGTGCGGGAATGCCGGGCCGAATCGCGTCGGCAACCCGCGAACGATACGTAGTTTGGACCGAAACCGGCGAAGTGGACGCGGGCATTGGCGGCGCTCTCCGCAATTGCGGGTCAGTCTGGCCGGCGGTGGGCGACTGGGTCGCCCTTCGCCCCGGCGCGCCGGTAATCGAACATATCTTCGCGAGACGAACCCTCCTGTCGCGCAAACAGGCCGGCCGCGCCATGGACGAGCAGATCCTGGCCGCCAATATCGACGTGCTCTTCATTGTGAGCGGGCTCGATGGCGATTACAACGAGCGCCGCATCGAGCGTTACCTGGTGGTGGCGCGCCAGAGCGGTGCGCGTCCCGTGATCCTGCTCAACAAAGCCGACCTGGCGGTGACCAACGGGATCGACCTCTCCCCGATGGTTGAACGGCTGCGGGCCCGGAGCGGCGTGCCGGTTCTGCCCGTGAGCGCGCTGGCGGGCGACGGCCTGGACGGGCCGGCCGCACTGCTGGGCGCGGGCGAAACCGCGGCCCTCATAGGGTCGTCGGGAGTGGGCAAATCCACCATCGTGAATCGCCTGCTGGGCCAGGGGCGGCAGGCCACCCGCGAGGTTTGCCCCGATGACCGCGGCCGGCATACCACCACTTCCCGGTCGATGTTCCTGATGCCCGGCGGCTGGCTGCTGATCGACATGCCCGGCCTGCGGGAAGTCCAGCTCTGGGCTTCGCCGGAGCGACTGGACGCCGGCTTTGAGGATCTGCGCGAACTCGCCACGGGCTGCCGGTTCCGCGATTGCTCGCATATGGGCGAGCCCGGCTGCGCCGTACTCGCCGCCGGCATCGACCAGGACCGGCTCGACAACTACCACAAGATGCAGCGCGAACTCGACTACCTGGAGCGCAAAACCGACAAGCGCCTCATGAGCGAGACGCGGGCACGCTGGAAGACGATCCACAAAGCCATGCGCAACAGCGGCAAGTCAGGATGGTGACTCCCGTTTGGCAGTAGAATAGGACACGGCAGAAGGACCGGGCGGTCGCTGCCGGAGCGCGCAATCGCTCCGGGAGAGGAAAGTCCGAACTCCGCAGGGCAGTGTGCCGGATAACGTCCGGGATGCGGGCTTGAAGGCTCGCAGACGGCTAGTGCCACAGAAAAGATACCGCCTCGGCCACCCCTTCTTGTGAAGGGCGTTCCCGGGCTGGTCCGCCTCAAGTGAGTTGGCGGCCGAGCCCGGTGCCGGGGTAAGGGTGAAAAGGTGCGGTAAGAGCGCACCGCTCCGGCGGTAACGACGGAGGCAGGGTAAACCCCACACGGAGCAAGACCAAATAGGGAGGGAAGTTGCCGCCATTTCGCGGGTCCCCGGGGACAGGTTTTCGTCGCTGGGGTGCTCCAGAGCCAGGCGGCGCTGCGTATCGGCCCGATACGTTAAGGCGGCTCGAGCGGGGTCCCCGGCGACAGCTTTTCGCCGC
>DASXXV010000227.1:0-40198 GCA_036502905.1 Occallatibacter sp. | reverse complement strand
TTGGCAGTTATCCCTGGACCGCAGCGCATTCTATCCAACCAGCGGCGGACAGCCCTTTGACACCGGCCTCCTGCGCTCTCCCACGACGGACCCTGCCGCCCTGGAGATCCCCGTCGAACAGGTGGAGGAAGATGAGGAGGGGACAGTCTGGCATTTCCTTCGCCGGCCGCTTCCGCCAGGAACCCCGGTCGAGGGCCAGATCGATTGGAACCGGCGCTTCGATCACATGCAGCAGCACACCGGACAACACCTGCTGTCCGCGGTCTTCCTTCGCGAACTCCATGCCCCGACCGTTTCTTTCCATCTCGGCGATAACACCTCCACCATCGATCTCTCCGCCGGGCCTCTGGCGCGCCACAGCCTGGAACGGGTGGAAAGGATTGCAAACGAGATCATCGGTGAGGACCGCCCCGTCAGCACCCACTACGTCTCCCGTCACGACGCCCAGGCCATGCTGGCAGCCGGCGAACTTCGCAAACTGCCGGAACGCGAAGGCGCCATTCGCCTCATCGACATCGCAGACCTGGACCGCAACGCTTGTGGAGGAACGCACGTCCGCTCTACCGGGCAGATTGGGGGCTTGCTGGTACGAGCAACCGAAAAAGTAAGTCGGGGTACGCGCATCGAGTTCGTTTGCGGATTGCGTGCGGTCCGCGCTGCTCGCGTCGATGCTGAAGTCCTTCGCGACAGCGCTGCCCTCCTTTCCATCGGCGCCGCGGAATTGCCCACCGCCGTGGCGCGGCTTCTGGCAGAGGGAAAGGCGGGTGCCAGGGAGCGGCAAAAGCTCCGCGAGGAACTGGCCGCACTGCAGGGCGAAAAGCTCGCTCTCGAAGTGCCCGCCGAAAATGGGCTGAGGCTCATCGAGCGCGAGTGGAAGGACCGGGACCGTGATTACGTCAAGCTTCTGGCATCGCGTACCGCCGCATCAGCCGCTTCCACCATCGTGATCTTCAGCGCCGCGGAGTCCAACCCGCATCGCGTCTTTCTGGCGCGCAGCCTCGACCTCCACTTCGACTGCGGACGAATGATGCGCGAGGCGCTTGCCGGCCTGGGACTGCGCGGCGGCGGCTCCGCGGATCTGGCCCAGGGAGATGTTACCGCCGACCAGCGGCAGGGATTGCGGCAATCGTTACTCGACGCCATCCGCAGCCGATGACCGCGGGCCGCAGCCTGCTGTAGAAAACAATCCCCGCCATGCGATTTGCCGCTCTATTCGACTGACGCGCTCGCACCCTCCGGTGTATTCTCAATCCGGCTATGACAATTACCCTTCAGCGCTCTTTCCTTTTGGCGACATTTGTCTCCATGACGATTCCTCTGTTTGCCCAGCAGCCCGCGAAGCCCAAGCCCGAAGAGACCGAGGTCTGGTCCCCGGAACCCAGGGTCGTGACGCCCGGCGCCACTTGCACCGCCCCACCCTCTGACGCGATCGTCCTCTTCGATGGCAAGAATGAAGACGAATGGGTTTCGGCACAGGATCAGTCGCCCGCGCAATGGGTGGTGCAAGACGGCATCATGACCGTCAAAAAAGGCTCCGGCGGCGGCAATATCCAGACCAAGCGCAAGTTTAAGGACTACCAGCTTCACGTGGAGTGGCGCATCCCCGAGAACATCTCCGGCTCCGGCCAGGCCCGCGGCAACAGCGGCGTTTTCCTCGCCTCCACCGGCCCCGGGGACGCCGGCTACGAGTTACAGGTGCTCGATAACTACAACAACAAAACCTACGTCAACGGCCAGGCCGGCTCCATTTATAAGCAGGGCCCTCCGCTCGTAAATGCGAATCGCAAACCTGGAGAGTGGCAGAGCTATGACGTGGTTTGGACCGCTCCACGTTTCAACGAAGATGGCTCGCTCAAAACCCCGGCGTTCGTCACGGTGTTCTTCAATGGCGTCCTGGTGCAGAACCATTTCCAATTGAAGGGCGAGACTTTCTATATCGGCCAGCCGGTCTACAAGGCATACGATCGCGCTCCCATCAAGCTCCAGGCCCACGGAGACAAAAGCGAGCCCATCAGCTACCGCAACATCTGGGTCAGAGAGCTGGAGTAGCCACTGCGCATTCCTGCTCGAAACAGCTGCCCCCTGCCCATTCTTGCGATTGTTGTTGTCGCAAGGATGGTCGGGCCAAATACCTAACCTCGCGCCGCGCCCATTCTGGCATCCCTGCAGTGGAGTCGATGCGCAGTCGTTACTTTTCCTCCGCCGCAAACCCATCCGCTTCGCGATTCAGCTCCGCCGCGTCCGTCGCGTGCGACATCAGCAGCACCCGGTACTTGAAAGTCGCGGTCTGCCCCTTTTCGAGAGTGAAGTTGAAGGCCGGCTGTTTCGGGTCGAAGATGCTTCGTCCCAGCGGATTCGCCGCAAACAGCCCATAGCCGCGCGCATGCCAGTACGTCGGGTAACCGGGATTTCCAGGGTGATCGAGAATGGCGATCGTGACGGTGTGCCCGTCCGTGTGTCCGGTCAGCGAGCACCAGCGGCCCCGGGTTCCCCATGCCGCTCCGCCCTTCACTCCTTCGCTGGTCAGGTAAACGCCGCTCGCGCCGGTCGATCCGCCGCCCTCCACCTTGGTAATCTTCCCGCTCGCATCCCTGAATTCCCCGCCCTTCTCGTCCGGAGATTCCAGCCAGCTCGCCACCCGCATTCCCAGAACGCCTTCCTTATCGTCATGAAAAACGGCGCGGTCCAGAGCCTTCAGCGTGACCACCTCGTCGATGCTGCGTTCGTGATCGCGCCCCTTGAACACATACTGTGTCGTCTGGTCCAGAATCTGCTTACCCTCTCCGGTCACCCACACCGAGTCGACGATCAGTTCTCCCCCATCCGCGCCGCTCTTGGCCGACACGATTTTCGTCTGTTCGATCGAACCCATCTTGTGCCGGTTCTCTGGCTGGATGGCGTCCGAGTTGTTCCAGAAATCAAACCCGTTCACGTCCCCATAGTTGAACCAGAGCCCCGCATGGTGCGGATGGTCCACCCGCTCGCCCGGCCGCGGCTCCAGCGGATAACCGCGGGTTACCGTGATTCCATCGTCCGTGATCAGCGGATACAGGACGGGCTTCTTGAGCGAAGTGGGCCAGATATACGACGTGAATGGCCGGCCATCGATGGCGATATCCACGCGGCGCTGGGCCTCGTCGGCCACCACGCGAACGCCCTGTGCGGACCCCGCAGCCGCGACGCTTGCAGTCACAAGTATGCCCGCCACAAAGGGCCGCGCATTACGCATACGGCTTGCCCCCGGCCATCACCTGCTGAGTCGCGTCATCAAACGTTACCTTCTCGCCCGTTTGAATCGCCGCCACATTCATGCACAGCGCGATGGAGTGGCTGTACCCCGCTTCGATCGGCGCGTTCGGCGTCTTGCGCGAGCGCACGCACTCCATCCAGTTGCGCATGTTCGCCGAGGTCTGCGGATCCGCCCCCGTGTCGGCCGCCGTGGACGCCTTCTCCGCATGCTCTACCAGCGAAAAGCTCGTCAGCTGCTTCGGCTGCATGTGCATCTCCGCCGCGTATTTCGCCGTGAGTCCGCCTTCCGGCGACACGCATTGCTTGTCCATGTCGATCATGCCGCCGTTCGAGTAATACAGTTCCTTCACTCCGCCGGCCGAATTGGTGAACCGCGATGTGTACTGCACCTGGAAGCCCTTGCTTGGATCATCGAGCGGCCCGTAATCGAACACCGCCGTCATCGTGTCCCAGTTCTGCCGCCCGTCTTTCCACAGGTAAATGCCGCCGTTGGCCACCACGCTGCGCGGATGCGGCAGGCCGCTGAACCAGTGAACGGTATCGATCTGATGAACGAGCCACTGGTCGGGAATGCCCGATGAGTAAGGCCAAAAGAGGCGAAACTCAAGATACTTGCGGGCGTCGAAGGGAACCATAGGGCGATTGAGCAGATAGCGCTTCCAGTCGGTATCTTCCTCTTTCAGCAGCGGCACCACGTCGGGGCGGCGCCAGCGGCCGGGCTGGTTCACGTTCCACGTCATCTCCACCATCACGATGTCGCCGAACTGGCCCGACTGGATGTACTCGGCGGCCTTCTGGTAGCTGGGCGTGCTGCGCCGCTGCGTGCCAATCTGTACGATCTTGCCGGTCTTCTTCACCGCGGCCAGAAACTTGCGCGCGTCGTCCATGGTGTGCGCAGTGGGCTTTTCCACGTACGCATCGCGCCCCGCTTCCACGGCCTCCACTCCGTGCAGCGCATGCTGGAAGTCGGCGGTCGCAATCACCACCGCATCCACATCCTTGCGTGCGTAGAGCTCATCGTTGTTGCGCACCGCCTCCACTTTGCCGCCACCCAGCTTTTCGATATACGCAACGCCCTCTTCACGCCGTCGGCTCCACAGATCCGACACCGCCACGAATTCGAAATTCATGTCCCTGCAATGCTGCAGGAACGATGGAATCAGCGCGCCCTTCATGCGGTCGCCGCAGCCCACCACGGCCACCTTCACGCGCTCGTTCGCTCCCACAACTGCCGCATAGCTCTTGGCGTTCCACGATACCGTCGTGGCCGCCAGCGCCGCGCTGCCGGCCTTTAGAAAATCTCGGCGACTATTCAAATTGGTATTCATAATTCTCCTCGGTGCTTTCACGGCAACTTGCGGAGGGATGGAATTCAGGCCAGTGGTCAGACCACTGGCGGTGCGTGAAAAATGCTCTCAGATGTCATTCAGAGTTGTCAAAAGCCCGCGTTGTTCATGGCCGTCGCCCGAGCGTTCTCGCCGTTTCCAGCCCGCCTGCGCGCAGAATGCCGGCAACGTTGAAGTGCCGCACGTAATCGGAGTTTGAGTTGACTTCAGGGACCGCGTCCAGCCGTAGGGAAACCGGGATCTCGCTCACCGCCGTCGCGAACGTCGCCCACAGAGCCGCATCCCCCGTGGCATACAACTCCACACCCCGGTTGCTTCGATTGGCATACGCGATGGCCGTCAGAATGTCCTGCACGCGCGCTGCATCCACGCTCACGTTGAACGTGAGGAATTTCCCGAATCCCGCGGCTGCATCGGCGCGGTCCTCTTCGTCGTCGTTGTCCTTCACCTTTAGCACCGGCCCAACTCCTGCATCCCCAGGACGCGCGGCCCTTGCCGCCCCCGTCTGGAAAACGTCCGGCAGCAGCACGCTGCGGCCCTCGTCCTCCAGCCGTTTCGCCACCTCGCTCTGCAGCGCAGCTGAGGAACCGCCGGGATCCACGACAATCGCGATCGGCCCGTCTTTCTTGCTCCCCTCGATCCACACGCCGGGCACGCGATCCTTCTTTCCAGCGCGGCTCAGAACGATCGTGCGGCCCTTCACCTCTGCCGCCACATCCCGCGGCGTTTCCACCGCCAGCGTTTGAACCAGCCGTTTGCGAAGAAACTCGCGATCCTCAGTCTGCCGGTTCTGGTCCTGCGCCATCTTCTGCCAAAGCGCGAACACCCCGTCCAGGTCGAGGGCCCCCGCGGGCAGCGTGCGATTTGAAAGCACCGACAATTCCTGCAGCATGGGCGCTTCAATATCGTGCTCCGTCAATTCCCTGCTGTCCGTCAGCCCGGGATGGTGCTTCGCAAAAAACCGATATACCGCCTCCCGACTGGGCCGGTTGAAATTATGCTGCTCCTGGATCTGGACCACATCCACCTGGTCGCCCTTGCCATAGAGCTCGTAAATGCGCTTGATCGCTGGGTACTCTTCCTTCGGCACGTTGCGCGTCCAGTCGCCCGTGGCCGATACCACCAGCATAGGTTTCGGCGCAAACATCGCGGCAATTTCTACGTTGCTGGTGCCAGCGCGCAAGCCCGGCGCGTTTTCGCACAGATCGCCACCTTGCATAATGGCTGAAACCATGTTCACCGGCGAGGAAAACTGTACCCGGTCATCTACCGCCGTAAGCAGAAACGTCTGCGTGCCGCCGCCCGAAGCTCCTGTAATTCCGACATCCTTGGAATCCACGTCCTCGAGCGACGAGAGAAAATCCAGCGCGCGGATGGAATCCCAGAGCTGCAGTCCGAGCGGTCCGAACGACCACAAACGCTGCGCTGCGCTGCCGAACCGGTGCGGCACCTGGATGGTGTCGTTGTAGCCCACCATGTCGTAGGCAAACACCACGTACCCCTGCCGGGCCAGGCTGATGCCCAGCGACGGGCCCGAATAGAGCGCTTCATTCTCCAGTCGTCCGTACGGCCAGTGCCCCTGCGGATTCAGGATCCCCGGATGTTTCTGCCGCCCATTGCGCGGCCGATAAAGGTTCCCGCCCAGATAGAACCCCGGCAATGTCTCGATCAGCACCTTCTCGATCGTGTAGTCCTTCTCCTCGATCTTGCCGAAGACCTGCGGATGCAGCGCAGTCTTCTCCGGCATCGGCGAAAGCCCCGCGGCCACCAGCACCTGGTTGCGCAGAAATGCCTTCCGCTCCTCCCATGCCTTCAGACTGCTGAACCGCGGCAACGGGAGATGGGTGTCGGTGGTGATGATTTCCGTGTTGCGCGCATCCTGTGCCGGCATCTGGGCGTTCGCACCTTGAGGACCCGCGAACAACCAGCCGAACCAGAGATACAGCGCGAAACGAAATGCGTAGTGATTGCTTAGATTTGCCATTTGCCGGATCCACAATCGGAAGGTTGCGGAAAGAGAGCAGGCTATATTCCCCGTACCACGAAGTAGGGCTGGCTGGTCAGACCAGCCGAGAAGCCCGGATACAGCCCCACCCTCCCATCGCTCGTTCCCACGTCGAAATAGTACTCGAGGGGAAACTCGGTTTGCGTGTATTCCCCAGGAATGCCGGCCGCAAACCCTGAGGGTTGCCTGTCCATTGCTACGCTCACATAATTCTCCGCTTGGTCGAGGCGACGATAATGTAACCGCATTTCAGTTACGTCTTGCGATGCTGTTGCGGCCAGCCGCAGAAGCGCGCCGCGTTTGAATTGCGAGGGAGCCTGGTGCTGCACTCCGACAGCAGCTCGCGGTGGCGTCTCCAGCGCGGATTTGATAGCCGCAGCCACTTCTGGCGAGCTTTCCTTCGACGCGCCCCCCTCCACCATCTCCGAAAGCGCCGCGATGTCCTGGTCGATGGCCGGCAGGCGATCTCCCCAGTGTCCCCGCAGGTACGGCTGCTCCCCGAAAGTGACGTCGTCCACGTAGACTCCCTTGGCCGCATCGGCCGCGGTCGCGAACGCCGCGCGCGCTTTCTTGTATTGCTCGATCGCCGCCAGCAGTGCCCCCTGCTCTCTCCTCGCTTCGTAAATGTGCCACAGCACAGCGCTCCGGAACTTCGCCGCAAAAAATTCTCCCACTCCGGCCTGGATCTGGATATCCGCCCTGGCGCGCCGGTACGCGGCGCCATCCCGTCCGCTCCCCAACCGGTCAGCCTCCGCCAGCGACGCCCGCCCCTTCTCCACGAATCCCATAATCCATTGCGCCACATCCAGCGGCGTGTACCTGCCGCTCGCCTTCCCCGTGAGCAGCTCCTCCGCGCACTGGTTGGCAGTGCTAAAAAGCTCGGGATCGAACGGGCTCGCATTGCCGAATACCCGCGGCGTCTCCGAATCGAAGTACACCTCGTTTTGCTTCGCATCGATCATCGACTCGTTCGAGGCCATCTCCGGCCAGTAAATGTTATTTGCGGCCGATGGCGCATATGCCGTCGTCACCACTGGAAGAATCCTGCTCACGTTCCCCAGCGCCGTCTCGATTGCATCTGCGCACCTTCCGAAGTCCCGCAGCAGAGGCCGCCGCAACACTTCCGGCCTGGTATCCGGGTTGTACAGCAGCCGCCCCCATACCCGCGACGTGTACCCGAACTTCTGCCAATCCCACCTCGGGTCGAGCGACCGGTCCGCATAGCCGCACCGGCTCCCCGCGTGACCCGATCCCCGCCGCCCCTTGAACGACAGCGGCTCCATGATCTCCACGCCGTTACTTCCGCAGAATCCGAACGCCCGCGAATACCCCGCCGCAAATTCAGGATCGCCCCACAGCAGCAGTCGCTGGGTTCCCGGCCAGATGCGGTGAACAACCTTCCACTCCCGGTCTTCCCGCAGCAGGTCCCCGTAGCCATAACGCAAAAAACTGCGCGTGCCCGAGCTCAGCGCCAGCAACCCCGTCGCGTTCTCCGCTTTCGGCTTTTCCGCTTTGCGGATATCCGCCTGGTGATACGGCATTCCCAGGTGCTCGCCCCAGAACTTCGGCGAAATCGCAACTGGCAGCCTGGTAGCCAGCGCCAGGTCGATCATCGCCCGGCTCATTCCCTTGGCGTGCATTTCGATCCCCACCCGCCGGCCACAGGTAGCCACTCCATCAAACACCATCTTCCAGAAGTCGAAACTCCCCTCCGCCACTCCGCTTTCCCCGTGAATGCGAAATGTGATCCCGCTGATGTTGGGCACCTGCTGCAACAGCATCCGCACCGCGTCCCGGCAGTAAGGCCCGTGATTGTTCTTATCCAAACCCTCGATCGTGTAGTTGGGGTGCGGGCTGTCGATCCACTCGTAGCCGTGCATCCATAGCCCCACCCA
Organism: Occallatibacter sp.; assembly: GCA_036502905.1. Taxonomy (GTDB): domain Bacteria; phylum Acidobacteriota; class Terriglobia; order Terriglobales; family Acidobacteriaceae; genus Telmatobacter. The sequence goes on along the minus strand of DASXXV010000227.1, from coordinate 31,703 downwards.
AAACTCCAGCCCTCGCGCCACGCACTGCTCACTGATGTACTTCAGCATTTCCAGGTTGCGGTCGCGCTCTTCGCTCGGCAGTTGCGGGACGCGCACTTTGTATCCCGGTACATCGAATAGAAACGGATACGTGAACAGGAAGTACGCGTCCGTCACATTGCGAATAAAGTCGTACCCGATCCCGAACGCCAGGTTAAACCGGTTGAACCGCTCGGTCACCAGCATGTCGAAATATGCCGGCCACATCGCCCGATCGTTGTACCAGGGCTTGTCCTCCACATCACTGGTGAACAGCCGCATCATGCTGCGCACTTCATTGGCCGGCCGCTCCGACGTCGTCTTCATGGCGGCCAGCTCCGCCAAGGGATCGCGCGCATTCCGCACCACATCCGCCAACTCCGTCAGCGCGTACACCAGCCCCCGCGTGTCATGACCGCACGCCAGCAACGAAGGTTTCCCCTCCCCGCGAGCCGCAACCAGCGCCAGGGCCTCCGCAACATCCGGCACCTCAACCTGTGCACCGCGAAGCAGCTGGCTCATCTGCCGGTTCTGCGCCCCGGCCGCCACAATGCGCAGGCTTCCATCGCCGTCACCCTGTCCCGATACCCGCTGCGCAGAAATGCCCCGTCCCTTGAGCGCCTCTGCCACCTGCTCGATAGCCCACTGTGCCGGCGGTGCCGCGACCACCGCATCACGCGGATCGGCAACCATCGCCACCGAAGCGCCGCCGTCGCCAAACGCCCCAGGCGAAACTCCCGCAGCCGCAGCACTCCCCAGCACCTTGAGAAAGCCGCGGCGATTCAGTTGAGATTTGGACATGGGTCGAGAAACCAACCCGACCAGCTTACGGCACAGCCCGCCCCTTACGCGCATACGAGTGCACTCGAAACAGAACGGGAAGGTTGGTGGGAAATGAAGCTTACATCTTGTAGCGCCCGAGGTCCTCGTCGTTCAGTCCCTCGAGCCAGCCGCGCAGCTGCTCGGTAGTCGGCCCGTCGGGCGGCCCCGTGGTATTCAGCTTGGCCGACTGTAGCACCTGCTCCGCAACATATATCGGGCAATCAGAGCGCAGCGCCAGCGCGATCGCATCCGAGGGGCGGGCGTCTATGGTGAGCTGTTCGTTGCCCTGGGTCAGCCACAGGGTTGCAAAAAACGTGTCGTCCTTAAGTTCATTAATAACAATACGATCGAGGCGTGCATTCAAGTGCTGGATGAGATTCCTCGTCAGGTCGTGGGTCATGGGCCGTGGCGCCGACATCTTCTCGATCTCGAGGGCAATGGCATTGGCTTCGAATATCCCCACCCAGATCGGCATCACCGTATCCGAAGACACATCCTTCAGAACTACGATCGGCATGTTGGTCGCCGGATCCATCATTAGCCCCCGAATCCGAACCTCGACATCCATGGTTACCCCTTTCTGTGCCGGCGACGGTTCCAACATCAGACCGCCTCTCCCACTAGACTGTTTGGATGCGTCGCCGTAATCCGAACCTGCATGTACGTGCCGGGCGCCGGCGCAATCGGCTGGCCGGATGTAAAGTTGACCGTCTTGTTCTGGCTGCTGCGCCCCGAAACTTGTCCCCGTGCCGGATTGTGACCCTCGACCATTACTTCCATGATTTGCCCTAAATGTTTGGAATAGCTTGATCTTTGAATCTCTCGCTGGCGATCAAGTAACACCTGAAGTCGATGCGCTTTCTCGCTATCCGGGATGGAATCGATCATCACCAGTGCCGGTGTATTGGGCCGGGGCGAATACTTGAAGCCGAAGACGCAATCGTACTGCACCTCCGCCAGAAGATCCATCGTCTCAATGAACTCCTCGGCAGTCTCGCCCGGAAATCCCACAATTATGTCAGTGGAAAGCGAAATCGGCCGCCGCGCCGCCTTCACCCAGGAGATGCGTTCCAGGTACCAGTCCCGTGTGTACTCCCGCGACATTGCCTTGAGCACCCGGCTCGAGCCGGACTGTACCGGCAGGTGTACGTGATCGCACAGCGTCGGACAGGCGTCGATCACTTCCACAATGTCCCGCGTAAAATCCCGCGGGTGGCTGGTAGTGAAGCGGACTCGCCGGATGCCGGGTACCTGCCCCACCGCGGCCAGCAATTCAGCAAAGCTCAACTTCCCTTCCGGGTCGCGGTAGCTGTTCACGTTCTGGCCCAGCAACTGGATCTCGGAATATCCCCCATCGGCCATCCGCCGCGCTTCCGCCAGCACCGAAGTCGACGTCCGGCTGCGCTCCTTGCCGCGCGTATACGGCACTACGCAGTACGCGCAGAACTTGTCGCAGCCCTCAATGATGGTGATGTAACCCCGGTAGGGGTTCTGCCGCGCCGTGAATTCCGTTTCGAAGGTTTCATCCGTCTGGCGATCGTCGAGGCCTGTAATGCGGTGCTCGCCCGCTTCCAGGCGCGCCAGCATCTCCGGCAATTTTCGATACGAGGCCGAGCCCGACACCAGGGAAACGTACGGCGCGCGTTCGAAAATCTTCTCGCCTTCCTGCTGCGCCACGCACCCCAGAACCCCGAACCGCTTGCCGCCCTTGTAGAGCTTCTTGTAATCGTTCAGGCGGTGAAAGACCTTCTGCTCCGCCTTGTCGCGGATCGAGCAGGTGTTGTAAAGGATGAGACCGGCTTCTTCCTCCGAGTTGACTTGCGCGTAGCCCTCACGCAGCAGCGTGCCAATCACCTTTTCGGAGTCATGGGCATTCATCTGGCACCCGAAGGTCTCAAGGTAGAAGGTTTTCTCGGATGCCATAACAAATCTGAGTATACCGTGACCCTGTGTCGATTCGGAATCCGTCTGCCATCGTTCAATTCTGAACAGGCCGGCGGCGAAACCGAACAGGTGGGCGCTCCGCCGCCCCGCGCGTGCCTTTCAAAATGTGATACTTAGCCCGGCCTCGGGCGTGGCCAGACACATGCAATCCCATCCTTCGGGAAGACTCGATCCGAACCGAAGGGATTGATCATGCCTCTGGACGTCAAAGGTATAGCGCCGCTCCTGCAGGTCTTCGACATGCCCGTGTCGATCCGCTTTTATCGCGATGTGCTCGGCTTCAATGTGACGGGCAGTTCCCCAGCCCTCTCCCAGAATCCCCACCACGTGAACTGGTGCATGCTCGAGCTCGCCGGAACCACCGTCATGCTCAACACCGCCTATGATCCTGACGACCAGCCGGCCTCTCCCGACCAGTCGCGCTGGGCAGGCCACCGGGACACCTGCCTCTACTTCGGTTGTCCCGACGTCGACGGAGCCTACCAACACCTCCGTTCCCGCGGCCTGGAACCGGATCCCCCCAAAGTCGCGCCCTACGGAATGAAGCAGCTGTACATCACCGATCCCGACGGCTACGGACTGTGTTTTCAGTGGAGAGCATGAGTGCCTCGGGCGCAAACGCCTACCGCGCATAACGGCCCCCGGCCCATAACTGCCCTCCGGCGGCATGACAGCCTCCTTGAAGGAGTCTCGCGATGAAAATCCTCATGCAGGACCTCCGCTATGCCTTCCGCCAGCTGGTGAAGATGCCTGGCTTCTCCCTTACGGCCGTTATTTCCGTTGCTCTCGGAATTGGCGCGACCACCGCGGTCTTCAGTGTGGTGTACGCCATCCTTGTCGATCCCTACCCGTACACCGCCCCCGATCGAATGGTTCACATGCGCATCGTCGTGCCCAACAGCGATTCCTATAGATACGTTGGACTCACCGGCGCACAATGGCGGGAACTCCGCAAGTCCCCCGTCGTGGAAGACACGTTTCTGCAGGGAGAACAGAACCTCACCATCACCGGCGCCGATGTACCCGAAGACGTTCAGGGAACACTTCTCACCTCCAACGCTTTCAGTTTTCTGGGAGTGCCCCCTGTGCTCGGTCGCGGTCTCGAGCCCTCTGACGGCGTGGACGGCGACGATCCGCAGCCCGTGGTGGTGCTCGGCTATAAATTCTGGCAGCGCCACTTCAATTCCGATCCCGCCATCGTCGGCAAGACCATCCAGCTTCTCCGCAAAAGCTACACCATCGTCGGCGTCGCCGCGCAGCGCTTCACATGGGGAGATGGCGACGTCTATCTCCCCCTCAAGGTTACAGCCGATCCCGTCCCCGCCTACTTCGTCGAAACCCGCCTCCGGCCCGGCATCACCCACGCCCAGGCCGATACCGCACTCCAGCCCATCCTCGATCAGGCGGTTCGCGAAACTCCCAAACACTTTCCCGATGGCAAGCTGCGCCTCCATGTGGTCGGATTGAATGAACAGTTCGTCAAGGAACTCGGCGGCACTCTGTATCTCCTCTTCGCCGCGGTCGCCCTGCTCTTGCTCATCGGCTCCGGCAACGTCTCCATCCTGCTGCTCGCCCGGGCCACCGCCCGGCAGAGCGAATTTGCGGTCCGCTCCGCCATCGGCGCTTCCCGGCCCCGCATCATCCGGCAGTTGCTCACCGAGTCGCTCCTCATATCTCTCACCGGAGCAGCTCTTGGACTGCTGCTTGCCTGGAAGACAGTTTCCATCATCGTCGACAATCTCCCCGAGTTCTCCTTCCCCCACGAGGCCGCCATCAGCATCAATGTGCCCGTCCTGCTCTTCTGCATGGCTGTCGCCGTGGGCACCGGCATCTTTTTCGGGCTCTCCCCCGCATGGCAACTGTCGCGGCCGCAAGCCAACCAGGTCATGCAATCCGGTTCACGCAAAACCATTGGCAGCGTGCGCGGGCGCAGAATCCACAATGCCCTCATTGGCGGACAAATCGCCCTCACCCTCGTCATGCTCGCCGGCGCCGCTGCCGCCATCCAGGGGTTCCTGCGCATTGCCCATACCAGGCTCGGGTACGATCCCCACAACATCATGTCGGTGGGTATCCCCATTCACGAAGGAGCCTACAAAACCTGGGCGGAGCGCGCCGCGTATTTCGAGCAATTGCACGACAAGGCCGCACAAATCCCCGGCGTCTCCATGGCAGCCATCTCCACCAATGCCACTCCGCCGTCCAACGGCTTCAATACCAAATTCGACATCCTCGGCAAGCCCAGCGCGCAGGATCAGACCTTCCGGGTCAACATTGTGAGCCGTGAATATTTCCCCGCCCTGCGCATTCCGTTGCTGCAGGGACGCGTGTGGGACCATGCCGAGGAGCACCGCGCCGCCCCGCTCATCGTCGTCAATCAGGCATTCGCAAGGCGCTACTTCCCCAACCAGGATCCCATCGGCCACTCCATTAAGGTTCCCGCGCTCGTGGCCCAGCCCCCTTATCTCCTTACCGCTCCCGGCGCCGATGTCTGGCTACTTATCGTGGGAATCACCGCCGACAAGTTGAACGACGGTCTGTCCCGCCCCGTAGTTCCCGAGGCATTCGCTCCCTACACCCTGGCGACGCCGATGTATACCCAGCTCCTCGTGCGCACCCCGGGTTCTCCCCTCGCTCTTCTCCACACCGTGCGCGTCGCGATTAACTCCATCGACCGCGATCAGCAGACCATCGGAGATGTGCGCGATCTCGAACAGTGGATTTCGCGCGAACCGGAAGTCGCCCGCGGCCGCCTGGTGTCCTGGTTGTTCGGCGCATTTGCGCTGCTGGCGCTCGCCCTGGCTGCGGTCGGCCTCTTCAGCGTGGTCTCCTACATCGCCGTCCAGCGCACCAGTGAATTCGGCCTGCGCATCGCCCTCGGCGCCACCCGCAGACACGTCCTGCGCATCGTGTTCAGCTCCACCCTCACCAGCGTCGGAGGCGGAATTCTCGCCGGCGTCATACTCACCCTGGCTCTCCACAAAGTAATGGCAAGCTGGGCTGCGGAGAGCTCGCGGGACCCACTCATGCTGTTCGCCGCAACCGCCATCCTGTCCCTGGTGGCCACTATCGCCTGTGCATGGCCTGCCTGGCGAGCCTCCGGTGTCGATCCCATCCAGGCCATCCGCTACGAATAACGCCCGACGGACTGAAACAAACGCGGGTTCCCCAGGTCTCGATCTGAAATCTGGGAGCGATGCCCCCCCTCATACCCTCACCTGGCCATCGACGATGACGTGGAACCCGGCGCGGGCAAGGCCGCGATCTGCTCCATGGGCAGCTCCAGTGAAAACAGCGATTCCTGCCCCTGGTTGGCATGCACCCAGATGCCGTGGAAGGCATCGTGCAACTCAGGATGCAGCGCCAGCAGCCCGGTCATCACGTCCAGCACCTGCTTGCGTGCCGCCGGAGGATCGCGCAATTGGGTTAGCTGCCCCGCGTTGGGATTGTAAGTGACCTCCAGATCCAGCGAGCCCAGCGCCGACGTCGTATCGATCCCGGTTACCTCGTACGTCGCCCCGTTCGCACTAAGCAGCAGCGGCTTCGTTCCCGGAAGATTGTCGGGATGGACCTGCTGCGTCTCCCGCTGCAGCTTCTGCAGATTGGCGCTGGTAAGAAAGTCCACCGGTTCCAGGAGACTCGCGGAAAGTCGATAGTAAAACCACGCATCCCAATTCTCCTTCTTCTGGGCGTAGGTCCGGGCCGACGTCCAATACCACAGGCCGGTGTGTCCGCCATCCAGCATCGGCTTCGCAAAAAAGCCCGCCAGCATCCAGCGATTCGCGTTCTTCGCCATCACCAGGGAGATCTGCTGCGGCTGTGGAACGCCTGTCGCGTGAACCAGCGCCACCGCATAGGTTCCCGGCGGCAGGCCGTTGAAGTTCATCACCACCACCGGCGTTCCGCAATAGAAATCGGTGCGCGGGGAGTTCGGCGCCTCCGTCGATGCATCGAGAAAATAGAGGTTATAAATGGTGATGGTCGCAGCCTGCACCAGCGGTTTCAGCGTCTGCACCGAAGAGGCAATCCCCCCGAAATCCGCCGCTACCTGGGGAATGGTGTTGGCTTGCAGGTTCTGCACATCGCCGCTCTGCACCGCGCGAATCAGCGAACGGGTGCTATTGGCCAGCGCGTCGCGCTCCGGCGCGGATAACTGCGATTCCGTCTTGCAGGTACTGGCAGAAACCCCCGCGTTGAGCACCGCGCTGGCGCAAACAAAAAGCGCCGCCCGAAGAATAGATTTACCGTTTATGCATCTTATGAGCATGGCCGGAGCCTACAGTTCGCAGAATTAGTGACGCGGAGGCACACTCCGCGTCACCCATACTTAGATGCGGACCGCCGCCCCGACACATCCCCGAGGAACGCCTCCATGACCTCGAAAACGGGAGAGAATCCAGGGTCCCCGCCGGCATTGCTTCTCATCCAGACCATTTTCCTGTTATTGATGTGCACTCCTTCGCACGCCCAGTCGGCTCCCTCTCCCACGCCCACATCCCCGCCCGCGAGCATCACGGCTCCACCAGACATCGCCGGACCATTGACCTCCGACGCGCTGCGCACACTTTCCGATTCCCCCTATCCGCTGCAGGCCGAGCCGTCTCCTCCAGCCATCCGCCTGGAACACGGCATGTTGAGCGTTGCCGCCCATAACTCGGACCTTGTCCAGATCCTCCAAGAAATCGCGCGCCTGAGCGGCATGACCATCGAGGTCGAGGCCAGGGGACCGCGCATCTACGGCGTATATGGCCCCGGCCCTTTGCCCGACATTCTCTCCTCGTTGCTGATCGGATCCGGGTTCAACTTCGTCATGATTGGACGTTCACCCCAGGGCGGCCCGCGCGCGCTCTTCCTCACACCGAGGCTTGCAATCGACGCCTCGCCGCAGCCGCCCCCGCCTGACGATGAGGACCCCGCGCAGGATATGGATGGGGAACGTTCGCGCTACGACACCCCACCCGACGGCGAAGCATCGGTTCCCATCCAACCCCAGAACACCATTCGCTCACGACGCATTCTCAATCGGATCGAAGCCACGCGTGGGCAGCACGCCAATCCTCCGCAGTGACGGCACAGTCGAACCGGTTCTCAGCGCCGCTCCACGGCCCACGTGCCATGAGCGTGATTCGCGGCTTCAAACGACAATTTGCTCGCCGCGTGCGCAATCACCTCCGACTCCACGTCGTGCACAGGCCCGGCCTTCAAGACCGTGATTCCTCCCACCATCGTCGCCAGCCGCAGGTACGCCTCGCGATTGCAGCGGACAAATTCGAGCGGATACTCGGGCTTGCGCGCGCACGCCTGCACCGGATCGGCATCCAGAAGATAGCTGATGTGCGGCCACGGTACCAGCCACATGATCGCCCGCGCGTACGCCCGGATCAACGGGTTCTGCAGGTTGAGATTGGCAAGCTCGTCGTAGCAGTACCGATCGAAAATCACCAGGTCATAGCCCGCCGCCAGAACCTCTCTCACCTTGAATCGCAACGACACCGCATCCACCAGATATAGAAACAGCCGCACCCAGGTCATTCCTGCCGATCGCACGTTCTTGTCGCGGCGATGGATGGGCGCTGCAGGGCTGCCCACTCCCTTGTCGCCCTTGAAAATCTTGTGTCCGGACGCTTCGCGGATTCCTTTCAGCCGCGCCACATCATCCCAGAACCGCACCACGTGAACCCGCCGCCCGTCCTGTCGAACATGCGTCGCGAGGCTCTCGATCTGCGTGCTTTTTCCCGCCCCGTCAACGCCCGAAAAACTCACCATGACGGTACGCATGTGCTCTCCGCGCGCGTCCATTTCCGCTTTTTGCCTCCTGTGCACCCGACCAATTCTCTACGGACGGCTCGGGCTCCCATGCGAGAGCGCTGCCACCGAACCCACAGCAATGGCGGCTCCCGCAACCACTCCCAGGCTGATGAGGATCGTTCGCACGCGGCGCTGCTTGGCGGGCGCAATCGCTGCTCCGGCCGGACGCGATGCCGCGATGCCCATGGTTGGCTCATAGGGAGCGGCCGCTGCCCCCACCGGCCTGTGCGGAGCCTCTTGTGGAGGTGCCGTTTGCGCAGCCCTGTCAGCGGCCTGCTGCCCCGCCGCAGTTTGCGGCCCCGCCGGGCCCTGCGGACTGGCCGGGACCGGCGCTTCCGGAAACGCGCTTTCGCTATCGCCCGCCCGCGCCGCTTGCGTGCTGTTTGACCCATGGACCGGCGCCGACTGCGCACTTTGTGATCCGGTTTCTGGCGCCTGCTGCGCCATGGCCGAACCGGCCTCACTCGCAGGGAAACTCAGCAGGACCGTCAGTGAGACTGCAATCACTCTGCCAAGCCATTGGTTCCAGGATTTCATCGTGCCCTCCCGTGCCTTCAACCGGCGCGTTGCTGCCACGCATCATGCCGCAGACTCCGACAGATCGTCCGCGTCACCAGCGCCGCCGGCGTAAAATGCATTCTCAAAACTGGGACGAAAGAAGCTGTTTACCGCCTCGGTTTCCGTCGCGTAGATCTCGAACAGGCGATCCACGCGCGTCATCTCCAGGGCTTCCCGTGCAGATGGCGATACCGCCGCCAGCTTCACGTCGCCGTCCCGCTTCATGGCCTCTTCAAGGCAGCAAAGCAACATGTGAATTGCGAACCGGTCCATCTCCCGCACCTTTGAACAATCCAGCACGATGCACGGCCGGTCGATATTCATGCGGCTCTCCAGTTCTTTGAAAAACCGACGGCCGCGCTCTATATTCACAGTCTCCGGAAGCTGCGTGACGCTCACCGTACAAGGTCGAAATCTCATGACTAAACACCGCCTGTGCAGTTGTGTGGTTGCCGCAATTCTGTGCTTGCCGCCTTTCTTTTGAAACCTTCCTTTCAAAGCTTGCCCGATCCAACCAAGGCTCCCGGCCGTCGTCATCTGCGCGCGCGTCTATCAGCCGGTGCTCTGCAACAGACGTGCAAGCTCCGATTCGGGATCGCGCACCACGTGGGTCAATACATTGCGCCCGTACCGAAGCAAAGTCATAAAGTTGGTGTTGTACCAGCAACAATCCGACATGCGTGGCGAAAATCCGCACATGAAACGAAGTCTTTGCAGCTTTTCCGGCGACTCCAGCAACGCCGAGACCAGCCGATGGTTCCCGTCAAGTACCGTCAACGGCTCACTCTCGTTCAGGCCGATCAGGATCACCGCCCCCAATTCGCAATCCTCCTGACGCACCTTCTTTTGTATGGACCCGATCTTGGCTAGAAACGAGCTGTCTACCGTGTGCTGCCGGATTCGCATCCCCTGCACGATCTCCGTGATCGAGAAATTATTCCTCCCCAGCTTTCGCCACTGCGCCCGCGGAAATACCCTGATCTGCCCCAGGTTCGATGGGCTCACTTCCACCTCGTACCACTCCGTATCGGGAGGGATCTCCTTCCACAGAGCGCGATGACGCAGAAAAAGCAGCGCGCGCCGCTTGGCGTTTTCGTCCGCATCATCGATGTTCGGTTTGCTCACCATCTCGCCCAGGCTCTGGTGGTACCCCCGAAACTCCTGGCGAGGGAATTCACTCTTCAGAAATTCGGCGATCACTTCATCTTCCGAGATTCGCCGGATCAAGCGTGCCGGTTGCCCGATTCCGCCGCGCATCAGGTCCTTCGGGTCCGTCAACGAACTGATGAGGAACGGAAATGCCACCAGCACGAACAGCAATAGCGTCAGCACCAGCTGCACCATGATAACTTCGTGCAGCGACGAGTGAAACTCGCAGATCGACGCAATCAGCACGCCGCTGAACGCCAGCTGCACCCAGCTGGTATTCGCGATCTTGTATGACATTTCGAACGTGATGATCACCGCGCCCAGCGAGTAAACCACCGTCGCGATAGCGTAGAAGGCCATCAGGTAGGAGATATTGTACCTTCCGGCGATCTCAAAGCCCGTTCCGAATAGGCGCGTCCAGATCCCCTCCGGAGCAATGAACAGAACCACCACGATCGCTGCGCCGGAGCCCAGCACCATCAGCAGCGACGTGGCAATCACCCCCAGGTCGCGCCGCTCTTCCTCGCGCGTCCCCGCCACCAGCGGGAAGGTCGAATTCACCACCGCCTGGGAGAACGTGAAGATCACGCGGCCCACCATCGCCACCGCGGCATAAAGACCGGCCTGGTGCGCGGCGAAAAAATGGTTTACCAGGACGATGCCGCAGTTATTGATCAGCAGCTGGCCGGAAAAGAAATTCAGAGCCTGCATCATCTCCCGGACAACGTAGGAATGACGCAGCGGATTCGGCGACCGTCCCGCCAGCCGCGGCATGATCGCCAGGTACGAAATCGCAATTGCCGCGGAATTCGCCTCGATGACGCCGCGCACTCCCAGGCCCATCAGGATCATCACAACCGATCCGCCTAGCCGTACCGCGCCCTCCAGCACCATGTTGAGCGCCAACCCGCCGAAGCCGTACGTTCCCTGGATATAGCCGCGCCGGCAACCCAGCGGAATGTAGAATGCCGCGCCCACCGCGATAATGGCGATGAGATCGGAACCGGGCAGGTTCAGATAACTGGAAACGCCCTTTTGAAAGAAAACCAGCGCGACACCGACCGCAATTCCGCACACCCATGCCGCACGGTGGAAAGCGCGATATACCGCCGTCTTTCCTTCCGGCGTGTTCTGCTGGGCTACAACCTTGGCGGAAATAATCTGGAACGAAAGCGTGACCGCGGAAAGCAGCGTGAGCAGCGTGTAGACCACGGTCGCGTGACCGAAGCCGATCGGTCCCAGAAAACGGGCAATCGCGACGTTGTAAGCCAGGTTGATGACCGACGTCATCCCCGAGCCCGATAGCAGCACGATGCTTCCCGAGACAATCCGAGCCTGGAGCGACCTTGTGTTTTGCGTCAAAGTATTCACTAATCTCTCGTTGCTCCAGTTCTTGCTGGACACGAACCGTGGTTGGAATCCGAAGGTTTTTATCTAGCTAACAAAGAATCCGATGCGATTAACCACCCTCTGGCTGCTCCGCAGTACGGTATGAGCCGATACTCCCGATGTGACAACCCCGAGTGTTCACAATAGCTTCTAAACAATTCAACTATGCTTAGTCGTGCCTTCCTTTCGCTCTTCTCCGTCCTCTTGCTGCCTCATGGATGTCAGGGTCCGGGCGCCAGTCAGCCGGCTCCTCTCAAGTACAAGGCCGCCGGCTCCGCGCCCCAGGTCATCGCCCTCTACGAGGCCTGGTTCGGACACCCGCGCCACATGAACGTCGGCTATTCCTCCCAGGATCCCGCCGAAATCGCCACCCAGATCCGCCAGGCCAAGGCGCAGGGAATCACCGCCTTCGTCGTCGACTGGTACGGCGACCGTGAACCTTTCATTGACAAGAGCTATGCCGTCATCCAGAGTGTTGCCGCCAAAAAGCAATTCCAGGTGGCCATGATGTACGACGAGACCAACCATGAGGACTCGGCCACAGACGAAGCCATTGCTGACTTCACGATGTTCCATGACGCCTATCTCTCGGATAAGTCTCCTGGACGACAGGCTTATCTCACTTATCAAGGACGACCCGTCATCTTCGTCTTTCCTACGTCAGGACACACCGATTGGAGCAAGGTTCGTGCGGCCGTGAATAAGTGGAGTACCCCTCCCTTTCTGATTAACGAGAATCTACCTGGCCAATACGCCGACGCGTTCGATGGATATTATGCGTGGGTGCAGCCGGGCGACAAGGGCTGGGCTCCCGACGGCAGTAACTGGGGCGAACAGTATCTCGATAACTTCTATCGCACCATGGCGAACAAATATCCCGATAAGATCATGGTCGGCGGAGCCTGGGCCAGCTTCGATGACAGCAAGGCGCCCTGGGGTCTCAACCGCCATATCTCCGCGCGCTGCGGTAAAACTTTTACCGATACTTTCAACATCTGGCGAAAGGACTTACCTGCCGGCGAAGTTCCTCCCTTCCTCATGCTGGAAACCTGGAACGATCACGAGGAAGGTACGGCCATCGAAGGCGGCATTCCCAGCTGCGGAACATCGCAGCCCGAGCGCTCCACCAATCAGGCGCCTTCCCCTGCCCCGGCCGGACAGGGGAGATAGCCCCGCACTTACGCCGCTTCCGTAACTTCGTCTTCGCTGCGATAGGCGCCGTTCCCCACTGCCCGCATGCCCACCGGAAGCGAAGCTCGCAGCGGCGATACGTGCACATGGCTGATGATCGAAAGCGGCCGGCTCCGCACTTCATCGTAGACCCGGCCGATATATTCGCCCAGCACGCCCAGGGCCAGAAGCAATAATCCGCCGACAAAGAATACTGCCGAAGCCACACCCAGGGCGGCCGTTTCCACGATGCTCCGGGGAACCAGCATGGAGAGAACAAGAACTGCGGCCACAAAGGTAGTAAGCATAAAGAGAGCAAAGCTCAACCGCAGCGGCTTGTAACTGAAGCTGGTGATCGCATCCATCGCATACTTGATCCGGCTGATGAACGACAATTTGCCGTCCCCGCCGGCCCGATCCTGGCGATCGTAATGGACAATGGCGTTCTTGTATCCCACCCAGGCCCGCAAGCCCGGCAGATAGCGATTCCGCTCTCCCATCGCGTTGACTGAATCCACAGCCCTGCGATCCATCAGGCTGAAGATACCCGCATTCAGTGGAATGGGATAATCGGAAAGAGTTCCCAGAAGGCGATAGAACATCGGAAACAGCGCGGCCAGTATCTTGCGGCTCTCCTGCCGGCTTCGCCGCACCGCCACCACCACCTCGGCGCCGTTGCGCCACGCCTCTATCAATCGCGGCAGGACTTCGGGAGGATCCTGGAAATCGCCGTCCATCAGGATCACCGCGCGTCCGCGGGCCGTCTTCAGTCCGGCGGAAATCGCGCCCATATGTCCCCAGTTGCGGGATAACTCCACCACCACAACGTGCGGATCTTCCACCTGCAGTCCCTTCAACAGATCCAGAGAAGAATCCGTGGAACCGTCGTTGACGTACACAACTTCCCAGTCGCCGCCGGCGCGCTTCAGCGCCTCGGCAACAGCCCCATGAAAGCGCTGGATAAGTTCTTCCTCGTTATAGATGGGTACGACAACAGAAACCATATCATCCTCTCCTTGGACTCTTCTCTATTCATCTTTTCGTGCTCTGTGTCTTCCTTCTCGTCAGCCATTGTTAATCCATACAGCGTTCCGAGAGCGAAATACCTCATTCGTGCTGTGCCTGGAACACGCGCACTCTCCATCGCACTTCGGCTGGCGTAAGGACCACGATGTAGTGGGCGCGAACCTGCTGCGTCGCCTGAACCTTGTCATGATCGAGCACCTGCACATCGTATTGAACGTCGTCGCGCAATTCGATGGAGAGCCCGTCAGGCGAATAGAAGACGATCTGTATATCATGCGATTTATCTTGATAACGTGTATGAATGCCCAGCGCGGCCTGCTGCTGGACGCCTTCCGCAAGCTTGTCCCGCGCGGTTCCGGTAAAGTCCTTCTCAAGCATGCCGGCATCATTTCGATCCAGTGCCGCGCGCAGTGTTTGCCATGCCGCCAGATAGTCTCGCACCGCCGCTGCCTGCGTTTGCGACTCCAGTTGCCGGGGGCCCTGCAGATGCGCCTGCTCCACGCGCACGTCCGGCTGCGCCCCGCAAACAACCGGCGCGGCGACGACAACCATGCACATTGCAACCAGCCAGCGAAGCACCGCTATCTCTCCCAACGGATTTCGTTTCCCAGAACTACGCCGCTGGCCACGGAGATTCGTGCACCCGGGCGGGCCGGCATTTTCACTTCTGCAATTCCACGCTTCAGCGGCACATCCACCGTGGATTCTCCGCCGTCGTAGTTTTCCGTAAATGTCACGATGGTCCCGTCCGGGACTGCATTGCCGCTACAGTCGCGCACCGGTTCGGTTTGCAGTTGAATCTGCGAGCCGGCCGGCCGGGCGCTCATTTTCAGGCTGCATGGATCGCCCGGCACCTGGCCGATAATGCGGGCGCTGGAGACGTCGCCAACCCGGGCCACGAACTTGTCCGTTCCCTGCTGCGCTGTGGAGTCCATCTCCGTCCACGCTGCCCCATGCCGGGTTTCCACTTGGCGTGTCTGCGTCCCGCCCTTCGGGCTTGAGAGTTCGAACGACACCTGGGTCGGCGCGGTGATCAGGTTGCGATACGCGTCGAACACATACGCGGCGCCCGTGATCCCGCCGTGCAGGCCAACCGGAAGACGCGAAGGCCGCGCCAGAAACGTCACGTCCGCCGCCTTGGACGCGGGCGTCACGTCAAACGACCCGCTTTCCGCGGCGCCCGATTCTCTCGCCAGCACCGTGATGTAGTGCCCCGCGCTATAGAGCGTTCCCGGCGGGAAATACGTCGTCTGGCCCAGTTCGACTTCGTGCTTGAGCACCTGCCCAAGCCCCACAATGTACAGCGTAGCTTTGCCGCTGCCGCTGCTGGGGATGGAAAGCGCGCTCCCCGCCTCGATTGCCTTCGGCAAAGTGAGGCTCTCGCTTTGTGCCCACGCCAGGGGCGCAGCCAACATTCCGCATGCCACCAGAGATGCCCAGGCAGATCTCATCCGCGCGCGCCTCCCGACACATACGTTGCCACCACCGTGCGCTGGCTGTTGACCTTTCGCGCAAGGTCCTCGGGAATATGCACCTCGAAAGGAACCGGCGTCTGAGGCAACAGCGCGTTATCGAGGTACTGATCCGCCACCCAGACCACGTTGCCGCTCTTGTCGTAGAAAGTGCTCAGCACGTGCGCCACGTTGACGATCTGCCCACTCTGGTTCGCCAGTTTCCCCGTCACTGACGCGTCCGGAGCCGGGTTCAATTTCTCATCCTGGATTTCAATCACCGGATCCGCCGAAGCCGCAATCAGATTTGAGAACGGCGTCATCCGTATGCTGCCCACATCTGAAAGGGCAACATTCGGAAAGCGGATCAGAAAAGGCGTTACCTGCTTCGGCAGCAAAAGGTGCGATATCTTGTCGAAGCTGCCCTCCGTGGCGATGGGCGCCTGATCCTTCTTCGACAGCAATGTCGCATTCACTGAAACCGCCGCCGGCACCACGTCTTCATTGAGCAGCTCTCCCAGGATCACCACCCCGTCCGCCCGTTCTACCGGGTGCATGTCGATGATGCGGACGTGCGGAGCCTCGACATCCTGCGCGGCCCAGTCATCCCCGGCGCCGCGATAAATCACGTCCCAGCGCAGATAGTTCACCGGGATCACTTGCGGCGGCAGCACCGGCTGTTTCTCCAGCGGCCACTCCGGCTGCCAGCTATCGCCGTTCTTCACCACCCGCAACACGCGCGTGTCCGGCGCGGGACCAACCACGGTCGCCCAGTACACCTTCAGCTGAACCTCCGCTTCGGTCGCCGAGGAGCGCAAAGGACGCACTTCATATTTATCTACCGTCGCATAGGTGCGAAGGTTGGGATAAAAGCCCATCAGATCGTAAAGGAACTTCTGCTCCGTGAACTGCGCCTTGTTGGCCAGGCTGTCATAGGCGCGCTGCCACGAGCCCTGGCGCAGTTCCTCGCCCAGGTTCCGCACCGCCGCCTCGGGCGTGGCCGCCGACTCCAGAAAGCCGCCCGCGCCCGCGTACACCAGCGCGGATTTGCTCGGCCAAAGCGTTCCCACCGCCACCAGAAGGACCGTGGCTCCGCCCAGAAGAACTGCCAGCAATCGTCCCTTGTTCACGATGCCAACCTCCCCGGAACGAGATCTTCATCCGCGGTAACGGGCGCCCCGGCGCGTACCGCATAACGCCGGCGCTGTGGAATCAGCAGCACCAGCATCGCCAGGATGCTGCTCCCGAATGGAAGCGTTCCCCACATCAGTCCCTGCCAGCGCGGCGGCATCTGGGGAGCATTCACTGGCGTTGCCGGCGCCACACCGTCTTTGCTCCAGATGGCGATTGTCTTGTCCTCCAGATTGTCCACAGGACGCCAGCCCGCAAACGACAGCAGCGGATCGTAATACGAATCGCGTACGATGACCCACTTCAGCCCGTAGTGATCGGCATGCTGCAGAATGGCGCGCAGCGCGTCCATGCCGTTCTTCCCGAAATATTTCGAGCTGGTCAGCGCGCCGCCCCCGTGGCTGGTCAACTCCGGCAACATGCGTCCCGAGTTCCACTCCCCGTCCACGCTGGTCGCATCCGTCAGTACCGCCAGGCGCGAAATCTTGTTGCCGAAACCCAGCGTGATGTAGCTGTACCTGTCATGCCCGTCGCGGTTGAGCCACGATGCCACGGAGTCGACTTTGAAGTCCTCCGCGTCTGCCGGCCTGTATGTCGACCAGGCGACCGCCAGCGCGCAGGTAAACGCCGCTGCAATTGTCAAACCCACCGCCGCTCGTCCCCGGTAGCGCTCGATAAGTTCGGCGGCCAGCAACCCCACAAATGGAAGTGCCAGCAGCGTGGCCCAGTAACTGAACCGCTCCATGGTCAGCACTTCGAACGCGCGGCCCAGCAGAAAAGGTCCCACCGGAGTGGTGCCGCCCAGGCCCAGCAGGAACGCCACCCAGAAACCAATCAGCAACGGGCGCAGTCGCGCAACCGCCGAACCACGAACGAAGATGAATGGCAATGCGAGGATCAGCGCCCCGTAGGGGACGACAAAGTAGTTCACACCCCACTGCGGGCTCAGAAGATAATTCGCGCGGCTCTGGTGCGGAATCGGGACTTGGGTCACCGGGTACTTGATCAGCGCCGTCCAGAACGGAAGCAGCACCACCGCGATCACCGCGCCCACTACGATCGTGATCGCTACCGCGCGAGCTGCTACCCCTGCGGCAGAAGCCCGTTCCTCTTCATTGCGGTCGATGAATGCCAGGGCCAGGATCGGAACGGCGAACAGAAAAGAGCCAAACAGCAATGTCGCATGGTGCGCCGCCGCCGCGGCCGCAAACAATACTGTGGCTTTTAGAAACGATCGCCAGCTTCCGAATCGGATCCATTCAAACAGGAACGGCAGCGCGTTCAGGTAGAGAGGCGCAGCCGAAGTAGTGCCCAGCTGTCCTGCCGAATAAACCAGGAAACTTTCCGATCCCAGAAACACGCTCGCCAGAGCCGCGAACGACGCCGCCCGCGGACTGACCCATAGCACCGAAAAACGGTAGACACCCACGGCCAGCAACAGAATGGCGACAAACTGAACTGCCATGTACGCGAGGTCAAGGCCGAAGACATGCGATGCCACCGCTACCCACTGCTGCGGCAGCGGAGGATAGGTCGTTTGCGAAAATCCCGCGTACCACTTCGGATTCCACGGATCGAACCAATGATGCAGATAATGCGATGCGAAAAAAATATGAAAATTCGTGTCGAACGACTTCAGCGGTAATTTCATCAGCAAAAGGGGCAGATGAATCACCACGGCCGCCATCAGAATGAGCTTCATCGGAATGGGCCGTGAAGAAGGTGCGATCGATTCAGTTCTCTGCACGTTTGCCTCTCGGAAGAACAGTCGGGCCGGAAGAAAACCAACGAAGGATCGATTTCTGCGAATTGCCCCAGCGGGCCGGCGCGCTTGCAGGGGCTGCAAATAATAGAAAAACTGAAACTTCGACGTGCATGGTTTTCGATTCGGTAATCTCCGGGGCGGTTGCTTTTCGTGCAGTTTTGGCGCCCTTCATTGCAGTTCCATGAACCGCAGATGAATCATGCACATGAAGCTTGCTCAAAAACCTTCCCTTTCCACTCTCAAACCAACGTTAATCGGCTTTTCAGAATCGAAACCACGGATGGAAGCTTCCGTCGCTAGGTGAACGACTTGAACGTCAGATCCTTCAACATTGCTTGTCTTGTTGTGTCTATAGGGTTGGCGTGTGTCTGCGAAGCCCAGACGTATCAAGTCGGACCGGATGGTTCAACCCAGACGCAGGATCAGAAGCAGAATCCAAAAAAGCAGTCGCAGCCGCAGCAACTTGGATGGGGCTCGAACATTCAGAATGCGAGACTGGCGCACGCCGCGGAACAGGCACTGCAGCGCGGAGATCACGCGCTGGCTCTTCAATATGCGCAGCGTGCTTCCGAGGCTGCGCCGAACGACCCACAATTGTGGTTCCTTCTGGGCTATGCCGCGCGCCTGAACGGAAAATACCAGCAGTCCATCGATGCCTACAGTCACGGTCTGCGTTTAAGCCCCAATTCGCTCGATGGCCTGTCGGGCCTCGCGCAGACCTACAGTGTGACGGGTAAGAACGAAGACGCGGAGCGCCTCCTGAAACAAATCCTTGCCGCCGACCCCAGGCGCAGCAACGACGCGCTGGTGCTGGGCGACATCTTGATGAGAGCGCAGGACTACACCTCTGCAATCGATGCGCTCAATCGCGCCGAGCGTGCTCATCCCGATGCCCGCCCGGAATTGCTCATAGGCATCTGCTACGAACGCCTTAAACGGATGGACATGGCTAACCATTACTTCGACCTCGCCAGGCGACATGCACCTGATAACCCCGACGTGCAGCGCTCCATGGCAGGCTATTTCCGCGAGGTCGGAAAATACGGTGATGCCATCAACGCTCTGAAATCGATTCGCAATCCAAAGCCTGACGTCATGGCCGAGCTTGCATACACCTACCAGCTCGATGGGCGGCTCCCCGACGCCGCGCGCCTCTATTCCCAGGCCGCCAATACAGCCCCCAAAGATCTGGCCCTGCAGCTTTCCGCCGCCCAGGCGGAGGTGGCCGCGGGCTCCGTGGATCAGGCACGATCCTTTCTTGATCGCGCCTCATCCATTGACCCCAATTACTACCGGCTGCACGCCATTCGCGGAGAGATCGCGCGCATGCGGGAGCAGCTACCCGATGCCATCAAGGAGTACCAGACGGCCCTCGCAAGCCTTCCTTCCGAACCCGCCGAAGGTCCCCTCTATGGCATCCAGTTGCACATGGACCTGATGGACCTTTACAAGGGCGCGCGCAATCAGGGCGCCGCCGATCAGCAGTTGAAAACCGCCCAGGACGAAATCGGCCGTCTCAATGAACAGGGCCCCAACCGCGCGCCTTTCCTGCGCCTGCGGGCGCTGATCAAATTGCACGCCGGCAATTTCGACAGCGCACTGCAGGACATCCGGGATGCGCTTGCCATGAGTGCGCACGATCCCAACGGCCTCCAGCTGAACGGCGACATTCTGATGAAGATGGGCCGCACCGAAGACGCCATTGATGCCTACAAGAAGATTCTCGCCATCGACGCAAACAATCGCTTTGCGCTGATTTCGCTGGGCTATGCATCGCGTGCGGCAGGCCGCGACCAGGCGGCCGAGAAGTATTTTCAGCAACTGGCGCATGCCGATCCTTCCCTCTACGTGCCATACCTGGCGCTGGGCGACCTCTATGCCGCTAAACGTGAATTCAAGCAGGCCCAGTCCGCCTATGAAAAGGGTTATGGGCTGGCACCTGATAATGCGCTCATCGTTGCCGGAGGGATGAACGCCGCCATCGAGGCTCACGATTTGAAAACGGCCGCCATGTGGTCGAGCCGCGCCACCAGTGCCATGCTCGACGAGCCTCAGATCCTTCGCGAAAAAGAGCGCTACCTGAGTTTCAAGGGCGACTATCAACAGTCCGCTGAAGTGGCCCAGCAGGCCATCAAGGTCCTGCCCCAGGACCGCGACGTGGTTGTCTACCTGGGATACGACCTCCTGCACATGGAAAAATGGGATGAGCTCCTCGCCCTCACCCAAAAGTACAACGATGTACTCCCCAAGGAACCGGACATCCCCCTGCTCGCGGGTTACGTTCACAAGCACCAGCGCCAACCCCAGCAGGCCGTGCAGGATTTCACTGAGACCATCAAGCGCGACCCGGAGATCGTCACCGCCTACGTAAACCGCGGGTACATGCTCAACGATCTCCGCCGTCCGCAGGATGCGGCGTCCGATTTTGAGGCCGCGCTCAAGCGTGATCCCAATGACGGAGAAGCGCATCTCGGACTGGCCTACGCCGATCTCGATTTGCATAAGCCCGAAGGCGCGCTGCGCAACGCGGACCTCGCGGAGCGTGCCATGGGCGACTCCAAAAATGTTCACGTCATTCGCGCCACTGCCTATGGCCTCCAGGACATGCTCGCCAAGGCCGCCGCGGAATATCGAGCCGCTTTGAAATTCTCTCCCGACGATCCCGCCCTCCATCTCGGCCTCGCCAATACCCTGTTTGGACAGCGCAAGTATCACGAGACCATCGCCGAACTGCAGGCAGCCGAAAAAGTCATCCCCGACAACCCCGAAATCGACGCGTTGATGGCGCGTTCGTATGCCAATCTCGAAGACCGCGATAACACCATGCGTTACGTCCAGCTTGCGGAGCAGCACGCAGCTGCTGCCTCCAAGGCTTCAGGCACATCGCAGGACAGCGACACCCTGGTCGCCACCGGGCAGGCGCTCAGTACTCTGGGAGATCATGACGCGGCCATGGAACGCTTTCGCCGGGCGCTCGAGGTCCCCAACAGCAATCGAATGCAAGTGCGCCTCGCCATCGCGCAAGTGATGGCGCAGCAGGGTGACGCGGAGGAAGCGGAACGCGAGATCGCGCTTGCATTGATGGAGTCTGCGGGCGGTGACGCTGCCCCGCCCAGCGGCCCGCAGTTCGTCACAGCAGCCGACGTGTTTCGCTCCGTTCACGATTACCAGCTTTCCCAGAATTATCTGCACCGCGCGAAAGCCGCCGGCGCGCCGGATGCCCCGGTGCGCATCGGGTTGGCGAACAATTATCTTGCCATGGGCGAAACCGCCAAAGCCCATGCGGAGCTGGAGGCCGCACGGGCCGAAGCCAACAGCACGCCCGACTACCAGTATTTGCTGGCCCAGGCCAATGTCTTCCGCCAGGAACACCAGAACACCCAGGCCCTCACGGCCTTTGCGCAAGCTTCCAATGCCGCTGGAGAAGATCCTGTCGCTCAGGAGGGCCTCCTGCAGGCCGGCGCCGACGAAGGACTGCGCATCACCCCCCGGGTCAGCACCCTGTCTGACTTTTCCATCCAGCCCGTCTTTGAGGACACCACCGTCTACGTCCTTGACGCCAAGCTCGATGCGCCTCCGCTCGCACCCGGCGGCGGCCCTTCGCCACTTCCTCCCCCCCGCTCGTCTCTGGAGACGCAATGGACGGGGGCTTATCATCTCCACGTCGGCCGCCTGCCCACTCCCAGCGGCTTCTTCCAGCTGCGCAACCAGCGCGGCGTTATCTCGGTTCCCGCCACCAACTCCATCGTGAATCGCAACACCACCGACTGGACCCTCAACTTCGGACTCAATCCCAGCCTCAACCTGCGCGGCAACGTCCTCACATTCAATGGCGGATTCCAGACAACGATTCGGCGCGACTCCGAATCTCCCCTACAGATGAACCAGAATCTGTACCGGTGGTTCGTCTACATGAACACCAGTTCGTTTTTTAACGCTCTGTCCGCCACCGGCTACATCGTTCGCGAATCGGGCCCCTTCACCGAGATGAATCTTCATTCCAGAAATTGGTCCGCGGGCCTCGATTTTCGCATCGGCGCACCCTGGGGCAAAACCGCGCTGGTTACAGGCTGGGGCGCCACCGACCAGTTCTACACGCCCAGCGGCTTCGAGAACTACTACACCTCCGCCTACATCGGTGCCGAACACAAGTTCTCCGAACGCCTCACCGTGCGCGCCATTCTCGAGGATCTGCGCTCCTGGCGCGTGGTTACCGCCAACGAAGGCATCGCGCAGAATCTGCGCCCGGCCGCCATGGTCGATTACCGGCCCAACCGGAACTGGGACATACAGGCCAATACCGCGTTTTCCAGCAACCGGAGCTTTCACGTTTACGACGCAACCCAGAACGGCTTCTCCGTCACCTATGCTCGGCCCGTGCGCCGCAGGTTTCACGATGATTCCGGCGCCGTTGTGCTCGAATATCCTATTCGTTTTTCCGGCGGTCTTCAGGAGGAGACCTTCTTCAATTTCACGGGTGGTCAAAAGCTGCAGCTCAGACCATATGTACGCATAAGTCTATTTTGAATCCAAGGCAGGAATCCAATGAGAATTTGTTTAGTGGCCACCTTCCCACCAAGTGGACGACAGTTGAACGAATACGCGTTCCACATCGCGCGCGAGCTGCATCGGCATCCTGAAGTTGAGCTGTTTATCCTCGCCGACGAGTTGACCGAATACGAGTTCGCCACGGACAAAAACGGTACGCCGCTAAAGGTCACCGAACAATCGGAATTGCCCGGATTCAACATCATCCGCTGCTGGAAATTCGGCACCCTCTCCACCCCCGTGCGCCTGCTCAATACCATTCGCAAGCTGAAACCGGACGTGGTCTGGTACAACCTCGTCTTCTCCAGCTTTGGAACTCCCGACAAGCCGTTCGCTGCATTCGCGGGACTCTCCGCGCCCGCCCTCACCCGCGCCGCCGGGTTCTACACCCACATCACCCTGCACCATATACTCGAACACGTCGACTTCGGCGCCGCTGGCGTACGCGCCGACCGCATGATGCGCATCGGCACGGAACTCGCCACCCGCGCCCTGCTCAGGGCCCACTCCGTCTCCGTTCTCCTGCCCGGCTATCGCCGCACCTTGATCACCAAGTACTCCGCCCAAAACGTGTTGCTCGGCACCCACGGAACCTTTGCCTCCATCCCCAACCCGCCCGATTTCACCCGCCGCAACAATCCCGATCAGAGAATCCTCGCCATCGGACACTGGGGAACCTACAAGCGCCTCGAGACCCTCATGGAAGCCTTCCCTCTGGTCCTCGAGCGAGTGCCCAATGCCCGCCTCATAGTGGGCGGCGCCAACCATCACACCCGCGCCGGATATTGGGAATCTATCCGCGACGCGCAGCCTTCTCATCTGCCCATCGAATTCCGCGGCTACATCCCGGAAGACGACATCCCCGATTTGTTCCAGAGCACCTCGGCGCTCGTTCTTCCCTATGATTCCGCCACCGGGTCCAGCGGCCCTGCCCATCAGGCCTGCGAATACGGCGTTCCCATCGTCTGTGCCGACATTCCCGATTTCCGCGGAATGGTCGCCGACGAAGATATGGCTGTGCGCTTCTACAAGAGGGGCGATCCCCGCGATCTGGCCGATCAACTCGTCGCCATCCTGCAATCCCCCGCCCTGCAACGCCAGATGGCTCACCACAACTTTGCCGCCGGCGTGGAAATGACCATGACCAACGTGGTGAATAACTATTTGCGCTGGTTCGAACTGAACCGCGCAAAACGGGAGATACGCGATGCCGGAGTGTTCCGCGAGCGGCGTCGCCTCTGGCTGCGCAGTCTGCGTCGCCGTAATGCATCGCCGGGATGGAATCTTCACCCCGGCTTGTTCGCGCCCCGAAGCGTCCCCGGCAACGGCTTCGAACCGCCCCCCGAATACGCCCAGTTGGAAGCGTGTCCGGACCCGTTCACCTGGATCGGGCCCCCTTCGTCGAAAGACGGATTTTCAGTGGAGAATGGCTCCTCTGCCCGTAGCCAAGTGTGACCCGTAGTCAACTGTGAACTGAAGAGCAAAGGAGAACATGTTCGATGAAGCGCGCCTGTAGACCGCGTGGCTTAGTGTTGCTCCCGGCATTTGCCGCATTCCTTATTCCCCTTGTGATGAGCGGTTGCGCGCTGTTCTATGGAAGCGATCGCTCCCCCGCGCCCTCGGTTGCCGTCAGCGCCAGTCCCATCGCCATTTCCGCGGGCAACTCCTCCACCCTCGTCGTCACCGCCCTCAACTCCACCCAGATCACCATTACCGGCTCGGATGGAACCACGTTTACCCTTCCTGGCACCGGCGGGATGCAGGCCGTAAATCCGGCCAGGACCACGAAATACACCGCCATCGCGACCGGAAAAACCGGGTCCACCGCCTCCGCCAATGCCACCGTGGTGGTCTCCACTGGCAATTTATCTTCGATTGACCACGTTATCTTCCTTCTCCAGGAGAATCACACCTTCGATAACTACTTCGGAATGCTCAATCCCTACCGCAAATCGAATGGTTGGAACCTCGGCGATGATGGCGTGGACTACGAGGTGGACGGCATCGATGACAAACTGACGGCCATCAGCAATCAGGACGACGAAGGCGCCGCCTTTCAGCCGTTCAAATTCAAAAGCACCTGCATCGACGACGCTTCGTCCGACTGGCTGGCCAGCTTCGGCGACGTGAACCGCTACGATTTCTCCACTGCCCGGAAGATCTCCATGGACGGGTTTGTGCACAACGCGGAGGGATACGCCAAGGCCTGCTCCCAGCCCGGGGCGGCCGGCATCTGCGCGGGAACATTCACTGACCTCACCGGCCAGCGTGCCATGGGCTACTACGATCAGGATTACCTGAACTACTACTACTACATGGCCTCGCAATTCGCCATGTCTGATCGCTGGTTCTCGCCGGTGGCGAGCAAGAGTGTCGATAACCGGATCGCTACTTTCACCGGCGGCACCACGCAGGGCATCGTAAAGGACCCCGGCGGCGACGACCAGCTCCCGCAGCTCGACATTCCCACCATCTTCCAGGCGCTCGATCACGCCAACGTCTCGTGGAAGATTTATTACATCGCCACCCAGGGTCTTTGTGCCGCCGGCCAGCCATGCACCGGCACGCCCAACGCCGCCTATCCTGCCACCGATTTCGCCAACCTCATATACGCCAAAAACTTCTTCTATGGAAATCCCGGCGGGGGTGCCTGCACCGCTCCCACTCAGCCGTCCAGCGTGGTCGGTGATACGTCCAATTCGTTCTGCATCGATCCCACGCATATGACTCCCATCTCCACGTATTTCACTGACGTGGCCAACGGAACACTGCCGAGCTTTGCCTTCATCGAAGCTGGATACGGCTTCAGCGATGAGCATCCCGGATCGGGACAATCCATCCTCGTGGGCCAGAATCAAGTCGCCAGCCTGATGAATTCCCTCATGACCAGCCAGTCCTGGTATGACTCCGTCTTCTTCTTCGCCTATGACGAAGGCGGCGGCCCCTACGATCACGTGCCACCCGTCCCCGGCCACTCCAACGACTACACGGATCCATCCATTCAGTCCGCGGATATTTCTGCTATCGCCGTGCCCCCGGACAGCTTCAATCCCTGCCTGCCCACGGTCGTGGGAACACCTACGCTGCACTGCGACCTCAGCGCCTCGGATCCCGGCGCGGTCCCCACCGACGCGGCCGCCGTCAAGGGATTCGGCGCGCAGCTCGGCTTCCGCGTGCCCAACATGGTCGTCTCGCCATATGCCCGCAAGCACTACGTCTCCCACATTCCCATAGATCACACCGCGGTCATCAAATTTGTGGAGAATCGGTTCCTCGGAGGCGCATCCCTTACCGCGCGCGACGCGGTTCAACCCGACATGTCGGACTTCTTCGACTTCAACAAGATTCCCTGGCTCACTCCGCCCAACCCGCCTGCCCCCGTGACAAAAGCCACGCTCGGCCACGATCCATGTACCCCCTCAAGTCTTGGACCGTAGAGGCTGCGGAAAAACTCGCGTCCGATTTTTGGACATGGGAAAACACGAACTCATCGCGCTGGTTCCGTGTCAGGGCACGACTGCCGTTCCATATTCCGCAGAGTCAGTCGTAATCCGCTCGGATAGATCCTTAAGGTTGCGCCGCCTCGATGCGCGCAATTTCATTGGCGCTGTAGCGGGTCCCATCGAATGCCGCACTCACTCTCACCTGGTCGCCAACATGCAGAGTGCTGGCCGCCGGAGTGACGGCAGGATCAAACGATATCTGGTAACTCTTTTGATCCCGCGGATCGGTCAGCACCAGGATGCCGGAGTGCATGTCGACGGCCGTCAGCTTTCCGCTGAATGCGAAATCGGAACCGGGCTTCGCCAGCACCGTGACCCGGCTCGCGACCGCCCTTCCCTTTTCGCCCGCCTCGAACGTCACCGCCACCAGCGCTCCATTCACGAGGTCCGACTGTCCCTGCGAAGCCGACGTAAATGCGCTCTGCCCTTGCCGCACCACCGGCGTATTCTCGCGCAGCACCAGGCGTATCGGTTCGCGCGACAACGATGAACCCAGCGTTAATTCTCCGGTTTCCGCGTTGTACGCGAGCACCCGGCCCTGTGTCTCGCCCTGCGGAACATCCGAAAGCATGTGGATGCTGATAGCGAAGACATTCGCGCCTTCCAGCGCAGTCTGCACCGATGCATGTTCCTCCGCGCGCAGATCTCGCAGCGGGATCTTCGTCCCATTGCGATAAACCTGGGTCCGCTCATCGAATAGAATCTTCATCGGACGCTGCCCGGCGACGCGCAGCGTGAACTCATCGAGCACCGGATCAATACGCGTAATCTGGCCGCCCAGGACAGTGCTCCTCCCATGCGGCATTGCCGGAAGCGCTGAAAAATCGGCGGTAGTGAATGCCGATTTCATGTCCGGCTGCTGCTCCGGCATCTGCTGCGCCCGGCCACTGCACGCCGACAGCAACGTCGCCACCGCACTCGTAAATACCGCTGCCTTGAGATATCCATTCATTGAACCAAGTCCCTTTCTGCAACCATTCCTATCTAAATCTCTAACCGCTGATTCTCGTGTAAATGATTCTTCTACCAATACTGGCTGCCCCAGATCTCGACTTTGAGACCTGGGATCGAACGAGTTCCCACCGTTAGAAACCTGTGAAATTGGATGACATGCATCAACCTCCGGTGGCTTCCAGCATGCAAACACAACATTAAAATGCGCTTCGCCCCCGCCTCACAATCTGGTTGAAAAGCAACATCCAGGAGCATGGCGCATCCAAACTAACGTGCCCAAGCGCCCCAGCCTCTGCGGGCTCAATCGAGGAAGGTGAGTAGAGCACATGCCCAGGATGCTGAATCGGACACTTCTTATATCCGCTTGCGCCCTCCTCTTAGGGCTGCAAACTTCCTGGGCTGGAGATAAGGTACTTCATCTCACCCTGCCGCGGCGCAGTCACCTCACGCCCGTGCAGCAACTCAATCGCGAAGGCGTTGACGCCATCAAAAAGCACGACTACGAAAGAGCCGGCGTCCTCTTCTACAAGGCGTACCTGTACGATCCTGCCGATCCCTTTACGCTCAACAACCTTGGTTATGTAGCGGAGTTGCAGGGACAGCTCGACCGCGCTCGCAGATTCTACGATCTCGCGTCCAAACAAAGCTCCAACGCCGACATCGCCCGCAGCAACACCAAGGGCCTCGAAGGCAAGCCCATGCGAGCGGCGTTGGACGGCCTTCAGGATCTCTCCATGCGCGTCAATCGCATGAACATGGATGCCATGCAGTTGCTGAGAGAGAATCGTGGATTCGAAGCCGCCGGTCTGCTCAAGGCCGCTCTTGCACTCGACTCCAAAAATCCCTTCACCCTGAACAACCTCGGCGTCGCACACGAAATAATCGGCGACTACAACAATGCCCTGGCCTTCTACGGCCAGGCCGCGAACCAGCAATCCGAGGAGCCGGTTGTCGTCACGCTGAATACCCAGTGGCGCGGCCGCCCGGTTAGTAAAATGGCCGCCGACAGCGCCAGGCGCCTGCAGAAGCGCATGCAAGACATGAGCCCCGCCGAACAGCAGTCCGTCATGTTCACCATGCGCGGAGTGGCCGCCGCCAATCAAAACGACTGGGCGGACGCACGCCAGGCCTTTCTCAAGGCCTACTCGCTCGATTCCCGCAGCGCTTTCTCGCTCAACAATCGGGGCTACGTCGCGGAGCAGGAAGGCGATCTTGAGACCGCGCAGTTCTTTTATGAGAAAGCGCGCAAAGCCGACAATGCCGGGGCGCGCGTTGGCCTCGCCACCCTGAGAACCGCCGAAGGCAGAGAGCTGCTGAGCGTGGCCAGCGACAGCAATGAAAAGGTGGACTCCGCGCTCGAGCAGTACAGCCGGCAGCGACGCCGCGAAACCGGTCCCGTGGAGTTGACTCCGCGCGGCGCCGGCTCCGCGCCCGAGCAGAAGCCGTCTCCTGATTCTCCTCCGCCGGCGACTCCATCTGTGCCTCGATAATTTGCAGCTAAGGACATCTTGTATCGATATGAACATGTCAGCCGCACCGTCCACTGCGCAAGCTTCTATGGGACTCCTTTCGCGTTTGCTCCTGGGCCATTCGCAAGCCGCCGCTCAGATGCCCGAACTCTACCGAATGAACCGCGCGCAATTCGACGAACTGGTCAGCCTGGCAGAGCTCAATCACGTCATCGTTCGCGGAATGGAGACCTTTCTCGAAATCGCCCGCAACAGAGACGATCGGGAACGCGCCCAGTGGGCGGAGACAGCTCTGTGCGCCGAACGCTCGCGCATCCATACGGCCGTCAGCTATCTCTACGAGATCTGCGCGGCATTGGAGAAGGAAGGTCACAACGTAGCGGTAATCAAGTCGCTTGATCACTGGCCGGATCTGGGCAGCGACCTCGATCTCTACACCAACGCCGATCCCCGCGAGATCGTTCGCATCATGCGGCTCGCATTCGGCGCGGAGATCGCCCCCCGCAGTTGGGGAGACCGTCTCGCCAATAAATGGAACTTTCTCGTTCCCGGTCTGCCCGAAGCTGTCGAGATCCACATGGGGCGTCTCGGCCAGACCGGAGAACAGCTCGTCATCGCCTCGCGCCTCGTGAGGCGCACGCGCGTCATCGCCATCGGTGAACAGTTATTTCGCGTGCCGTCTGCTTCGGATCGCATCATGATCTCCACCCTGCAGCGCATGTACAGGCATTTCTACTTCCGCTTGTGCGACATCGTGGACAGCGCGTCGCTCGCCGAATCAGGCGCCATCGATTATGACGACCTGCGCGCTGCGGCAACGGATGCGGGCATATGGGAAGGCGTCGCCACTTATCTCGTCATCGTTTCGGACTACGTCCAGAGCTACCGCGGAACCGGCATTCAGCTCCCGCCCTTCGTGGTGGAAGAGGCCCGTTTCGGAGGAGCCGAGATTTACTTCAGTAAGGATTTTCTCCGGGTACCCATCATGCCCCAGTCTGCAAAACTCTATGGAGCTCAACTGGCAGGATTGATGCGGCGGCGCGAATTTCCCAGCGGCGCGCGCCTCAGCCTGCTGCCCTGGCTGGCTACCGCCGCGGTGGTCGGGCAGAAAATCACAGGAAGCGACAAGGGCATCTGGTAACAGACGCGGCAACGCTGATCATCCCGTACGGAGGTCGGCGCAAACAGAAGCGATCGGCGGCTCCGCTATGCAACAACACAGGAGTCGGCAACGCTGGTTTTTCCGCATGCAGGCAAACCAGCCCAGCAGTACGGTACTTCGATTGGAAAGCCATTCTCTGGTCAACCGAAGAGGAGATGCCGGGACCTTCTGACCGCCCGGGAAAATGCTTATGGCCAACGAACCGAGGAATTCGAGACCGATCTCACGCGGCAGGCTCTTCGCGAACAATAAAGAAGATGCCTGGCCGGACGCGGACCGGTATAACCGATCGTCCCTCGCTGTTGATCCTGACAGCGATACTCCGCACATGTACCCCCAATCCCACGTGGTGGAGTGGCCGCGCCCCGTTGCCGCAATCGCGCCCCAGGGAGCCCTGTGGAGGGGTGAAGATCCCTTCGCCTACCAGCGCTCCAAAGCATCCAAGGTCCTGTCTTTCATCCTCCACGCCATCGTCATCGGATTGGTGCTTTATCTCGGCCTCCAGGTGAAAGTTGTCATACCTGCGGTGAAGAAAGTCACTGGAGTGGATATCACCCTCTATGCTCCCCCGCCGCCTCCCAAGGTCATGCCCGTTGCTCCGGATCAAGGTGGTGGAGGCGGCGGTGGCGCGCATCAGATCGTTGAGCCCACGCGCGGGAAACCGCCCGAGGTGAAGAGAGATTTGCCCCCGGTGCTCGCCCCGCAGATCATTCGTATTGACCACCCCAAGATGGCGGCGGAGCCCACAGTGCAGGTGAAGTTGCCTGACAACTCCAATATGCCCAATCTCGGCCTGGCCCAATCCCCACAGATCGCCCTGGCTTCGCAGGGACGGGGCTCCGGCTCAGGATTCGGAGCCGGACTGGGCGGCGGACTGGGCGCGGGCCACGGTGTCGGTAATGGCCCCGGAAGTGGCGGCGGTTACGGTGGCGGCGTCATGAGCGTCGGCGGGGGCGTCAGTGCTCCCATCGTCGTTCACTCCGTTGACCCGGAATTCACTGCCGAAGCGCGTACCGCCAATTTCCAGGGCAGCGTTACTATCCAACTCATCGTCGATGCACAGGGGAATCCTCAGAACGTGCATGTCGTTCGCCACCTCGGCATGGGCCTCGATGACAAAGCCATCGAAGCGGTGCGCCAATACAAGTTCAAGCCGGCCATGTATGAAGGACATCCCGTCGCAGTCCAACTCGTGATCGAAGTCGCCTTCCACCTGCACTGATGCCTACACCGGCGCTTTAAAAACCTGATCCCAGGTCTCAATGTCGAGACCTGGGATCCGAACTCCCTCCGCGCTTCGTTTTCGTCGCCTTTCTTCCCTTCCCCTGCGAATCCTTTGCAAATTAATTCCCTCTCCACGCGCACACTCGAATCAGCCTTCGACTGGTCGCGCTGCAGTTGTCATCCTGAGGCTGACCCTGAGCATGCGAAGGGGAAGCGGAAGGACCTGCTTTTGCATTTTCGTCGTTCCACCTCTGATGCCGCTCGGAGGAATTGAATGGCAAGCCCGCGCGCCTGCCGAGGTATGGGAAATCGATCCGCGCGGCACACTCTCCGGCTCAGCCCGAAATCGTTCGATATTTAGTTTTCCACCTTTTTGGGGTATTCTAGCCTAACTTACTCATCGCGTGGCACTTGTAATCCAAACGACTCGCAAAAAGGCGAATCCTTAGCGAACCTTTCCGCTCAAATTTCCCGCCTTGCTTACGGCTTAGCTTCCTGGGCCGTCTGCGTCGGCTGTCCCTCTACCCGCCGCGCGTAGTAGCCCTTGCGCGTCCTGACAATCAGCCGGCCGTGCCGCGGCGCGCGTACTTCAACATGCAACGCCCGGTACCC
>DASXXV010000226.1:0-7978 GCA_036502905.1 Occallatibacter sp. | reverse complement strand
ACCATGATGCCCAGCTCATCGCAAATCGAGTAGAACTCGTCGGTTTCGTAGTACCCGCCGCCCCAGTGGCGAATCATGTTCATATTGGCGTCGCGCGCCGACTCGAGAATGCGGCGATAGTCTTCCGTGGTCACGCGATTGGGAAAGCTGTCGAACGGAATGACGTCCGCGCCCTTGCCAAACACAGGGATCCCGTTCACCACAAACTGGAACGACCGGCCCCACTTGTCCGGATGGCGATCAAGCACCACAGAGCGCAGTCCAGCCTTCACCCGGCGCTCATCCGCCTTGCCGGCGCCGGCGCTCACCTGCGCCGTAAATTCGTACAACGGTTGATCGCCGTAGCCTGCCGGATACCAGAGCTTCGGCTGCTTGATCTCGAGCGGAACGTCAACGAAATTCATGCCGGTGTGAAGGTCGGTCCTGGTGGCCAGCGAAACCGGCTTGCCGGTGTCCGTATATTGAAGGCTGATGGTCGCAGGCCCGGAGCTCGCCGCCTGCACCTCGACCTGGGCATCGATGTGCGCCACCTCTTTGCTCACGTCACGCTGCCGGATCGCGAAGTCCGCAATCCGCACCTTGTCCCAGCCTTCCAGCCGCGCCGGCCGCCAGATGCCGCTGGTGACAAACCGCGGTCCCCAGTCCCATCCATATTCATACGCAGCCTTGCGGATGTATGTCTTTGGTTCGGTGTGCGTCTTCGGCTGCCACGGATCAGTCTCCGCTACCTTTTTAGCGGCCGCGAGCGGGGAAGGAAACTCCACCCGCAGCACATTCTTCCCCGCGCGCAGATGATCCTTCACCGGCACCCGCCAGATGCGGAACATGTTGTTCGCACTGAGCACGTGCGCGTCGTTCAGATAAACTTCCGCCGCCGCATCGAGCCCGTCGAACACCAGATCCACATTGGCCTTGGCTGCCAGCCCAGCCGGCACCTCGAACGTGTCCTGATATTCCCAGCTTGCCTGCTCGATCCATTGGAGCTTGGCTTCGTCGTCGCGGTAGAACGGGTCGGAGATCCTCTTGTTCGCCAGCAGATCGAGATGCACATCGCCGGGAACGGTCGCCGGCAACCACTCCCCATCCGAAGTCCCGCCGCCCGCAGAACCCTGGCGGAACTGCCAGCCGTGATCAAGATTCAAGGCAGTATTCGCAGCCTGCGCAATGGCTGCCGGCGATCCGTTCAATAACAACGCGCTCAAAAACAGGCTGCAAACAAATTCAATTCGCATTCGAACCCCTCCATCGCCACTCGAGAAAGTTCTGCGGCGGCTGTGATGGTGTGTATTGATTCCGGGGATCAGGGTACCACTGTTGCCGGGGGCGCGCGGTGAGCCAGTACAGAGCAATACAGTGCTTCCCATTCCTTCGCCTTCGCATCCATGCTGAAGTCTTCCAGGATGCGAAGACGCGCGGCACGGCCCATCTCCGCGCGTTCCTCTGGGGATTTGCGCATCACAACAAGCATTGCCCCGCCAAGTGCGGCGGCGTCTTTTGCGGGCACAAGAACACCGGCGTCGCCCACCAGTTCCCGCACCCCGCCCACATCGGTAGCAACCACCGGCTTCTCCATCGCCATGGCTTCGCCCAGTGCCAGTGGCATGCCCTCCCACGCCGAAGCGAGCACGAATCCGTCCGCCGCATCCAGCAGAGCGGGAATGTCGCGACGGAGTCCGAGCCTCCGTACTTTTTCTTTTGTAGCGCCGGGCATTGCCGCGACAAAGTGCTCGTACCTCTGGCGTTCGCGCGGGGGCCGCTCCCCGGCGATCCAAAGATACGCGTGCTCATCGCTGAGGCAGACGTTTCCAAAAGCCTGCAACAGGTTTTGAAGGTCTTTGGCAGCAGTCACGCGCCCCACGGTCAACCACACAAAACCGTTCCCCACGCCCATCTGCGCCCGCATCGCCGCCCGACGATTCGGATCGGGGACGAACTCCGAAACCTCGATGCCATTTAGTAGTACGAGGCACTCGTCTTTGCCCACTGCCTTCATGCTTGCGAACCGCTCAGCCACCGCCCCGCTGACCGCAGTCGTCCGATCGACAAGCCAATCCGTCGTGCGGTAGGCCAGCATGCGCAGCCACCCTCCCTCGTATACGTTGTGAATGGTAGAAATCAACCGCGGAGTTCGATAAAACAGGCGCATCATCCGCGCCAGCAAGTTGCCATGAAAATTGTGACTGTGGACTACGTCAGGATGGAATGTGCGCAGGAAATCCGTTCCCCTGCGAACGCCCACGATAGGGCTTGCGATGCCTTTGTGCATATCGAGATGCACCACGTCGAGTTCGGTGGCGCAGTCGTCCGGCTCGCCCGGCTTCAGCGTCATAACAACGACCACATGCCCACGCGCCGCCATGCGCTTCGCGATCGCCAGCACCTGGCGTTCCGTGCCGCCTACCGCCAGGGTCGTGAGCACGTACACGATGCGCATCCGTGACTCGCATTCCAAACTCAGGAGAGTTGGAATGATCATACCGCGGAACGTCAGGACGCCGTTTTTTGATGGATCCAGGGGCGCGCCAGCGTATCTAATGCGAACAAGCCTGGACCCAAAACGAGGATCAGCAGCGCCGCAAACCAATACGTGTACGGGGTCGCTCCGTAGAAGTCTTCGGGCTTGGAAAAGATATGCGAAAAGTTTACGCGGTCGTCAGGCGCGGCCAGGTAAGCCATTGTCATGTTGACAAACAGCACCAGCGACACCAGTCGGGATCCGAGGCCGGCGGCGAACAGGATACCCCCCGCAAATTCGACAATTGCCACGAAGAGCGCCGTGGCGGCCGGGGCTGGCAGGTGCAGCGAATTGCCAAAGTAATCCGTCACCCGGTCCAGATGGGTCAGCTTTCCCCATCCGTCAGTGGCAAACTGCCATCCCCAGTAGAGTCGGATCGCAAGCAGAAGCGGATTTCTGAGGCTCGCGAGCAAGGCGCAAAAGGCCTCATAAGCGGCGGCAAGTCTTTGCATTGATTCCCTTTCTAGGCTGGGATCAACTGCTCCAAGTCCGGAGCGCAGATCCAGCCCAGCTCGGCCCATGTGGTAAACCACTTCCGTACGCGCGCGGGTCGGCTTGCTTCTGATTTCCGTGACTCGGCAAACCCCGCATCGAGCGCCTCGGCCAGTGTCGCCCCGTCGCGGATCGCAAGGAGGGTTCGATACTCCTCGCGATCCATGCGCCGATAGTAGATGTTCAGGTCCATCCGATGCGCCGCTACCCACGTCGGCTTGCGCCTCAACCTGGGCAGACGCAGCGGCGCCTCCGCCTCGTCCTGGTGAGTGACGCCGGCTTCGCTGGTCTGCTTTTTGTCCCTGGAGTGAAGTGCGAGGGCAATATCGTCGGCCGGATAACCCAAAGCGAGCAGTTGCACGTGCGGCTGGAGCGCGAGTTTCGAACCGCCGTCCAGGGTGGCGATCTGGTCGAGCGTGAGCGGCGTGCGCTCGCCGTTGTCGAATGCCTCCACAAACGCCCACTCGATCCGCGCGAGATCTATGGCCAGCGCATGCCGGCGGCCCGTCCATTCCGGATGCGCGAGCAGCCAATCAACCAGCTTCGATCCCAGGTTGCGAAGGCTAAACGAGCGGCTGGGATGAGCCGTGAGATATGCAACCGACAATTCCTGGAAGCGGTTCGCACCCAGCAGCGCGCGCAAAGCCATGAAATCCTCCGCCAGGGAGCCGAGCACGCGCAGCCAGTACTGGCGGTTGTAAAGTTCGAGCCGCTCGAATGCAGTGAGCCGGCTGTTGGGAGCAATGAACGATGCCGCCACCTCCGCCATTGCGCGCCCGTCCGGAGCAGTTTGCTGCATCTCCTCATCCGGCGTGAGCGGCATCATTACAGCCGAACCCATGGCGCGCTGCAGATCGGCCAGGCTCATCGAATCGGATCTCATTGTTTTGCTCCCGCCAGCGTGCCGGCATGTTTATGGAGATCCGGGGTCCCCGGCGACAGGTCTGCGTCGCTGGGGTGGAGATAGCGTTGGGCCTTCTTCGCCTCATTGTGCACTTCATCGAAGCTGGGGATATGGTCGTCCCATTCCAGCAGGGTCGGCGTCGGCCCGCATCTCTCAATAGCCCGCGCATACAGTTCCCATACCGGATCGATGACCGGATGATCGTGCGTATCGAGGATGTACTTCTCGTAGCGCGAATGGCCGGCGATATGAATTTGCGCTACGCGCTCGGCCGGTATCGCGTTCGCGTAATCCATGGGATTGAACTCGTGGTTCACGGAGGAAACATAGATATTGTTCACATCCAGCAGTATCCCGCAATCGGCGCGCTCCACCACCTCGTTCAGAAACTCCCATTCCGTCATTTCCGAAGCCGTGAACTCCGCATAGCTGCTCACGTTTTCCACTGCTACGGGGATTTCCAGGAAATCCTGCACCATGCGGACTCGTTCCGCGGTTCGCTCCACCGCCTCCCACGTGTAGGGCAGCGGCAGCAGGTCGTGGGTATAGGTGCCGTCCATGCTGCCCCAGCAAAGGTGGTCGCTGAGCCACGGAGTCCCGGTGCGGCGCACCAGTTGCTTCAGCCGGCGCAGGTGTTGCGGGTCGGGCTCCGTCGCCGAGCCAAAGTACATTGAAACGCCGTGCTGCACCACCCGGTACTGCTCCAGGATCTGATCCAGTACATGCAATGGCCGGCCGGCATCCACCATGAAATTCTCTGAGATGACCTCGAACCAGTCCACCACCGGCTTGCGCGAGAAGATGTGCTGGTAGTGCGGAATGCGCAGGCCGATCCCCACGCCGTGATTTGAGAACGCATTAAATCGATTACCGGGCATAAGCACCATCGTTTGGTCTGAGAGGCACGACTTGTCGAAAGTTGATCCGGGGAGACTTGGTTTGTCCTCTGCGGGATCGTTCAACCTCACTGAAACGCAAGTGTTTTCTTCTGCCAGCAAAAACCGGGCCAGTCATTCCCAGGGGAAGGAGAAGCCGCCGAACATGCAGGCGAGCCCATCCTATCACTCCTCATTCCACTCCGCTTTCCTTGTCAGCAACCCGCAAACGAGATGAACTCGCCCGGCGGTGGTGTCCATCTGCCACCAAAAAGCTATGGGCGCATAGGCGGCTATGGGCGCATAGGGGCTATGGGCGCATAGGCGGCTATGGGCGCAAAGAACGGGCTTCGCGTCGAATAGCCATCCGGCGCATCGACACGTTTCTCCGTTCTCGTTGTCGAGGGAGTGGGAGGGCTTGTCAGCCCTCCCGGGAAGAGTTAGATCGCCTTGGGCATCGGCGAGCCGTCCGTTGCGCAGCCGCCCTTGCCCTTGCAGCTATTCTTGGCCTTGCAGCCGTTGTCGCTGGACTTGCAGCCGCCCTGCCCCTTGCAGTCGTTCTTGCCCTTACAGGAGTGCTTGGGCGGCTTGTCCGCACTGGTCAGCCGCATCCCGGCCTTTGCAGCCTTGACTGTGGCGCCGTTGGAACCGTTGGAGGCCGCCTGGGCCGCTACGGAGGTTCCACCGATAAGACCGGAGAGGGCCGCCGTCAGAAGCAATGCATTCAGTTTGCTACTCGTCATTGATTGACCTCACTTGGGGGTTGAGGCGGAAAGTATCCGCGGTTATCTCGATGCAGGCACGGGGAAGCCGACAATCCGGGGCTCCCAAAAAGCGGTTCTTCTTGCTTTCCGGGTGACCGATCATGAGCCGTTTCCCTGCTCCGCACACTTGGAGCACGGACCTGCGCCAAAGGTTACAAGGAATCTCGCACCTCTGGGTATCAAAATCTTTCGCATGGTCCTTGGAGCCCACGAACCGGTCTGTGGTTCACGGGTTGAAGGTCCTGACGAAGGATATACGGGCCCGGCAGACCAATGGATTGGAGTCTTCACATTTTTTATTTACTCTGAGGAGGTCATGCCTGATGTGAAGCCGGACCGCCACTCTCCCGCCGTTGAAGTTTGGTCAGATTCAAGGAAACTGAAAGCGCTGGGAGGAACGAGCCTGCTGATCGCTTTGCTGCAGAGCCTCTGCACCGCCGTACTGACCATAAGCGGCATCCGGGTGGCCATCGGGCTCACGGCCCTGGCCGCAGCGAGCGGGGTGTATGCGCCCGCCCGCGGCTTTCACCAGGATGCCATCCGCATCCCGATGCTCGTGGTGGCCGCGGCCGGGGCTGTCCTCAACCTCGCCGTTCTGGCGTGGATCTGGCACCTGCGTTCGCGCCCGTCCGCACAATGGCGGCGCCGCGAGGTAAGCCCGAGGAAAATACGTTCCGAACGCTTGCAGGTAGTGCTTGCGGTTGTGACTCTCATCCTCGTAGGCCTGGAAACCTGGACTCATGGCATGGTCCATCGCGTCGGCCCTCCGCCGCCACAAATTCACGCGCATCCCACCGCCCCGCCGGGCCGTTAAGCCGGTTCACTGAAACGAACGGGTTGCACCGTTCACGATCCAAGCGAACAGCTTTTCCGCGACCGAACTCTGACCATGGGGTCAGAAGCATCAAGACCGCCCATTAACACCAAATCGTGTTACGTTTACCTATCCGTTTCTCTGGGCTCAACCTTCAACTTTCCCCGGAGGTTCCCATGCAGGACATCACTTCTTCCCCAGTCTCCCGTGTTGAGACTGCTTCCGCCACCATCACCCTGCCTCCATCGAGCCTGGCAAGTGCGCCGCTCGTCACCGAATCTCAGCCTTACGCCCCTGATCTGCCAGGCCCCGTCACACAGCGGGAGCGCGTCCCCACCATTGACATCGTGCGGGGGACCGCTCTGATGGGCATCCTGGTGATGAACATTGGCTCCTTCTCCGGCCCGTTCGAGATGTACATGAATCCACTGTCGGTGGGAAACCACCGCACCTACGACCTCGTCGCCTGGACGATTCGCTGGATCTTCTTTGAAGGAAAGATGCGCGCCGCCTTTTCGATGCTCTTCGGGGCCGGCGTTATCCTGCTTACCGAGCGCGCGGAGCGCCGCGGCAGTCGAAATGTCGCGGATATTTTCTGCCGCCGAAACATGTGGCTGGTGCTCTTTGGCGTGCTCCACTTCTACTTCATCTGGCTAGGCGACATCCTCTTTGCATATGGACTGACGGCCCTGCTGTTTCTCTACCCGTGCCGCAACCTGCGCTTCCGGAGCCTGCTGATCGCCGGGGCCGCGGTCCTCCTGATCGGCGTCGGGACAGATGTATATTTCTCCCTCGACGGTGTCAGAGAGCGTGACGCCGGAATTGCCGCCCAGGCATTGCAGAACTCCGGGAAAAAGCTCACTCCACAGCAGCAGGACGCCCTGAAAAAGTGGAACGATTCCCTGGACAGGCGCAAGAAGATCCATGAAGACGACCTGAAAGCCATGCGCGGCAGTTACCTCGCCCAGTTTCAGTCGCGCGCGAAACTCGGTCCGAAAATCCAGGCTCTGTTTTATTACCGATTCGGATTTACCGACATACTGGCCATGATGCTGATCGGCATGGGCCTCTACCGGATGGGTTTTCTCACCGGCGACCTGAGCTTCAAGACATACGGCTGGATCATCGCCTGCGGATATCTGCTCAGCATCCCCGTCAACGGTTTCGAGGCCCATGGTCTCATCCGCGACAACTTCCAGGAGTCCGCGTGGTGGATGCTGTACCAGGTCGGACGCCTCACTGGAGCGGTCGCCAACATCGCGGTGGTTGTCGTTGTCGCCAAAGCCGGCCTGCTTCCCTGGCTCACTCGCCGCGTCGGGGCGGTCGGCCAGATGGCGCTCAGTAATTACCTCTTTACCAGCATCAGTTGCAGCCTGCTCTTTAACGGATTCGGCTTGGGCCTCTACGGCAAGGTCGAATACTACCAACTCTTCGCGGTTGTGCTTTGCGTGTGGACCCTGAACCTGACCCTCAGTCCCATCTGGCTCCGCTATTACCAGTTCGGCCCGGTGGAATGGGTATGGCGATCCCTCACCTATTGGAAGCGTCAACCGATGAAACGAACCGTCGCCCAGGAACAGTTAGTCCTTGCCTGAAGCAGGCGGGCCTGGAATG
>DASXXV010000225.1:0-6645 GCA_036502905.1 Occallatibacter sp. | reverse complement strand
CGATTAGTAGTTGGCGCCTTCGGGAACGAAGACCATCTCGACGCGGCGATTTTCTTTTTCCGAGCCTTTTTC
The DNA here is from genome assembly GCA_036502905.1 of Occallatibacter sp. Classification (GTDB taxonomy): domain Bacteria; phylum Acidobacteriota; class Terriglobia; order Terriglobales; family Acidobacteriaceae; genus Telmatobacter. The sequence goes on along the minus strand of DASXXV010000225.1, from coordinate 6,573 downwards.
CTGGGAAGCTTCGCCGGTGCGGGTGGAAATGCGGGAGGCGTCGATGCCTTTTTCGCCGAGGAATTGCCTGGCCAGTTCGGCGCGGCGCGCGGCCAGCGCGGAAGCCTTGGGCTCCTTGGGATCAGCGTAGCCAAGGATGACCAGCTTGGCGTTGGGCTCGTTCTTCAGGCGCAGGGATACGTCGTCGAGAACACGCTTGCAGGCATTGTCGACGCGCGAGACGCCGGCGGTGGCGTAGGGGCAGTCGCCGACTTTGGTGGCTTGCGGCGGGGGCGGCGGCTGCTGGATTTCCACGGTGGTGGAGGCTTCAGCTTTGTCGCCGCGCGAATCGGTGACTTCGCTTTTGATGGTCACGGTGCCGGGCTGCGCGCCGGTGGAATCATATTGAGTTTGCGGGCCGTTGCCGGCGATCTGGCCGCTGGAAGCGGAGTAAGCGTAGGTGAGCGGCAGATTGTCCGGGCTCGCACCGTTGCTGCTGACGGTGGAACGGTCGCCGGGCATGAGCGTGGCGGGGTTGGCGCTGACGGAAACGGTTGGCGGGTGATGGGGCTTTTCTTCGACGCGGAGATCGGCAGTGCACGAAGCGGTGCCACCTTTGCCGTCGTCGACCTTGACGCTGACGGTGTAGGAGCCGGGATTGACGCCGGAAGAATTCCAGCGGGCATCAGGGCCGTTGCCTTCGACGGCGCCGCCCGAGGCGGTGTAGTTATACGTCAGCGGAAGATCGGCCGGACTGTTGGCGGCAACGTGCAAATTGACGGTATCGGTTGATCCCGCAAAAACCGAAGCCGGATTGGCGGTGCAGGAGGCGGTGGGCGGGCCCTTGGGCGCGGGCGGCGGCGGAGGCTTGGGCAGACCGAGGCGAATGACGATGCCGGTGCCCAGGCGCAAATTGTCCTGGCGAGAGTTGCCACCCAGGTTGGCGCCGGAAAAATTGGTCATCAGGTAATCGATTTGTGCGAAGCGCCAGGCGAAGTGCCTGGAGAGCACGATGTCGACACCGCCGCCGGCGGCCAGGGCCAGGGCGCTCTGCCCGCTGGAGCCGGTAAGTTGCAGATCGGCGTGGGAACTGCCGACCAGGAATTCCGCGAACGGAACAAAATAATCGCGGCGCAAATTCAGGCGCGGACCGAAAAGCAGGGTGTTCCAGTTTCCTTTGACGCTGGTGCCGCTGAGGTCGCGCTGGAAATTGTAGTCGGAGAACTCTGCCACCAAACCGAGATAGCGCGAAGCGTTGTAGGCGAAAGAGAGGCTGGGGCCGTAACCGTCGAAGGAATTGAAGGGATTGCCGGGATGGAAGTTTACGTAACTGAAACCGACGCCAACTTCATAGCGGGGGACCAGACGGCCAGGCGGCTGGCTGGACGCTTCAGTTGCGGCAGGAAAGGGAGAGGGGCGCGGAGCGTCGGGCAAGGCCAGCAGGTTACGCGGATGCAGTGGCGCCAACGTGGTTGGCTCGAGCGTGTTCTTCGCGATGGCTACGGGTGCGTTGGCCGCACGGTTCGCGTCGCCAATTTTTTCTTGCGCCGCCGCCGGCAGTGACATCAAGAGGACAATCGCGGCCGCAATAAAAACGCCTTTGCGTCTCATCCCTTCCTCCCAAGAAGTTCGCATTCGAGTTGAAAGAGGCATAAAAGCGAATGCCCAGCATAGTCGAGGATTCGCGGAATTCACAACTTTTCGGAATGCTCCCGCGCGGCAACTCCGAAAACACTACCGCATCGCTGCGGTAGTGCTCCAGCGTTGGGGACAGTCTAGATTGTTGCCAGCTTACTGTGCGGAGCCGGGGTTTTGCGCGGCGGCGCCGGCGCTGCTATCCGCGCTGAACACGGTTACCTGCACGCGGCGGTTTTTCTGCCGGTCATCGCGAGTCTTCTCGTCGTTTAGCGGCTTGTCTTTGCCCAGTCCCACAATCTGAATGCGGTACACCGGCAAGTTGTGTTGTGCGACGAGATAGGTCTGCACGGCCTCGGCGCGGCGGCGGCTGAGTTCGAGGTTGTATTCCGGAGTTCCGGTCTTGTCGGTGAAGCCCTGAACAGCAACGAAGTAGCGCTTCATGCTGCCCATCTTATCGCCGCCCAGTTGATCGAGCTGCTGCTTGGCTTCGTCGGTCAGTTTCGCGGAATTGAATTTGAACAGCACCACCACATCGCCGGCGGGTTTGTAATCGTCAATGTTGGCGATGCGCTCGTTCAATTCACTGTGAAACTGATTGGTCAAATCAGACTTGACCTGATCGGACTTCTTGGAAGCCGCGTCCGCGCGTCCCAGAGCATCGCCGGCGCGGGCGTCGGCGGAATCGGCCTTCTCCGCGGCTGCGCTGATCTTGGGCTCGTCGCTCTCCAATTGCTTCTGGGTGTTCTGCGCTTGCTTTTCTACCTCACTGACCTTCGCGCTGATCGGATCGGTTTGCTTCGCAACATACTTCTTGGTTGCGCAACCGCCCAACAGCAGCAACGCGCTAGCCATCATGGTTATTTTAATGACCCGCTTCATGGGGTATTCCTCCATTCGAATTTGAGCTGAGTTCCTGTAGGTACAGTCGATTACTCTGGGCCGGGCAGAAGCGGGCTGGACACTTCGCGGAACCTGTTTCTGGCGCGGCAGCCAGGGCCACCTGACCATTGCCGGAATCTTACTGCAAAGAACGGTAAGTTGCCACTAGGTGTTGGCCTTTTTACGCCCCAATACGGTATCCACTGTATGCGAGAAATAGGGTAAGTCACAAACGCCTGTCGGGTTTTTCATGGATAGGGATCGATTCCTTGGGGAAAAGCTGGAGGCTTCCGATCAAATTTTCTCAAGTGCATACAAAAAATCGTTCCAGCCCAAAACAAAACAACATAATCCGGCGGTTCCGCGTTCACGCAGTTGCGTCGCTTTCGTAAAGCTACTGCACCGTGGGCGTGGCGCTGACGATGCGGAACTTGTACCAGGAAGTTCCGGCCGGATACAAAACATCCCGGATCTGCGCGTTCTGTTCTTCCCCGGGAGCCAGGTTGAACGGGATAGTTCCTTTGTTGACCAGCAGCGCCGCATTGTCCGGACCGACATAAGTGGTTTCATACTGAATGCTGCTGTAGCTGTACGCTTTCGATTTGTTGTCAATGTCCACCAGCCAGACCGCGGTGGTTCCGGTGCGATCCTTTTCCATCCTGGCGCTCAGAATTTTTAGATCATGAACAGCATCGGCTTTTCCCGCCGCGGACGGAGCCGCAGCGGAAGCGGTCACCGGGGCGGCAGATTTGCCGCCGTTCCTTGTCATGGTAAAGATGAGGCCTCCGGTGGCGGCTGCGGCAATGACGACAACAATGATGGCCAAGTAACGATTGAAACTGGATGGTTTCGGTGCTTGTGCGGTCTCAAACATGGTCGCCTCCTGGAATAGGCCGCATGCGTCCGTGTATCCGGTGCGCATGTTCTGTGTTCGGCAGAGAGGGGCTTCGCAGAAATCGGGGAAAGGTCGGGAAGCCCTCGATAGCTATGCTTATACGCCCATAGGCCCTTAACCGGCAAGCGCTAGTGGCTTCTCCCTGACAGACCTACGGCATTCCCGGTTGCGTCTTTTGCATCAAGCGGTCGCATCTCATTTACACCTGCCTGCCGTCCTTGCCCCACTGCCCATGCGCCTTTTTTCGTTTACGAGGAAGGGTGCTGGTTGAACGCAAATTCTGGAGGCTACACATGAAGTTGCTACTCACCACGACCGCCGCACTGTCATTGCTCCTGGGCACCTCCGCATATGCGCAGAGCCAGGACGACAAGGACAAAGACAAACCGGCGCCCAAGGAAGAACCTCGCAAGCAAGAAAAACAAGACAGCCCCGACAAAGACAAAGAAAAGGACAAGCCTAAAGATCGAGACCGTCAGCAACCGGACAATCGACAGCCTGACCGCGATCGACAGCAGCAACAGGACCGCGACCGCGCACAGCAGCAGGATCGCGATCGGCAGGACCAAGATCGCACCCAGCAGCGGGACCGCGATCGCACGCAGCAAGATCGCAATCAACGTCCAGCGGAAGACCGCAATCGTGTGCAGTCCGACCGCGGCCAGCAGGCGCCGCAGCAGTCCGGCGGACGCGGCCGGCGCATTCCGGACGACCGCTACCGGGCCAGTTTCGGGCGCCCGCACACGTTCCACGTGCAACGCGGCGGCTCCAACGGAGGGGGCGGCGGCCAGCGTTTTCAATACGGCGGATATTGGTTTGAGTACACCGACGCTTGGCCTGAGGGCTGGGGCTACGACGACGATTTTTATATCGATTACGTCGGCGACGACTACTATCTATACGACTTAAATCACCCGGGTATGCGAATTGTGGTGATTGTCATCGAGTAAAACGATAAGTCACGCGGCACCGGTGGGTGAGGCCATCGCAAGGGCCTCGCCCCTTTTTGTGCTCGAACCATCTCGATTTAGCGTTTCGGTTGTTGTTCGTTCGGGACAGGAGCGGGATTGCCTGCAGGCGCTGCGGAGGTGGTAGGAACCGGAAGGACCTCCGTCTTAGGTTCCAGAATATTCTGCACGCATTCCAGCAGCTTGGTCATCCCGTCCGCTTTGGAGATCACGGCTCGAGCGCCCACTGCGGACGCCAGGGATAATCCCAACATTTCGTTGTACATAGTGTAGAGCACGACCGGGAGGTTGGGCAGCGACCCCGCCAGCACCGAGGCCACCTCGGCTCCATTCAGCATGGGCATGGCGAGGTCGAGCAGCACCAAATCCGGCTTTAATTGCAGTGCCTTTTCGACGCCCTCCAAGCCGTTTCCAGCCTCGCCGCAAATCTCGTAAGTGGTGCGAGATTCGAAAATTGCGCGCAGCACCTGCCGAACTTCTTCCCCATCGTCTACAATTAGTATGCGTTTGGCCACTTTCTTTCCCGGTGACCTGCGGAAACTACCACCGCAGCCGGTGTTAGGACATACCTTCGTCTTTGTAGGGTAAAGAACCGAGCGATGTCTTGGGGGCGCGTCCTAGCCGCCAACTCACGGCCGGCGGCCCCGCGGGTAGGCCGGATCCAGCCGAGCAAAAGCGGTGCGGGCCGGAACATGAGTGAGGTATGATAGAGTCTTTGGAAACCATTCATTAGGATGATGATGCAGACAGATAAAGGGAAAGTCTTGTTGAGGATAGGGCCCCGCGGGTTTTGCGCCGGGGTAGTACGAGCCGTCGATATCGTCGAACTGGCCCTGGAAGCTTATGGGGCTCCGGTGTATGTGCACCACGAAATCGTGCATAACACCTATGTGGTGGAGCAGTTGCGCCGGCGCGGCGCGATTTTTGTCGAGTCCATCGAGGACGTGCCCCATGGCGGTGTGCTGGTCTTCAGCGCGCATGGCGTGCCCCCCACCGTGCGGCAGGAAGCCAAAGATCGTTCGCTGAAGGTGATTGACGCTACCTGCCCGCTGGTCACCAAGGTGCACTTGGAGGCGCTGAAGTTTGCGCGCGAGAAGCGCACCATTATCCTGATCGGGCATCGCGACCATCAGGAAATTATCGGCACTTCCGGCGAGGCCCCCGATCGCACCATTGTGGTCGATTCGGTGGCGGCGGTGGATGCATTGCACGTAGAAGACCCGGAAAAGCTGGCTTTTCTCACCCAGACGACACTAAGCCTTTACGATACACAAGAAATCGTAGCCCGGCTGCGCCAGAAATTTCCGGCTATCAAGGGCCCGGCCAGCGACGACATTTGTTACGCCACGCAAAATCGGCAGGAAGCGGTCGAGCAGGTGGCTAAAGACGTCGATCTCATTCTGGTGGTGGGCTCGCCCAACAGCTCCAATTCCAATCGGCTGGTGGAGGTTGCGCAACGCAGCGGCGTTCGCGCGCAGTTGATCGATTCCGCGCAGGATATCGATGTGAAGTGGCTGGATGGCGTGCAACGGGTGGGACTAACCGCCGGGGCATCCGCGCCGGAAGTGCTGGTGGAGCAGGTCAGCCAGCGCCTGGCGGAATTTGGCTTTACCGATCAGCGCAACCTGGATTTGATCCGCGAAGATGTGCGCTTCACGCTGCCGCCGGAATTGGCTACGATTGCGGCCGCGCCGCGCCGATAAAGAATTTCAGTAGGGGCTTGGAACAGGTCGCAGGCAAGTGTCGCCCAGCATAGCAGGCTGAAACTTCAACCAGGAGTGCCATCTTGGCGGTCAAAATCGTCCGTCAGCCGAAGAAGATTGCCCTGATCGGCGCGCCCTCCAGCGCCGCTTCATTTGCACTGGGCACCGAGAAAGCACCCGGAGCTTTGCGGGCCGCGGGGTTGATCGAACGGCTGCAGAGCGCCGGTTTCGAAGTGACCGACCATGGGGATTGCGCACCCCGGCTCTTCGCCGATGATGACGAGCACCGCCGTGCGCGCAATCTGGTAGAAATTGTCGCAGGCCTGAACGATCTCAAGACTCGCACGGAAATTGCGGTGAAGACTGGAGCGCTGGTTCTGGTCCTGGGTGGAGATTGCGCGCAGGCGGTCGGCCTGCTGACCGGAGCGCGCCGCTATTACAAGCACATCAATCTGTTGTGGTTCGATCGCGATGCCGATCTGAATACTCCCGCCACGACACCATCCGGCAG
>DASXXV010000224.1:0-12038 GCA_036502905.1 Occallatibacter sp. | reverse complement strand
TTGGCAAAGAGAATTCGTCTCCAAAGGAAGCGAGCAAGGACATGCACAGGATCCTGTCAAGGCTGGTTGCGGTGCTGGTGTGCGCGGCGATGGGGAATCTTGCCGCGGGCGCTCAGAACAGGAATGCAGCGGGACACTGGGTAACGGCGTGGAGCACCGCAGTGCACGCGCCACTCCCGTTCCCGGGGCTTCCGCCTCCACCGGTTTTCGAGAATCAAACCGTCAGGATGGTCGTCCGGCCAACGATCGGCGGGCAGCGCATTCGGGTGCGCCTGTCGAACGCGTATGGAACGTCAAACCTGGAGATCGGCGCCGCGCACGTTGCCCTGGTGGACCACGGGGCAAACATCACTGCGTCCTCCGATCATGCTCTCAAGTTTGGCGGACAGGGCTCCATCAAGATTCCGGCCGGAGCGCCGATGCTGAGCGATCCGGTGGAATTGCACGTGTCGCCCTTCGCGGAGCTCGCGGTGAGCCTGTTCCTGCCGCAGAAGACGCAATCCTCCACGGGGCATTTATGGGGACAGCACCAAAGCTACATTTCAGGTCCCGGCGACTTCACAGCCAAAGCCGACATCCCCGCGCCCACGGTGAACGGGGCCTGGTACTTCCTTGCGGATGTCGAGGTATGGGCTGCGGACGAAGCCGGCGCGGTTGTTACCCTGGGAGACTCGATCACTGACGGAGTGGGCGCGAAGGAGGGCGAATACGGCGACTGGCCCGATCAACTGGCGAAGCGCCTGGCGGACGATCATGGCTCACCGCTGGCAGTGGCGAACGAGGGCATTGGCGGCAACCGCATTCTCCACGATGGTGCCGGCGTCAGCGCGCTGGCTCGTTTCGATCGCGATGTGCTCGGGCAGCCGGGAATTACGACTCTGATTGTGCTGGAGGGCATCAACGACATCGGCTGGCCACACCTAAAACTTCCCGCGGCGAAAGATGCTCCACCGCCCAGGGAAGACCCGTTTGCGGGGCAGGACGTCACGGCCGACGACCTGATCATGGGCTTGAGACAGCTGATCGATCGCGCGCACGAACACGGGATCCGCGTCTTTGGGGCGACGCTGACGCCTTATCAGGGCGCAATGTACTTTACGACAGACGGAGAAGCCATCCGCCTGGCGGTGAACCAATGGATACGGACCGGCGGAGCCTTTGACGGCGTCATCGATTTCGATGCCGCGGTACGCGATCCGCAGCATCCCTCGCAATTCCGGGAGAGCTACCAGGAGGGAGACCATCTTCATCCCAGCCCCGCCGGCTACAAAGCCATGGCGGATGCGATTGATCTCATGGCTTTGCGGAAGGGGCATCAGTAGCTGGGTAGCAGCCGCGTTCAGATGGCCAGCGAAAGCACGGAGTAAGATCTGGGCGGCAGATCGACCGACATTTTCGAGCCGACGCGCGGGTTGTCCAGCTTTTGCGGCACCACCCGCCGCGGATCGGCGAAGGTGTTGATGGCCTTCAGGTCGGACCCGGTGACCGTCTCGAAAGCAATCACGGATGACGGGGTGAGATCGTGCCACGCGATCTCCAGGGTGCGCGGTTTCTCCAGATCGCGATTGAGCACCAGGAGCGTGGCAGCCTTCTTTTCGGAGTCGAGGGTGGCCACGACGTCGAGGTAAGGCACATCTCCAAAGCCGGGAGAAGGCAGGCCGATGGCTTCGACGGGGCGGCCGAGCGAGGCGACCGGATACGACGGTCCCGCGGGGTTGATGCTGAGAGCGCGCCCATGCGCGTATTTCAGGGCCCACGCGTACGGATAGTAGATGGTCTGCCGCAGCACGCCGTTCTCGTTGGTAGCCAGGGGGGCAATCACGTTGAGGAGCTGCGCAAGACAGGAAATTTTCACGCGATCGGAATTGCGAATGAGGGAATTCGCGAGCCCTCCGACGACGAGCGCATCTTCGAGGTTGTACTGCTCTTCGAGCAGATGAGGCGCGGGTTTTCCGTGGCCGTTCACCGCGTCGCCGCTGCGCGCGCGGTACCAGACGTTCCATTCGTCGAACGAGAGGTGCAATTGCTTGCTGGAGCGCTTGCGGGCCTGGACCGTATCGCAAACCGCGGCGATCTCTCGGATCTGGCGGTCCATGGCCAGATTCATGGCCAGGAAGACAGCGCTGTCCTTGTTGGTTTCTTCGTCGTTGCCCCAGTAGCGGTGGAGCGAAATACCGTCGACCTCGTCGTAGCACTCTTCCAGAACGGTGCGGTCCCAGTCGATGTAAGTGGGCATGAATGGGCCGCTCGATCCGCAGGCCACCAGCTTGATGGAGGGATCGACGGCACGCATCTGGCGCGCCGCGTCCACCGCCTTTATGCCGTATTCTTGCGCCGGCATGTGGCCGATCTGCCAGGGCCCGTCCATCTCGTTGCCGACGCACCAGTACTTGACGGCATGCGGCTGTTCGTAACCGTGGGAGCGGCGCAGCTCGCTCCACTTCGTACCTTTCGGCACATTGCAATACTCCACCAGGGCGGCGGCATCTTCGGCTGACCCGGTGCCGAAGTTCAGACCGAACAGCGGCTCCGTGCCCACTTGACGCGCCCAGGTGACGAACTCGTTGGTGCCGAATTGATTCGTCTCGAGCGTATTCCAGGCACGGTCGAGCACGGTGGGGCGATTCTTCCGGGGGCCGACACCGTCCAGCCAGTGATACCCGGACACGAAGTTTCCGCCTGGGTAACGGATGATGGGAACGCGCAATTCCTGCACCTCTTTGATAACGTCGGTGCGGAAGCCATTGCTGTCGGCGAGCTTTGAACCGGGATCGTAAATGCCCTCGTAAATGGCGCGCCCCAGGTGCTCAAGGAACGAGCCGAAAAGATACTGGCTGATGGGGGCCACCAGGCGATCGGAGTCGATAACCACGCGGGTGACGCTGTTTCCCTGGGCAATGGCGAACCGGCCCATCGACGAACCGGCGGCCACCGCCAGTCCCGCCTGGCTTGCGTGTTTCAGAAAACCTCTTCGCGACAGACCGTTCATGGATTACCCCTCCGGATCGCAACCGCTTCCTGGGCGTGCGACGCATTCAGAAAAATTGGTGAAGAGCGATTTTATTGCATCCGGGGGCGGTCGGGTAAACGATTTCTGCCAAGCCGCTTTCGCGCGCTGTCAGCCCCAGACTTCACGGGCCGTATCGACCACCAGCTGCAGCTTGGCCCACTGCTCTTCTTCGGTGAGAAGATTGCCTTCCATGGTGGACGCAAAACCGCATTGAGGACTGACGGCCAGGTTTTCAAGGGGGATGAATTTGGCGGCCTGCCGGATGCGGGCGATGAGATCCTTGCGGCTCTCGAGTTCGGGGCGCTTGGTGCTGACCAGCCCGAGCACGACCGTCTTTCCCTTGGGAACCAGCCGCAACGGCTCAAAGGTGCCGGAGCGCTCGTCGTCGTATTCCAACAGGAAGCGATCCACTGCCAACTCATGGAACAGGCGTTCCGCGATGGCATCGTAGCCTCCTTCGGCGTACCAGTGGCTGCGATTGTTTCCGCGGCAGAGATGAATAGCCAGGGTTACTCCCGCATGCCGGGCGGCGGCCAAGCAGGTATTGTCGGCATTCAACGAGGCGGTCAGCATCTGCGCCGGATCCACGCGAAGCTCCTTCTCCATCCATGCTGTCCAGTGGGGATCGAGATAGTAGCTGTAACGCGGAGCGTCAATCTGCAGACAGAAGATGCCGCTGGCGGCCAGGGTGCGGATATCGGCGGCCATGATATCGGTGACCGCGCTGAGCATGGCGAATGGATCGTGGTAGAAGCGGTCGGTGATGCCGTATTTGAAGGAGATGGCGGGGAATTGCGTGGCGCTCGGCAGAGTCATCTTTATGGGCCCCGGAGCGTGCTGACGGAGGAAAGGCAGTTCGCGCCCGGTGAGAGGCTGGCGCTGCCGCAGAGGAGCGGTGACGATGCCGTTAACGCTGCTCACGCTGGCCGCCCGCTGTTCGGTCTTATGCGGATCGTCTTTCCAGGCGCGCTGCACCGCGTCGCCGAAATCGAATCCCTCTACCGCATCGGTGAAGTCGCTCATGAAATTGGTGCGGCGCAGCTCGCCATCGGTGAAGACCTCGAATCCGAGATCTTTCTGGGTCTGAAGGACGCGCAAGACGTGCCGGTCTTCAATGGCCTGGATTTCTTCGCTAGGCATCTGGCTGCGGCGCGCATTCAGCAATTCAGTGGGACGCAGAAAGCTGCCAACATGATCGGCGCGAAAGCTGGAAGGCATGGTCAACTCCTGTGGCATTCCTAATGTATTGTGCGGCGATGGCGAACCTAGATCAGCAGGCTGCGGAGCATACGCGCTCCTTCCTGCAGGGCCGGTAGACAGCGGTCGATGAGCGCGGCGCGATCGACCCGCGATACATGTGTACCTACATTGATGGCGGCGAGGACCTGGTTGTTGCGGGTGGACACCGGGACGGCGATGGATCGTAATCCCGGCTCGAGTTCTTCGTCCACGATCGCGTAACCGTCCTTACGAACCTGGAGAATCGCCCTTTTGAGTTGCGCAATGCGGGTGATGGTTTTGGGGGTATAGGCTTTCGGTTTCAGGTCGTGAAGATAGGCTTCGAGGCGTTCATCGGACAGGGCGGCGAGCAACACGCGGCCCATGGAGGTGCAGTAAGCGGGCAGGCGGCTGCCGACCGAAAGCCCGGCGGCCATGATACGGCTGGCGGCGGCGCGCGCCACGTAGACGATGTCCCCGGCGTCGAGCATGCTCATGGAGGAGGATTCATGCAGTTGTTCGCAGATGCGCTCGAGCACCGGGCGGGCAGCCTCGACCACCGAAGAGGAAGAAAGGAACGAGAAGCCCAGCCGCAGGACCTGCGTCTTGAGGCGATAAACCTGGCGCGAGCGCTCGACGTAGCCAAGCACTTCAAGGGTGAGCAAAATGCGGCGAATGGCGGCTCGGGAAAGGCCCGTAGACTGGGAGATCTCGACGATGCTCCGTCCCTCACGATGGCCCTCAAAGCTCTCGATCACCTGTAAGCCGCGGGCCAGCGACAGCATGAAATCGGGATTGCCCGCCTGGGCCGCGAAATCGGAGGCGGGAGGAGGCGTCGGTATAGGCTGGGCGGCTGGTTCTGTTCTCATGCTGGAATCGGCTACCGGGCGCGATTATCGCACATCATGAACAGGGATAGCCATCCCCGGGTTGCGCTCACGCGCATGTAAGATATTTCGCATGTCTCGAGTGTTCGCTGCGTGCCTTGCCGCCGTGTTTTCCGTATGCATTCTTTGCGCGCAATCCCCGGTTGGCGCCAACCTGCAGAAGGGCTTTGCGGCGATCACGGAGGATCATCTCCGGCAAGACCTTTCCTACATCGCCGGCGACAAACTTGAAGGCCGCATGAGCCTGCAGCCTGGGGATGAAACCGCGGTAAAGTGGATTGCCGACCAGTTTGCCAAAGCCGGCCTGACGCCGGCAGCCAGCGACGCGCAGGGACAGCCAAGCTTCATGCAGGCGGTGCCGCTGGTCGAGTACCGGCCCGATCGCGGCCAGAGTTTTTTGAAGATGAGCCGAGCCGGAAAAGACACCGAGTGGAAGGCGCCTGCGGTGACCGGCGGCTTTCGCCACGAGGTGAACCTGACCGCGCCCGTGGTGTTCGCGGGCTACGGAATCACCGCCCCGGAACTGGGTTACGACGACTACAAGGGCCTGGACGCGAACCGCAAAATCGTGCTGGTCTTCGACCACGAACCGCAGGAAGACGATGCCGCCTCCATCTTCAACGGCAAAGGCAACACCCGCTACGCGACCACGCGGGTGAAGCTTTTGAACGCGCAGAAGCATGGAGCGGTGGCGATGCTGGTGGTGGCCGAACCCAATCGCAAGCATCCGACCAACGCCGAACGCATGGCGCGGATCGTGGGCAGCATTACGCGCACCACGCCCTTGCCGCTGCAATCGATACGCGACGACGAACTGCAAATCCCGGCGCTGGTTGTGGTGGACGATGTCGCCGACGAACTGCTGGCTACAGAAGCCGCGGCGCGCGCCAAAACCGGCAGGGAAGAGGCGTCCGCCCTGCAGGCCGCGATCGACGCGGAGCTGACTCCGCAGGGCCGGTCGCTGCCCGATACGACGGCAACGATTCATTTGGCGAATACGTCAGAACGAAACGGCACTTCGTGGAATGTCGCCGGCCTGCTGAAGGGCTCCGATGCCAATCTCAGTGGGGAGACGATCCTGATCACTGCGCATCACGATCACGACGGCGCCGCGCCGTGTCCCGCGCCCGACCCGGCGAAACCCGAGGCCGGGAACGATCTCCAGGCAAGTCCGGTTGCGGTCGACGAGCATGGAGCGGCAATTGCTCCCGGTCCGAACTGCGTGATGATCTGGCACGGTGCGGACGACAATGGGTCGGGCACGGTGGGAGTAGTGGAACTGGCCCGCGCCTTCGCTACCAACCCCGAGCGCCCCAGACGCTCCATTCTCTTTGTCGTATTTGCCAGCGAAGAACGCGGTCTGCTGGGCGCCTACTACATGGCGCAGCATCCGCTGAGGCCGCTGGCCACTACGCGCGCGCAGATCAATTTCGACATGATCGGACGAGACGAGAAGCCGAGTCGCCAGACCGACGGGTTGATCGACATTCCCGCCGATACGTCCAATCGCCTCAACCTGATTGGCGCGCCCTATTCGCCGGATTACGATGCGGTCGTCAAGCAGGAGAACGCGCACGTGGGACTGGTGCTGGACGATCGATTCGATCACGACAGCGTGCTCAACGTCTTCTTCCGTTCCGATCAGTTTCCTTTTGTGCTGCACGATATTCCCGCGCTCTGGTGGTTCACCGGCTTCCATCCGGATTACCACCACGTCAGCGATACGGTGGAGAAGATCGATTTCACCAAGATGAAGAAGATTCTCGAGCTGGCATACCTGTCGGCCTTCCGGTTCTCGACTGACGCACCCACGCCGAAATTTGTCGCCAACCCCATGCCGGCTTCGGCGCACGGGAGCGGGGGCGAGTAGCGCCGGAGAAATTTCGGACTTGCGGCGATCCTTGCGTCTGTAGACTGTTCTTGATCCCGCCTCGGAGGCATTCGCTTGTGAGTTCATCATCCCAGCGCCTGGGACAGGGGCGTTCTTATTTAGACTCGGACCCGCTCGATGATCCTCTGCTCCTGGCCCACTGGTTCCTGGTTGCCTGGTCCAGCGAAGTAGCGCCCGGCGCTATGCTTGCACGCCGCTTGCTGGGCCGCGACGTGGTCTTGTGGCGGTCCTCATCGGCTCTGCATTGCTGGCTCGACCTCTGCATTCATCGCGGCGCGCGGCTCTCGCTAGGCGTTGTGCGGCAGAACGGAAAGGCCCCGGGAGCCGAGTGCCTGGTTTGTCCATATCACGGATGGGAGTACGCGGAATCCGGCCAGTGCGTTCGCTTTCCCGCGCATCCCGAACTTGTGCCTCCGGCCAAAGCGCGCGCGCAGGTCTATCAGGTGCGCGAGCGGTACGGAGCAATCTGGGTTTGCCTGGGAACTCCTGACGGCGAGCCGCCTGAATTCCCATTCGCCGAGACGGCGGGCTTTCGAACCGTGACCGCGGGCCCGTACCGATTTCGTGCGCTCGCACCGCGGGTCATAGAGAATGCGCTCGATGTGGCTCATCTCGGGTATGTGCATGCCGGCCTGCTGGGCGATCCGGAAAGGCTGGAGGTGGAGGACTACGAAGTCGAGGATGGTCCTTCAGGGCCGGAGGCCAAACAAATCCGCATATGGCAGCCCAACCCCGATGGAACGGGCCGCGGCGCTCTTATTACTTATCGTTATTGGATCTGCGCTCCCCTCACCATGGCGTTTGAAAAGACGGGCTCGGAAGAGGCCGCCGACGCTCGCCGCTTCGCCCTCCTCGCACAGGTAGCCCCGGTAAACGGCGAACACTCGGAGATGCGTCTGTTGATGAGCATGAACTACGGGCAGGAGTTTTCCGGCGACGAGTTGCGCGCCTTCCAGGACCGGGTTACCGAGCAGGATCGGCTGATTGTGGAATCGCAGCGGCCCGAGCTTTTGCCTCTCGACCTGCAGGCAGAATTGCACCTGCGCTCGGATCGGATGGCTATCGCGTATCGCAAGTGGCTGCGGAAGATCGGACTGCGCTATGGCACCGGGTGAGCCCCGCGGCCCGAGGTGGTTCACCGGCGGAGACATCGACGGATTCTTCGGATTGTTCTTCTCTGGATTTCCCGACCTGCTCCTGATCGTGGGCCTGGCGCCGGTGTGCGGACTCTCGGTGGGATTTGTTACCGGGCGGGTGTTGCCCGGAGTGGCCGCATCGGTGTTCGCCGGGAACGTGTTTTATGCCTCGCAGGCATGGCGGCTGGCAAAGCAGACGGGTCGCTCCGACGTTACCGCCATTCCATTCGGAATCAACACGCCGACCATTTTTGCCTACGTGTTCCTGATTATGGCGCCCGTGTACGCGCGCACGCATTCCGCCAGTGCCGCCTGGCAGGCCGGCGTATTCGCCAGCCTCCTGAGCGGAATTGTTCAGACCATGGGCGCGTTCTGTACGGACTGGCTTCGCCGTCATACTCCGCGGGCCGCGCTGCTATGCCCGCTTGCCGGCCTGGCGCTTGCATATCTATGTCTGGGCTTTGTGTTTGGCGTATTCGAGCAGGCGAGCATCGCCCTGGTTCCGATGATCGTGCTGTTCACGTTGTATGGCGCGCGAGTGCGTCTGCCCGGCCGCATTCCACCTGGGCTCCTGGCTGTCGGGATCGGCGCGGTTCTGGCGGCGGTCCTGCGTGGACTGCACATTTATAACGCCGCTTTCCCACCGGTGGTCGCGCCCGGATTCTACGTTCCGCATTTCGCGAATGCCATCGCACTGCTCGCTCACCGCGAACTGTGGACCTACCTGCCGGTCATCCTGCCGCTGGCGGCGCTGGACACGCTGGCATCGCTGCAGATCCTGGAGGCGGTGAAAATCGGTGGCGATGACTACCGCACCACGCCATCCCTCCTGATGAACGGAATCGGAACCCTGGTGGCGGCCTTTCTGGGCAGTCCGTTCCCGACGACCCTCTATGTGGGCCATGCCGCGCACAAGGCTAACGGAGCCCGCTGCGGATACTCCGTTTTGAATGGGGTGACCACCGTGGTGCTTTGCACCACCGGGCTGCTTCCCCTGGTGCTGCGCATCATTCCCCTCGAGGTGGCCGGCCCGGTGATCGTCTGGTTTGGCCTGGTCACGGTGGGCCAGGCGTTTGTCGAGGTGGCGCGCGAACAGGCGGTCGCCGTTGTGCTGGGCCTGATCCCCATCGTTGCCCAATGGGCGGCAGGAATCGCCGATACGGTTGCCCGCGCCGCGGGCGGTTCCCTGGCGAGCGTCATGGGTAACCTCAATGGACAATTGGCTCTAGCTGGTTTGCTGTCTCTGGGACAGGGAGCGTTGCTCACTTCCATGTTGTGGGCGGCCGTCATGGCGCTAGTGATCGAACGCCGATTCGTGCACGCCGCCGCATGGATGGGGGCGGCATCCGCACTCTCCGCCATTGGCGTCATTCATGCATGGAAACTCACCGCGGCGGGAATCGAAGGGCGTATTGGAGTTTGGTGCGCGCCTGAGTTTGCCTTGTCGTATCTTGCCGGAGCCGTGTTCCTGTTGCTGTGCGGCTGGTGGACATCGCGCCGCGGATCGGCGCGTTCCGTCGCGGTGACCGAAAGCGTGGAAGCGTAGGGCCGGCGGCGTCCCTGGGTTAACGCGTCTCTTCCACCTTGATCACGAAATAGGTCACGGTGTCGCCTTCGCCCAGCACCATCTGGTGAGGCATGGAGGCGGGAATGTGCACCACGTCTCCGGCTTTCAGTTCCTGCCGTGATCCGCCTTTGACGGATGCTCCCAGAGTCTCGCCCGGACCCGTGGATTTGGGTTCGACCACTTCGCCGCCGGTCATCAGCGTGGCATGTCCGTCGAGGATGAAGAACACGTCCGCGTAGTTCTGATGGGCTTCGCCTCCACCGCTGCGATTGCGGAAGGCCAGCATGGTGTAGTGGTGCGGGTACTTCTCCAGTGTCTCGCTCGCGGAGCCCTTTTCCGCGGCAAGTTCTTTCAGGTGCTTCGCGCGGTCCATCAACTCGGAGGGCGACCAGTGATCGGATTTCATGGTTTGCGAAGATCCTCCTTCGAGCATCGCGAACAAGAACAGCGCCAGTCCCGCAGGCGCAAACGCCCTACGCCAAAACCGTCTCATGCACTTTACCTCGCTTCTGTTCTTGCCGCGTCGCATCCATTGCCGCCGCCAGTTCGCGCGCGCGTTCGAAAATCGCCAGGAACATGGGACGTGTGAGCCTGCCGGTGTTGGTGTTCTGCAGCGACGGGTGATAACTGGTGATCACTTTCAAGCCGTTGGGGAACGTGTACTCCGCGCCGTGCGCAAACGTGTATCCGGTACGCTTGGCGAGCACGCTGGTCCGCTGCGCCCAGCCGAGGAGGCCATCGAACGCGATCCTGCCCAGGCACACCACTACGCGCAGGTTCGTGAGGAGGCGCAACTCTTCGTCCAGCCACGGAGCGCAGTTGCGCAGTTCCTCCGGGGTGGGCTTGTTGTCGGGAGGAGCGCATCGGCCCACGGACGTAATCCACAAATCGTTGAGCTTCATCCCGTCGTCGCGTGAGACGGCACGCGGCTGGGAGGCGAAGCCCACGTCGTGCAGCACCGGGTAAAGGAATTCTCCGGAGCCGTCCCCGGTAAACGGCCGCCCGGTGCGGTTGGAACCGTGCGCTCCGGGCGCCAGGCCCAGGATGAGCACCCGCGCGCGCGGATCTCCAAAGGAAGGAACCGGCCTGCCCCAGTACTCCCAGCCGGCATACGCCCGTCGCCGCACGGTCGCGATCTGGCGGCAATATTCGCGCAGGCGAGGACATCGCTCGCATTGCACAATGCGGACATTCAACTGGTCCAGGCTCAGGGGGGAAGAGGCCATCGGCTCGATTGTATGCCACGAGGGTGCGCAATTTGGATCAACGGCTGTACCGGGTTGCCGGCGCTTGGGTCGGGCGAGGCGTTCCGCCACTTTCGCGCAAATGGAGTTTTGTTACGATAGAGAACGAACAGCCCATCAGTGCCTGAAATGCCTAGAAAACCATCCGCAGCATCGTCATCCTCCAAACGCGAGGTTGCCCAGCCGCCCATTCTCATGGAACGCACGCAGCCGGTGATCGAGCGTCTGTCGGCGCAGTTGGGCGAGCCCGTTTTCACGTACTGGAACTCCACCAAGGGGGCCATCTGCCAGAACGACGTGGCCGGTCTCTACGCTCTTTTGCGCTCCACCGGCCGGCTGGAACGGCTTTCGTTGTTTATGAAATCCGACGGCGGGTCAGGCCAGGCCGCCCTGCGCATGGTGAACCTGCTGCGCCGCTATGTGAAGCACCTGACGGTGCTGGCGCCGCTGGAGTGCCAATCTGCCGCGACCATGCTGGCGCTGGGCGCGGACCGCATCATCATGGGTCCGCTCGCTCACCTGTCGGCGGTGGATACTTCGCTCACCCACGACCTCTCCCCCATCGATCGCGATAACGATCGGGTCAGCGTGAGCAACGACGAGTTGCTGCGCGTCATCCGGCTGTGGACCGAGCAGGCCAAGGATTCCACCACCAATCCCTACGAGGCGCTGTTTCCGTATGTTCATCCGCTGGTGATCGGGGCGGTGGATCGCTCCAGCGCGCTTTCTACGCGCATTTGCGAAGAGATTCTTTCCTATCACATGACAGATGAGAACCGGGCCCGCGAGATTTCCAACATCCTCAACTCCGGCTATCCTTCGCACAATTATCCGATCACGCTGCGCGAAGCGCGGCGCATCGGGCTCAATGTCGAGCCAATGGAGGATTGCGTCAACGGCCTGCTGTTCGAGCTGAACGAAATCTATTCCGAAATGGGGCAGAGCGCCACCACCGACCACGACGAAAAGAACTCCCATGACAACAGCATTCTCAACGTGCTGGAGTCCAATGGCCTGCTCATCTACTTCCAGCTCGACAAGGACTGGCATTACCGCGAAGGCGAACGCCGCTGGGTGGCGCTCAA
>DASXXV010000223.1:0-3961 GCA_036502905.1 Occallatibacter sp. | reverse complement strand
TGAACCCGTCCTAAGACGGTGGAGCTCTCCGCGGTTCATTAGGCATTCCGGACTGGCGGACACGGCACACAGAACCGATTGTCGAGTTGAGCCCCTGTTCAATGAATGTAGGTTCAACCAGCGTTGATTACCCACCTGCTTAGCAGGCCGGTTTCTAATGCGGATAGTATGGGTCTTCGCGAGGAATTGCAAGTCTTGTGCGCAAGGAGCGCGATGTGCTAGAAACTTTTGCTCCGTTTTTCGTAATTTGATTCCGCGCGATGAATAAAGGAAGAATTTGGTTGGCTGCGGCGGGTATCGGACGTAACCGTAGCTGCCGCGAGCATGCACCTTGGCGAAGCATGGCCCGAGCGCGTAGGGTAGGGGCATCTCTGTTCACGGGAGACGTCCCGGGCTTATGACGAAATCGGCTTCTGCGCCTACCTTGACAAATCCTGCCACCGCGCCTGTTTCGCCGGTCAAGCGATTGCTTTCGCTCGACGTTGTGCGTGGAATCACCATTGCCTTCATGATCATGGTGAACAACAACGGCGGCCCAGGTTCATGGCACTTTATGAATCATGCGGAGTGGAACGGGCTCACGCCGACCGACCTGGTGTTTCCCACGTTCGCGTTCGTCATCGGGGTGTCGATCGTTTTTGCATTCAGCGCGCGCCTGGCCAAGGGAGCAAGCCGCGGCGAGCTGGCTAAACACACGGTGCAGCGTGCCGTCATCCTGATCGTTTTCGGAATCATCGTCAACAGCTTTCCGTTCTTCCATCTCGCCCACATGCGCTTTTACGGAGTGCTGCAGCGGTTGGCGATCTGCTACCTCGTGGTGGGGCTGTTCTATCTATACGACGATCGCGCGTGGACCAAGTGGGCGGCGCTGGCGGGCGTACTGGTGGGCTACTGGGTGCTGGTGCGCTGGGTGCCGATTCCGGGCGTGGGCATGCCGGGCCGCGATGTGCCCTTTATGGACATGAACCAGAACCTGGTTTCGTGGATCGACCGCCACCTGTTCCCGCATCACCTGTATCTCTACTATCCCGATCACAACGGGCGCGATCCGGAAGGCTTGCTGAGCGACCTGCCCGCGCTCGGAACCACGTTGATGGGGGTGCTGGCCGGCATCTGGCTGCGCACCAGCCACAGCGTTAAAGCCAAAACTGCAGGGCTCGCGCTGGCATGCGTGTGCAGCCTGGCGATCGGGTATCTCTGGTCCCTTGAATTTCCGTTGAACAAGAACATGTGGACGAGTTCCTTTGTGCTGGTGGCCGGCGGATATTCGCTGGCTTTGCTCACGGTCTGTTTTTGGGCGGTGGAACAGATGAACTGGCGCAAGGGCTGGACGTATGTCTGGGTGGTGTTCGGCTCCAATGCCATTGCCGCATACATATTCAGCGAGCTGGTGCCCGGCATCCTGTACAACATCCCTTCAACACCGGGAAAACCCAGCCCCGTCATGCTGTTTCTAATGCACACCTTCGCGCACATTCCCGATCGGGGCTGGGCGGCGTTTGCCTACTCGGTGTCGTTCTGCGCGTTCTGCTTTATTCCGGTATGGATCCTTTACCGCAAGAAGATTTTCCTCAAGGTGTAAGACATGGGCACGAAATATAGGCTCTGGATGGCCACCGCGGCGATCATTGGGGTGTTGTGCGCGGGGGCAGCCGCATTTGCCGCGAGTTCCGAGGCCGGCCGCCAGGTCTCTGTTCCTCCACCGCCCATGGGATGGTCGTCGTGGAACAGCTTTTCCAACATCATCAGTGCCGAGATCGCAACGCAGCAGGCGCGGGCCATGGTTTCGAACGGCATGAAAGATGCCGGTTACAGGTACATCAACATCGATGAAGGATGGTGGCTGGGCGCGCGCGATGCCGAGGGCAACATTGTGGTGGACGAGAAAGCGTGGCCCGCACTGGCACCGGGCGAGAAACCCGGCGACATGGCCAACATCGTTCGCTTCATTCACTCGCAAGGACTGAAAGCCGGGATCTACACCGATGCCGGCAAAGACGGCTGCAGCATGTACCCGGACCTCGGGCCCAAGGTCTTCAACACCGGCAGTGAAGGCCATTACGAGCAGGACTTTCTCCAGTTCGCGCGTTGGGGCTTCGATTATGTGAAGGTGGATTGGTGCGGGGGCGACAAGGAGAACCTCGATCCCGCGGTGCAGTACGCCGAGATCGCGCGGGCCATCGGGCGTGCCGAAAAGATCACCGGGCAGCGTTTGTATTTCTCTCTATGCGAGTGGGGCAAGCAGAGCCCCTGGACGTGGGCGCCGCACGTGGGCGGAGCGCCGGCCGACATCTGGCGCACCAGCGGGGACATCGTCGACCCCATCGTGGCCGGCCACGAGCACGCCGACCGCAAAGCAGGTTTCGACAAGATGCTCGGCAACTTCGACCAGGGCATTCACCCCGAGGCGCAGCACACCGGCTTCTACAACGATCCCGACATGATGGTGATCGGCATGCCCGGCCTCACCGAAGCGCAGAACCGCGTGCACATGAGCCTGTGGGCCATCAGCGGCGCGCCTTTGCTGGTGGGGGCGGACCTGGCGAAGCTCTCGCCTGAGATCCTCTCCATGCTCACCAATAAGGCCGTCCTGGCCATCGACCAGGATCCGCTCGGCCTGCAGGCCGTCAAGGTCGCGGAACCGGAAAAGGGCGTGCAGGTCTGGTCCAAGTTTCTCTCGGACGCCGGCACCAGGGCGGTCCTGCTTTTGAATCGCACTCCGGCGGAAAGCGACGTCATACTCACGTCGGCCGACCTCGGCTTTTCCGATCACGCTCCCGCCACCATCAGGGATGTGTGGTCAAGCAAAGACCTCGACAGCTTTACAGGATCCTGGTCGGGCCGTGTCCCGGCAAGCGACGCCGTTCTCCTCCTCGTCAAAGGAACGGATCTCCCTTCGACGGCCTACAAGCCCGAGAAGGGCGAACAAAATCAGGGCTCATGCCGCACCTGCGAATTGAGCTTCGCGCACGTATCTGCGCGCACGCCGTGGTCGCGCATTCAGATCGCCTACCGCAACTCGGGGAGCGCCCCGCAGTACGCCGAACTGCGCATCAACGGCCAGGGCCCCACCAGGATCGCCTTTCCGCCCGCGGGAACAGGCCGGGGCGAGATCAGCATCCTGGGACGCCTCGATCGCCCGGGAGCCGCCAATGTTCTCACCTTTTCATCGCCATCCGATTTGACACCCGTCCTTGAGGCGATCACTGTGGAGTAACAGCCGGAAACATCCCATGTCACTCCCAGTGAACGTCTCTCCAGCCGTCGACACGAGGTCCAGCAGCAAGATCAGGGGCGGCCGTCCGCTGCTCGAGTTGCTCATCGGATACGGGCTCATCCTCGCCACCATCTGGACGCCTCGCCCCTACCAGCAGTGGCTCTACATGACCGCCGCAGCCTGGATCGCGGGGACCTCCGTGGTGTCCTTTCCTGGCTGGGATGCGGTCGGCTTTCGCCGCGGAGGTTTCTTCGCCTCGATGTGGGTGGTCCTTGCCGCTGCCATGCTCTCCGCGGTCGCGGTCACCGTCGCCGTCCAACTGCACACGCTGCGTCAGCCCATCAGCGCGCGCGGCTGGCTGATGACCTTCGGCGGTTATGCCGTGTGGTCGTGCGTTCAACAGTTTTTGTTGCAGGGCTACTTCCTGTTCCGCATGGTGCGGATCCTCCCGCGGCGCGAATGGGCGGCAGTCGCGGCCGCTGCAATCTTCGCCGCGGCCCACCTCCCGAATCCCATCCTCACCCCGGTCACGCTGATCTGGGGCATGGTTGCGTGCTTTGTGTTTCTGCGCTGTCGAAATGTCTTTCCCCTGGCCATCGCGCACGCCTTGCTGGGCATCACCGTGGCCATCACCATTCCCGGGCCGGTGGTGCGTAACATGCGCGTCGGCCTTGGCTACTTGCGGTATCACGCCCCTCAGCCGCACCCGCCGGGTCTGGAGCCCGTGCCGCCAAGGCAGTAGAC
>DASXXV010000222.1:0-5051 GCA_036502905.1 Occallatibacter sp. | reverse complement strand
TTCACCGCTTCTATTCCTTGCAGGGTCCGCCACGCCGTCGAGAACGAGCCGTAACCATTCGCCAACCAGACGCGTTTCTTCACCGTGCGATGATCCTGCTCCACCACGTTGTTGAGGTACTTGCACTGACGCAGCCGGACCGTCGCGGCAGCAATCCTTCGGTTTTCAGCGCGTCCACCGCCGCCCTTCGGCGCCCACGAGAAGTTACCCAGCAGCGTTCGCTTAAAGTGACCCAGTCTGAGAACAGGATCTCTGCGGGAGGGCGCATCACCATCCACGCCGCAGGCGTGTGTGCGGTTGTTAGCAGAGATGGTGAGTGGGCTCGATATCATCATTCGCGCCGAAAGGCGCGTTGAGTCTGTTGATCAGCGGGGCGGAGTTACCGTGCGTTGATGGCGCGCTGTAGTTTGTTGCGGAGGTGCTGGAAGTATTCCGGGCCGACCCTGAGTTGCAGAACTTCGTCGATTACGGGCGAGAAGTACGCCAGCGACCGAATGGTCCCGAGTGGCGGCGCATCGGGCGGCCTCGCCGAACGGCGCGCCGCCGCGAGTACCAGTGCGTTCTCCACCACCTGCAGCGACACGCCGCGGTCATAAAGCTGAGTCGCAAACAGACGATCCGCGCGACGCACCACGCCCGCGCGTCCCGGCGTCGAACGATACGCTTCGAGAACTTGTCGGATATACTCGCGCTGCTCCATCGACTGTCGACTCAGCCCTGCGGGTCGCGCAGCGACGGCCCGTTGATGGTCACCGTGTGACAGTAATGCCGGACGCGGCTCAGCAGAGCCTCCACCATGGATTTGTTGCCGAGAAAGTTCTGCCACTCGTCATAGCTGAGATTCGTCGTGATAATCGTCGAGTGGCGGTGATAACGCTCCTCCATCAGCTTGAAGAAAGTGTTCGATTGTTCGGGTTTGAGATTTAAATACCCGAACTCATCGATCAGAAGGACGTCCAGTCGCGCCAGCCGGTTCAGCAGCTGGCGCGTGGATCGGTCGGCCAGCGAGGCATACATCTCGTCGAACAGATCCTGCGCGCGGACGAACTGACAGCGGTAGCCGTTCTGCAAAGCCTTCAGCAGAAGGCCGCAGGCAAGTCCCGTTTTGCCCACGCCCGTCGGACCCGTCAGCACCAGATTCTCGTGTTTGGCCACAAAGTCGAGTTCGGCAAACGTGCGCATCTGCCTGCGGTTCACGCCCGGCTGGCGCGACCAGGGGAACGTCTCCAGCGACCAGCGCTCGGGCAGATTCGCCCGGTGAATCCGCCATTCGAGCGCGCTTTCCTGCCGCTCATGCCATTGCGCCCGTAACAGCCCGGCCACGAACTCCGTAAAAGAGGTCTGAGCTTTTTCCGCCGCCTGCAGTTGCTCGTCGTAAACATGCAGCAGCCGGCGCAGCTTGAGATTCTTCAGCAGTTGTTCCAGTTCTTCAGTCATTGCCTTCCGGTTCCTTTTCGCCAATCCGAAAATAGTCGCGGGCCACGCGCCGCAGAATCATGCGCTCCAGCCGGTCGAGATCGTAAAGCCCATAGCGGGCGGCTTCGGCAACCGCGGCGAGGAAGGGCGCGCGCGGATATTCCCGCAGCAGACGCAACAGTTGCCGCAGGGCAAGAGTCACCACTTTGCGTCCCTTCTGCTTCAGCGCCGAGATATAAGGTGCGATCTCCGGGGCGGCTTGGATCAGCGCCAGTTCTTCCGGATGTGGATCGCTGCGCTTCATGCCCTCTCCGCGCGGCGGCCGGTGCTCAGCCAGCGTGATCCTCTGCGACAGCGGCGTCAGAACGCGATCATGAGTGACGATGTGGCGCGGATCGAGTTCGATTGCCATCCGGTCCCGCGTCTCGCGAATCTCAACGCGCCTCCCGATCCAGGAAACCGGAACCGAATACCGAATCGAGTTCACCGAGACATAACCTTCCACGTCCACAGTGCGCTGATGCAGCCGGTACACTTCCGGAATCCACGCCGGCAAGGGCTTGAGATGCAGACGCTCGATGGCGAACAGCTCGCGCGGCACGGCCCGAAGGTGCTTTTTATAAGTTGAGTTAACCTTGTCGCACCACTCCCGCGCCTGCCGGTTCAGGTCTTCCCAGCTGGTGAAAGTGCGGCCCGCCAGAAAGTTGTTTTCGATAAAGGAAAACGGACGTTCCACGCGCGCCGACCGGTTGGCGTCGCCGATCGCATGCGCCACGAAGCGGAACCCGAGGCGGTCCGCGAACGCTTCCATCTCGGGCACGGGAATCATCTCGCGTCCCGAGCCGCGCAACACCACCACATGCGTGTTGTCGATCATCACGCGTTCCGGAGCGCCATTCATGTAGCGCACCGCGTCGGTGAGAAACACCTTGCAGTCGAATCGCTGAAAGGTGGGGTTGATCTGAAAAAACAGCATGCGCGAGTAACACAGCACCGCCGAGGCGGTCTGCGCCTTATACTTCCTGCCGCCCACTTCCACTTCATGCGGCGACGTGTCGTGCTGCATTTCCACGCCGGGCTCGAAATGGTACTGGCCCGCGGGCACAACCGGCGTTTGCCCGATGCCCCGTCTGCGGCAGAACGCGGTCAGCGCCTGATACGAAAGCGCCGCTCCGCTCGCCTGGAGTTCCTCATGGACTCGCACGAGATTCCCCTTGCAGGAAGCCAGAAGATCCAGGATCTGTTGCCGGTAAGGCTCGGCCTTCTCCGGCCGCTGGATCTCCGGCACGCTCGTGGAGTTGGATCGCAGGACTTTGCGCACGGTCGGACGCGACACCTGCAGAACGCGCGCGATCTCGCGTCTGCTCACGCCCTTCGCCTGCAACTCCAGAATCGCGGTGCGCTGTGCCTGGCTCAGCATGTTTCGCTTCCTGTTCCTTTCCGATGCGCTCCGCCATCCGGCTGAGTTCCCGGCGCGCGCTTTCAATCGAGCGCTGCGCCTGCTCCTGTTGCGCGACGTTCATCTCCGGCATTGCCTCGGTCAGCCGCCGACTGGCCCGGCGCAGAATGGCCAGCGCCATCTCCAGATCGCGCTCGACCTGTTCCGCCGCCGCGGGCTTTGCCGTCTCCGGCTGCCGCTGCGTTTTCAAAAACAGTTCCGGGTCGGCGAGAATGCGCTCGCGAACCACGCGCGAACCCTCGCGCCAGGCGGTGTAAAGTTGCGCCGCCTGCCTCGTATCGCAGCGGTACTTCACGAATGCGCCGGCCATGCGCTCGCAGTCGCCGGCACTGACTCGCGCCACGGGAACCAGATACTTCATCGCGATCTGCGCGGCGATGCTGCCTTCGCGTACGTGGCGCTGGACCGTTTCCGGCAACAACTCGACGAGCGCCAGCCGTCGCGATACCCAGCTCATGCTGCGGTCGAAACGGCGTGCCAGTTCGTCGAGCGGGTAACCGAAGCGCTGCTCCATCTCCGACAGCAGCCAGCCCTGTTCGAGCGCGCTTTCCTGCGGGCTCATTCGCTGCGAACGCGACAGCAGCAGGGCTTCGGCTTCGCCCATCGACCAGACCGTGGCCTCGATGGTGTCCCGGCCCAGTTGCCGTAGCGCGGCGATGCGTTTGAAACCATCGATTACGAGGTAACGGCCGTTGTCGTCTTTCGCCATCACCACGATGATGGGCGTCTGCTGGCCGCTCTCAGCCAGCGATGCCAGCAGATGGCGCCCGCGGTGCGGCTCGCGAACCCGCAGATGTTCCCATCGCAGATCGAGCTGGTGAAACTCCAGTTGCATAGTCTGGCGACTGAGTCGGATTATGCGGGAGGCCGGGACTGGTCTTTTGCGGGGCAAGGGGAAGTATGCCGGGAACTCCCGAGGGATCAGTGAGATACGGGCGGATCTGGTCTTTCGCTGTGCGGAGGATTAGTGCTCCCAAAACTCCAATGAAATCAGCGCCTTGCGATCCGAACTGGTCTTTCGCAAAGTTCCAGGGGAGTTGGTTGAGTGGCGGCGGCATGCGCAGCGGTTCCGAAGTTTCCGGCCGCGCCGCGCGCTGGTCCATCCGCCACGCAATGGAATAGCCCGGATTCCGATTACGCCAGTTCGCCTGGGTCCGCTGACGGCGCGCCGTCTGGCATTCCGGATTCCCGCAGGCTCGTTGACGCGCGCCCACTCGCGGGTTCGGCCGGAACCACTGGCGACAGATTGTGCACGGTCTCTTCCGGGCCTCGGGCATCGTGATGATCCATCGTCTTCATCACCTGCACCCGCCCGGAGATCGGCGGTCAGTTCAGAATGCCTGGGTCATTTCTGCTGAGCAGAGGTGGGTAACTTCTCGCAAGCGCCGAAGGCTGGATGGAACGCCCGCCTCGATCAGCTCAGAGTCACCGGTGTTCTCCGCGCCGCAATTCCAGCGCGGTCGAGCATCGGCGAACCGATCACGGCAGCGCACCGGACTCGCGGATGCAGCCATCGTAACTACGCACGGGGATTTCCCCTGACCGGAAGCCTTGCCACCCGCGTTCGCTCGGTTTCAGCATTGAACTCACAGCCGAAGAGCGCAATTGCGGCCAGCAGGTACATCCAGATCAGCAACGCCACACTCGTTCCCACGCTCCCGTACAGCACGTTGTAATTCGTCACATGACGCACGTACCATCCGAAGCCAATCGTTGCCAGCAGCCAGAGAAACGTCGCGAGAACCGCGCCCGGCCATACGCCATCCCAGCGCTGCTTGCGATATGGCCCATAGAAATAGAGAATTGCGGTAAGACTGGATATCGCGGCAAACGCCACCAGGTAACGCATCACGCGCGACAGCAGTTCCCACCCGCCGCTGAACGGATTCAGAAGCGGATCGACTTTGATCATCCGCAGCACGGCCGATTCCACCGTGCCTCCAAAAAGGATGAGTGTGGTGGCGCCCAGCAATGGAACAAGCGAGAGAAGGGCGAGCATCATGCCGACCGCGGCGTGCGACAGCACAGTGCGATTTCGCGGTACCCGGTAAGCCGCATTGAAGCCATCAATCAGGCTTTTGATGACGCTCGACGCCGCCCAGAGCGAGAACACTACGGCGACAATGAGCAGTGAAAGCGGCCGCTGCCCGCGAAAGCGAAACTGCTGAAGAACAGC
>DASXXV010000221.1:0-18342 GCA_036502905.1 Occallatibacter sp. | reverse complement strand
TTCCACCATGGCTTATTCTCGTGCCCGTCGATTTCGAGCGGGACGATCTGCGAGAGAAGCTCGCCGCCGCAGGCTTTCAGCAGAACTCGGCCGCGTTTTTCACTTGGCTCGGGGTTGTGCCATATCTGACCCAGGACGCTGTCGCCCGCACTCTGGACTACATGTCGTCAATCCAGAACTCGGAGGTGGTGTTCGACTACCTGGAACCTCCCGAGGCATTCTCAGAAGAGCTAAGGCAATTAGAAAAGGAGCGGACCGAACAGCTTAAGAAAATTGATGAACGTTCGGTCTGTCGTTTCGAGCCGGCTGGCATGGCAGCGATTCTTCGCGCGCACGGATTTTGTGCCATCGAAGACATCGATTTCCAGGAGGTCGCGTCCAGGTTCGGCCGCGCCGTTCAAGGACTCGCGCAAGGTCATGCCGGCGTTCATGTTGTCCACGCTAAGCACTAATTGAACGCGCTTCGATTCCTAGTCGAGGGCCCGCCCACACCGGGATATCAGGCTTATCTTTGCGTTCTGGTCGGATCAACAACGCGCCGCACACACCCCATCAGTGTCGCGCGCTCTTCCCCGCCCCCGCGTGTTCGCCATTCGCAGACAGGCCCCGCAGGTCCTGCATTGTCCCCGGCGGATAGCCCGTCGACTCGCGCACCACGAGCTTGGTGTCGATCCTGTATTCGCGATGCGGCGTGGTGCTCTCCACGTGCGCACGCAGAGCATTCACTGCGGAGCGCGCCAGTTCCGTGCGCGACATCTGGATCGAGGTCAGCGGCGGTATCGTCACCCGCGTGAGGTGAATGTCATCGAAGCCGATGATGGAGAGATCGTCGGGAACCCTCAGCCCCGCGCGATACACCTTGTGCATCACCCCGATGGCCGTCAGATCGTTGGAACACATCACCGCCGTCGGCAGCCGGGAGCCGGTCAGGAGCTTCTCCGTCGCGGTAATGCCGCCCTCCAGCGTATGGTCGCCCTGGATAATCCAATCCTGGTTGATTGCGATCCCGCACTCCGTCAGCGACTTTGAGAATGCGGACACGCGCGATTGCGCCGAGTGCAGCCGTATGGGCCCGGAGATGAACGCAATGTTACGGTGCCCCAGCGCCGCCAGGTGCTGCACGCCCTGCCGTATGCCGTGGTGGTAATCCACCTTCAGAAGGCTGATCCCAGGCCGGTCCGGCCCCTGGTCCACAAACACCATCGGGATGTTGCGCTCCGCCAGTTGGTCCAGCAGCGGCTCCTCGATCCCGAACGTCATCACCGCCACCCCTTCGGCTTTGCGCTCCAGCATGCGCCGGATGCACAGCGACATGCGCCGCGGATCATAATTCGTGGAGCTGACCAGGATCTCGTAGCCGTTCTCCACCGCGATGTCTTCAAACCCCTGGATGAGCTCGGGAAAAAAGGGATTGGTGATCTCTGAAACAATCAGCCCCAGCAGCCGCGTCCGTCCCGATACCAATGCCCGCGCCTGTGAGTTGGGGAAGTAGTTCAGCTCCCGGATCGCCTCCCAGACACGCTTGGCCATCTTGGCGTTCACGGTGGGCACGTGGTTGATGGTGCGCGAGACCGTCGCAATGGAGACGTTAGCCCGCTCCGCAACCGTGCGAATGTCCATGAGAAGGGGCTTCTTTTTGGCACCGCGAGCGGACTTTGTCTTTTTCGTAGCCATATGAGGAGTGGCGCGAGAATGCGTTTACAGAATACGCCCGGACCCGAAGAATGCAAGAATCAATTGCAAGTTTTGTGAATTGATATCCCTAGCCGCAAACGCCTCTCCTCAGAAAAGGTTTACTATTCGAATCCGAGGCATCCGCTTTGCGCCCGTTCCCCTCGCGCCGCCCTGCCCTCGGTCAGTTTCGACGGAGCCCAAAACGCGTGGGCACGAAACCGCATTGTTTCCCTTCGATCAGCCTCTGAATCATAAACGAGCGACAATAAAGAATGATGAAGTGCGGCACGCAACCAACCACGATCGCCGCCGATCACGCCTCACAAATGGAAACTGCGGAATCCCACCAGCGCCCCTCTCTGCTGCTCGTCGATGACGATGCGGAACTGTGCGGCTTGATGACCGAGTTCTTCGCCCAGGCGGGCTTTCAGGTGGAATGCGCATGCAACGGAGCTGACGGCCTCGCCCGCGCCCTCAACGGCGTCTACGATCTCGCCATCCTCGACGTCATGCTTCCCGCCCTGGATGGTTTCTCCCTGCTCGAACAGTTGCGCCGTCGCAAAGATCTCCCTGTCATCATGCTCACCGCGCGCGTCCAGCACAAGGATCGTGTCCAGGGACTCAACGCCGGCGCCGACGACTATCTCCCCAAGCCATTTGATCCGGATGAATTGCTGGCCCGCGTCCGCGCCGTACTGCGCCGGGGACGACCGTCGCCGCGCCCCCAGCCAGCCGAAATCTCCCTCGGAACTCTCCGCATCAGCCCCGCCACCCGCGAAGTGTGGAGCGCGGGCGCTCCCGTCGACCTCACCGCCGCCGAGTTCGACCTGCTCGCCTTCCTCGTACGTTCTGCGGGCCGCATCCTATCCCGCGATGAGATCACCGCAGCCCTCTTCGAGCGCGAAGCCACTCCCTACGACCGCTTCCTCGACGTGCACATCAGCCGTCTCCGAAAAAAACTCAAAGATGGCCGCAAGCTGATCCGCACCATTCGCGGCGTCGGCTACCTGTTCGCCGGGGTGAAATAAGCGCATGCGATTGAAATCTCTCTACATCGGCATGTTTGCAGCCATCGTCAGCATCCTTGCCCTTTCCTTCCTCGTCTTTCACCAGATCTCCGATCGCATGCAGAAGCAGACCATCGATCCCACCTTCGAGCGTGCCGACGAACTGGAGTTGGAGAGCGCGCGCGGCGTGTACGAGAGTCAGGGCCCCGATGCGCTGCGGGAATACCTTAAAACCCTCGACCGCATCTTTCGCGGCTCCCATTTTCTGCTCGACGCACGCGGCATCGATCTCACCTCCGGACAGAACCGCTCCGCCATGCTGCCGCCCCCGCCGGCAACCAAGTCGCGCACCGGCACTCAGGGCATCTGGCACATTACCCATCGTTCCCAGGACGGTCTCTACTGGTTCATGGCCATCAGCCCGGTCGACCGTCCTCATCTTCTGACCTTCCTCCCTTACTACTTTCTGGTCGCCGGCGCCATTGGCCTGCTGTGCTGGCTTGCGGCCGTCGGGTTCGTCTCCCCCATCCGCCGCACCGCCGCCACCATTGCCCGATTCGGGCAGGGCGACCTCGCCGCGCGCGTTCAAACCCGGCGAGAGGACGAAATCGGTCAACTGGGCCGCTCCTTCAACCAGATGGCCGAGCGCCTCGAGCGCCTCATCGTCAGCGAACGCCGCCTGCTGGGCGACATCTCTCACGAGCTCCGCTCGCCCCTCGCGCGGCTCAAGTTTGCCGTCAAGCTGGCCAGAACGTCTGCCGGCACCACCGCTTCTCTCGATCGCATCGAGCGCGATATCGACCGCATCGCCTCGCTGGTTTCCGACATCGTCGAGATCACCATCATCGAAGGAGATCCTGCCCTGGAGGGAGCCCGCATCCTCCGTCCCTCGCAGATCCTTGACGAGATCGTTCGCGACTGCGCCGTCGAAGCGGGAAGCCGCGGCTGCCGTATCGACGTGCACGGCCGCATCACTGGAGAAGTTCTCGGCAACCCCGAACTCCTGCGCCGGGCCCTCGAGAACGTGGTGCGCAACGCCATCCGCTACTCACCCAATGACGCCGGCATTTCCATCTCTCTCGGGGAAAACGATCAGGAAGCCGTCATAGCGGTGCGCGATTACGGGCCGGGTGTCCCCCACGAAGCATTGACGCGCATCTTCGCCCCCTTCTTTCGCGTGGAAGAAGCGCGCAACACCAATGGCGGCGGTTCTGGCCTCGGCCTCTCCATCGCGAAGCGCGCCGTCGAGTTGCATCATGGCACCATTGCCGCCCACAATGCCAGCCCCGGCCTGCGCGTCGAAATCACCATTCCCCTCGCCCTGCGCTCTGCACTCCCCTGAGCAGGATTCTCATCAGCCCCTGTCGCAAATCATCGCCCCGGCACGTTTGAGCCTGAGACATTTGAGCTTTGAGCGCGGTGCAACATCGACCGGCTTTACATTTCTTAAGCTTCAAATACTGGACAGTCGTTGTGTAATCGCCTTAATGCCTCCATTGAAGTCAAATTCATTCGAGGCAGTCGAGGAGATTCTTATGAAGCGATTCCTAGGTTACGTCGCAATGCTCGCTCTTGTATCCGCTCCGGCATTTGCCGCGAAGAATTCTGAAAACATCAGTCTCACGCAACCCGTCACGGTTGGAACAACTCAGCTTCCCGCCGCCGAATACACCGTCTCCTGGAATGGAACCGGTTCCAACGCCCAGGTCACGCTCACCCACGGAAAGTCGGTTGTCACCGTGCCGGCCAAGGTCGTCGAGCAGAAAAACAGCCTCAACAGCGTTCTCACCAACACCAAGGACGGTGCCAACATCCTGGAAGGCATCAACCTCAGCAAGGTCAGCGTGGTCTTCACACCTTCCCCCAGTTCCGGACAATAAGCCCAAACCTCTGTGCGCAATGCACGTGCGCGCCCACCCTCTGCCCGACCCCTCTTTTTTGCGCCCTGTCTCATGGGCCTCCCTTCCCCTTCCACATCTGGCTGGAAGGGGAACTTTTTTTGGGCAAGCGTGTCAGTGCGAATGCGGGCAGTTTTGCCGCTGCACGTCCGTCGCGCCCCTCGTGCGCGACCAGTTCGCCTCGAAAGTAATCGTAAATTCGCCACAGATCGTCAAAAAGGAGCAGACGGACTACGAAAAACCGAGATATGCTTTGCCCACAGGTTCATCTTCGGCCGATATTTAAGCTCCCGGAGTCCACGCCCATGATCGCAAGAGTGATTCATTTTGGACTGGATGATTGTCACCGGCTGATGGTGCTGCGCAGCGCCGGGTATGCGGTTGAGAACTGCGCCTCGTTGTTACAGTTGCGGACCGTCCTGGATACCTGCGCCGGGCTGGACGCCATGCTGTTGAGTGACAGTGAAGGAGTCGCTCCCCGCGAAGCCGTCGCCATCGCCAGAAAATGCTCTTCCCTTCCGCTCATCCTCTTCCGAAACAACAGCATGGCTTATGAGGAGTCGGGATTTGACCTGGTGGTTGACTGCCTTACTCCGCCGGAGCTCTGGCTCAACGAGCTCAATTCCCTTATCGTGCGTAAGCGGACCGAGTTTCGGGCCTGAATCGAAATCGACCCGGCGAACTCAACCCCGATTTGGCCCCCGCTTCCCCGCCGGTTATACTGGATGTTCGGCAAGCCGCAGCAAATGTGTGTCCTGATGCACGAAAGCTCGCCGGGCAATTCCGTTCTTCAGCCTGCGTCGCTCGTGCGCGAAAGCGGGAGAGAGAAGCGCTGAACAGGATTCCCGCGATATGGATGGCGGCCCGCACGATACACCCACAGGATTTGGAGCAGAACGATGGCACAGGTATGCGACATTTGCGGCAAGGCGCCGCAGTTCGGAAATAACATTTCACACGCGCACAACGTCACCCGCCGCCGCTGGAACGTCAACCTGCAGAAAGTGAAGGCGCTCGTCAATGGCGCGCCCAAGAGCCTGCGCGTCTGCACCAGCTGCATCAAGAGCGGCAAGGTCGCCAAGGCCTGAGACTTCCCGGCCCGTCCTCCTGTCGGATCAGATTCGCAATTACCCCAGGACCCCGTCTCCGGACGGGGTTTTGTTGTGAACACATCCCACGCTTCACAGCCCGCCGCTCGCGCCCGCTTCCCTGCCCCCCTCCCAAACCTAGTAAGATGGGCAGCGAATTACAGGAGGACTGATGGATCGCCGCCAATTCACGCAAGCTATTGCAGCCTCAGCTGTTGCCGCCGCCTCGCCCGTTTTTCCCGCAGCCGCCCGCGCCGCCCAGTCCTCGGCTGGAGACACCCCTTTTCCCCTCTCTGTCATGCTGTGGACCGTCTTCAACAACCTGCCCTTCGAGGAGCGCCTGGCCAAAGTCGCCGAGGCCGGCTACACCAATGTCGAACTGGTCGGCGAGTACCGTAAATGGGCGCCGGACGATTTCGATCGCGCCAACGCCGCCCGAAAGAAGCTTGGAATCCGCTTCGACGCCACCGCCGGCCTCAAAAACGGCGTGGCCAATCCGGCCCAGCGCGATGGCCTGGTGGAAGAACTTGGCAAGGCCCTGGTCCCCATGGAGACGCTCGCCTGCCCCGCCATGATCGTGCTTTCAGGCAACCTGGTTCCCGGCCTCTCCCGCGAGCAGCAGCACCAGAGCTGCATCGACTCCCTCAAAAAAGCCGTCACCCTCGTGGAAGGCAAGCAGATCGACGGCCAGCCCGTGCGCCTCCTGCTGGAGTGCATCGACCCGGAAGAAAATCCCAAATACTACCTGCAATCGGCCGCCGAAGGCATGGAGGTTGTCCGCGCCGTCAATCATCCCCAGGTGCAATTCCTTTACGACCTGTTCCACGAGCAGATCGCCGAAGGCAATCTCCTCGAGAAGCTCGAGAAGAACATCGACATCGTCGGCCTTATTCACGTAGCCGACGTGCCCGGCCGTCACGAGCCCGGAACCGGCGAAATCAACTACGCCAACATATACCGCAAGCTGGCCCAATTGAACTACAAGCATGTAGTGGCGATGGAGTTCAAACCCAAAGGCGACCCGGTGGCGACCCTGCGCGCCGCCAAGGCGGAGGCCATCCAGGCCGCTACGGCATAAGAAGTCTCAGCCCTGGAATTCGCCATCAGGGATCCCGGCTTCACACCAGCGGCGACGGCCCGACCAGTTCCATCTCATACCGGCGGAAGAAAGCAGCATCCTGAACCGGCGGCTTGGGAACGCCCGTCACCCGCAGAAATTCTTCCATCTTCCCTGCCGGGGTAAACGCGATCAGCATGCGCCCCGGCTTATCGCCGGCGTAAGAAAACGTGTGCGGAACCAGCCTCGGGCCCAGAATCGAGTCGCCCGCGCTAAGCTCCTTGCGTGAATCGCCCACCTGGAACACCACCCTGCCCTCCACCACGTAGAACCACTCCTCCTGGTGAAGGTGATAGTGCAGGGGTGGACCGCCCTTCACCATGTTGTGATGTTCGAGGACGAACAGGCCGCCGTTGGTCTCCCTCGCCAACACCTTGAAAAGCATCGAGCTGAATCCGCGCGAGTGGGACTCTCCCAACCGGTCTTGTCCGTCGGGGACAATATGAATGTCTGCCGCAGCCGCGGGCCCGGGCATCTGGGACTGGGCGAAGCCTTCGAGACCGGCAGGCAGGAACGCCGCCGCGGACTTGAGAAAGGAACGACGCTTCATGCGTTCTCCGGTTTTGCAGGGAATCGCCCGGACCTCGCACGGGAAGTTTTGCGTCGCATGGGATTCGAGGGACCGGGGGCGCCTTCAATCTACAGGAGAAGACAAAGTCCGGCAATCCCCACTTCACTGTTTCACTGTTCCCTGCCCTCACCCCACCGGCACCAGCGCCAAATCTCGCGGATTGCCCGGCTGGTTCGTAAGCCGCAGCGGAGCCGGCGTAACCCCCAGCGTAATCCGCTTGTGCGGCCCGTCCAGGCGCACCAGCTTGTTCTCCTGGTCAAAGGTCACAGTGAAATGCTGCAGCGGACACGACCCGAAATTGGCCAGCGGAAAAGCCGGATTGATCTCCACCCAGGGCTGGTCGAGCGTGATGTCTCCCAGTTGAACATCGGTCGCCAGCTTCGCCACCTTGATCTGAAACCGCGTTGACAGCGACTCCCCCTTGGCAAACAACGTCGGCTGCGCTGACAGCCGGAGCTGCGGGATGAGCCGTTCCGGGAGGCTCAGTCCCGCCCCCCCGGAGTCGATCTGCGCCTCGATCTCCCGACCGCCGATTTTCAGTCGGGTAATCGGCACGCCGTCAGGCATGCGGAAGCTCAACACCGATTTTTCGCCGTCCGGCGTCAGCTCGCCCTCTGCCAGTACCAACCGTCCATTCACGTAATCCAGCGTCAGAAGAAAATCGCGGAACAGCGTAAACCCCAGCATCCCTTCGCAGGCGCCGTCCTCGATCGGTAGGGCGTGCTCAATCGCCTTGACTGAATAGAAATCCACCCCCGCCACGCTCACCACACCCATCTTGCGGATGGGGGCCATCTTCCCGCCCTGGCCGGTGGGATCGTTCAGCCGCGCTTCCCCCGCCAGCGGCAGGTTCAGTCGCGTGGCCAGCTCCGACGTAATAATGGCGTCTCCGCCCGTCCCCGTGTCCACCAGGAAACGGAATGGGCCTTTGCCGTTGATGGTCACCATCACGTACGGCTTGCCGTGCGTCACCTCCATGTATGTCGAGTGCGCCTGGCTGGGCAAATCGATACCCTGCGACCGGACCCAAACCGGAGCCGTGACCACGATGCAAACCACCGCGAACCTGAGCAGGTATTTCATTGCCCCTCCTTTTGGACCTCGCTGGACAGTG
Organism: Occallatibacter sp.; assembly: GCA_036502905.1. Classification (GTDB taxonomy): domain Bacteria; phylum Acidobacteriota; class Terriglobia; order Terriglobales; family Acidobacteriaceae; genus Telmatobacter. Next base: position 9,873 of record DASXXV010000221.1, on the reverse strand, counting down.
CCCCTCATCACTAGTGGCCTGTCGCGTTGAAAACGTTACTGCGGGCTCTCGCGTGAGCAGATGAAAACAATAGCTTGTCATCCTGACCCTGACCCTGAGCTTGCGAAGGGGAAGGGGAAGGATCTGCCCTGAAAAATTGCCTCAACCCACCCGTATACCTGTCATCCTGACCCTGACCCTGAGCTTGCGAAGGGGAAGGGGAAGGATCCGCGGTTGCATTTTCGTGCTCTTCGGGTGCCGCAAGGCGTCATGTTTGACTGCGGTTGCCTTCGACCAATGCTGGTAATGAATTCTCTGCGACAGGCCACTAGTACGCCATGCTGGAGTGTACGCACACCTCGGGAAAGCCGTCCACGGGAGTTTCAGACAGGACCGGGTGCGCTTTGTCCCGGCTCTACAATGAACCGGTATGCCCACCCGAGTCCGGTCGCACGCCAAAGTCAATCTCGGCCTGGGGATAGGGGCCCCTCGACCCGATGGCTTCCATTCCCTGGCGACCGTCTACCAGACCCTCGAAATCCATGACCTGGTGACGATTTCCGCGCGCACCGCATCGACCACCACCATCCGCTTGACCTCCAACGATCGCCGGGTACCCACCGATTCCCGCAACACTGCATGGAAAATGGTCGACCTGGCCCTCAGCGAGCTCAAGGTTTCGGCGTCGGTCGAGATCCATATCGAAAAGAAGCTCCCCATCCAGGGCGGCCTCGGCGCCGGCTCTGCCAACGCGGTGGCAGCCCTGCTCGGCCTGGATCAGGAACTCTTCGGACCCGGCCCAGTAGTGGGACCCGGCCCAGTAGCGCCGCACGAATCGAACTGGCCGGCGCAACGCCTCGAAATCGCCGCCCGGGTCGGCTCTGACGTTCCCCTGTTCCTCATCGGCGGCACGGTCCTCGGCCTCGACCGCGGCCAGGAAGTGTATCCTCTGCCCGACATCGAACCCCTCTGGTGCGTGGTCGCAGCCCCCGCCGTGGGCGTGTCCACTCCCCAGGCATTCCGCGATTGGGATGCCCGCTGCGCTGCCGAGGGTTTGACCCCCGAGGCAAGTACCGGTAAACTAAACAGGTTGAGCCGCGCCTACGCCAGCGCCTTCGCGGGAGCAATCCCGGTGAAAGGGGGACAGGCGGGCTCCTCCGGTGTCCTTCCCAAAGATACGTCGCGCGGGGAGGACCTGGCGGGACCTCAAGAGTCCGCGCTTGTCCGCACCGGGATCACGAGCTGGATCCAAAACGACTTCGAGCAAGTCGTGTTCCGCCAGCATCCCTCCCTTGCCGATATCAAGCGTATTCTTGCGGCCGCCGGTAGCCCGGGGGCAGCCCTGCATGCCTCACTGTCCGGGTCCGGTTCAGCGCTTTTCGGGTTCTACCTGACCCGGGAAGATGCACAAGCCGCCTGCGACCAACTGCAGCGTGCCGGTGTCCAGTTTTTCCTCACCCGCACCCTGCCCCGCGAGCAGTACTGGCGCCAGATGATTGAAGTAGATTGACAGTCGGCAGTGGCGCGCGAGAAACTCGCGCTCGGCTGTCCGAAAGCCCCGGAAGCAAGCTTCGGGGGACGGGATTGGGCGATCGTTCAATGGTAGGACAATGCCCTTTGGAGGCATTTATCCAGGTTCGAATCCTGGTCGCCCAGCCAGCTTCTGAATGCACCCCCCAATGATCCACGGGTGCCAGGATCAGGGGTGCCCCGGGGTTCGAATAGGAACCCGGGAGACGATCGGCGGTTCGCCTAACGCGAGCCGCACAACCGCGTAAGCAGCCAAAGCCAACCAGCTTGGAGGTGCTTGGAGCATGGAAGTGGGATTGTCGACGACCGATACATTGGACGAGAAGCAGGGCGGGCACGAACCGGTCAAGGAAGCCAGGGAATCGTTGTCCGTTCCGCCCCCGGCCGACTTGAACAGGAACCGGGAGGCCAAACCCGCCGGCGAGCGCAAGCGGGCTCGCAACCTGAGCGAGGACAAGCGGTTCAAGCTCTTCAGCGGCACCGCCAACCGGCCCCTCGCGGAGGAAATCGGCCGTCATATCGGCGTTTCCGTCGGAGAAGCCAAGCTGCAGCGTTTCGCCGACGGCGAAGTCTACTTCCAGTTGCTCGAGAATGTGCGCGGCGTTGACGTGTTCGTGGTTCAGCCTACCTGTTACCCCGTGGACCAGCACCTGATCGAATTGCTGGTCATGGTCGACGCACTCAAGCGAGCCTCCGCCGCCCGCATCACCGTGGTGGTTCCCTATTACGGCTATGCCCGCCAGGATCGCAAAGACCGGCCGCGCGTCGCCATCAGCGCCAAGCTCATAGCCGACCTTCTCACCACCGCCGGCGCCAACCGCGCCCTGTTTGTCGATTTGCACGCTGCCCAGATCCAGGGCTTCTTCAATATCCCCGTGGATCACCTCTTCGCCAGCCCGGTGCTGGTGAGTTACTTCAAGGAGCTCAAGCTCCCCAACCTGATCGTGGTTTCGCCCGACGCCGGCGGCGTGGAACGGGCCCGCTTCTTTGCGCAAAAGATGCAGGCGCCCCTCGCCATCGTCGACAAACGGCGCACCGACATGAACGTCGCCGAAGTCATGCACGTGGTCGGCGATGTGAAAGGCAAGACCTGCCTCATCATCGACGACATCATCGACACCGCCGGCACCCTGGTGAAGACCGTCGACGCGTTGATTGAGAATGGCGCCGCCGCGGTTTACGCCTGCGCCAGTCATGCCGTTCTCTCGGGTCCGGCCATCGATCGCATCGCCTCTTCGCCCATACAGCAGGTGGTGGTCACTAACACTATTCCGCTCCGCGAAGCAGGACAGAAGCTTCCCAAGATTAAGGTGCTGTCAATTGCCGGCCTGCTGGGCGCGGCCATCGAGAGCATACACATGGAAACCAGCGTGAGTTCGCTGTTTTCCTGAAGACAGGGGTCAGGGATCAGGATTCAGGGATCAGTGACCCGTAACTACAACGAAGCCACTGGCGGCGAGGAGTCGGGATGTTGGGTGTTCGGTTTTAACTGATCCCTGACCCCCTGATCGCTGATCCCTGACCCCTGCCCCCTGGCCCGACAAAGGGAGCGGCAGCCGCAATCGGCCCGTGCCCGACCAGAAAAGAGAGATCAATGCCTGAAGTCGTAACTGCCAAGCCCCGTACGGGCAAGTTCAACAAGAATGCCGCGCGCCGTGTACGCGCCGCGGGCAAAATTCCCGCCGTACTCTATGGAGCGGGTCACGATGCCGTCGCTGTCGAGGTCGATCCCAAGCACATTTCCAGGATCCTCTTCTCCGAGACTGGCCACAACACCATCTTCGACGTCGACCTGGGCGACAAGTCGCCCGTGAAAGTCATGGTCGTCGACTGGCAGCGCGAGCCCATCATGGACAAGTTGATTCACATCGACCTGAAGCGCATCGCCATGGATAAGGCGCTCAAGGTGAGCGTTCGCGTGAAGCTGATGGGCATCCCGATTGGCGTCAAGACCCACGGCGGCATCCTCGATCAGGTGCTTCGCGAAGTCGAGATCGAGTGCCTGCCCTCCGACATTCCCAGCCACATCGATGTGGATGTCAGCAACCTCGACCTGCACGAAGTGCTGCGCGTCAGCGGTCTTCCCCATTCCGACAAGATCAAGTACCTGGAAGACGAAGACACCACCGTGGCCCACGTCGTCACCATCCGCGAGGAAGTTGTTGCGGCTCCCGAAGCCGCGGTCGAAGCGGTTGCCGGTGCGGCGGCGGGTACCACGGCCGAGCCGGAAGTGGCCAAGAAGGGCAAGACGGAAACCGACACCAAGCAGGAAGGCGCGAAAAAGTAAGCCTTGGCCGAGGAAGCGAGTTCGTCCGCGCCCCGGCCTGCACCGTCGGGATCCGGGATCCCCGGCGACAGGCCTTCGGGGCCTTTCCTGGTGGTGGGGCTGGGTAATCCTGGCCCGGAGTATTTCTGGACGCCGCATAACGCGGGGTTCATGGCAATTGACCGCATCGCCCAGCAGGAGGGTGTTGTGGTCCAGAACCGGCGCTGCAGGGCGGTTACCGCCACCTGCCGTATCGGGGGACGGGAAGTCGTCCTCGCCAAGCCGGAGACGTATATGAACCTGAGCGGGACGGCCGTGGCTGCCCTGCTCAGGGAATTTCAAGGGGACCCGGCGCGGGACCTCCTCGTCATTTACGACGAGTTGGACCTGACGCTGGGCAAGATCAAGATCCGGGAACGCGGTTCGCCGGCCGGGCACAACGGAGCCCGCAGCATAACCGCCGCCCTGGGAACGCAGGAATGGCTGCGGCTGCGCATCGGGGTGGGTCCTGACCTGCCTCCGGAAGCAGTGGCGGCCGGCGCAGGCAGGCGCGCAGGCAAGGGTTACCTGCTCTCGCCCCTGCGCAGGGCCGACCTGGCCGTACTGGATGAAGTTCTCGACCGTGTGGCCACAGCCGCCCGGCGCATCATCCAGGAAGGTCCTGCACCGGCGATGAACGAATTTAACCGCCGCGAGAAAGACGGCGGCAAGGAGAAGGAACCAGGGACAACGGCCTAGGACTGATCACTATCCCCTGTCCACTGTCCCGTGTTCACTCTCCCCGGTTCACTGAGTTTCGTGGCTCGCAGCTACCACCACGCGGGCGGAAAGAGATAAAGGATGTCTCGTTTGTATGAGGTTATGTTCATCATTCGGCCCGATGCGGTCGATGAGGATGTCGACAAGCTGATCGCCGGCTTCACCACCACCGTCACCAACGGCGGAGGAACGGTCAAGTCGGCGGAGAAGATGGGGCGGCGCAAGCTCGCCTACATGGTCCGCAAATTTCTGGACGGCAATTACGTGCTGATGACCATCGAGGCGGGCGGCCCGGTTGTCCTCGAGCTCGAACGCCGCCTGCGCGTCTCCGAGCCGGTAATCAAGTTCATTACCGTGCGCATCGACGAGGAAGAAAAGCGCCTCGCCAAAGTCAAGGCCCTGCGCGGAACTCGCCGCAAGGTGAGCACCGAGGGACCTCATCCTCCGGCAACGGAGACGGCCGAGCCCGCCCAGGCCAGCGCGTAAAGGCCGGACCAGGGACGTAATCCCTGGTCCTCAACAGGATAGCGCCGGCCAGAGCCGGCCAATTCAACGCTCTTAGCTAAAAGCTGGGAGCTAGCAGCTAGTCGCTAGTAGCTAAGAAAAGGAATCACCATGGCAGACGAAGTTCAAAGCAAGGCGCCCGAGACCAGCGCACCAGCACCCCAAAGCGGCCCTCCGAGCCGGGGACCGCGTCCGGGCGGAGGTCCCGGCGGCCGCGGCAAGTTCTTCCGCCGCAAGAAAGTGTGCAAGTTCTGCACCGAGAAAATCGACGCCATTCCCTACCGGGATGTCCGTCTCCTGCAAGGGTTTGTGGCCGAGCGCGGCAAAATTGTGCCCCGCCGCCTCACCGGCGTGTGTACCACCCACCAGCGCCGCCTGACCCGCGCTATCAAGCAGGCCCGCAATATTGCCCTGCTGCCCTTCGCAACCCGCCACTAAAATGTGGGTTCTCACCAGGGTACCCGCCGGAATGGCCGGGTGCCCCGCCTTCGCGGCCGGCATTTCGTCCGCCTGGGTGGGAGGGATGTTAGCACCGTCTGGCTGCGCGACTAGCCCTTTTGTTGTATCCGCAGTTTGCACCACTCGGGCGACAATCTTCCGAAGGCCGTTGTAGAATCCTTCGCGGCGCGACTACCGGGCCCGGAAAGCGTCTAAGGGCTCGTGGGCAGTGAGGCGCGCTGCTCGTAACTCTGGAGAGTAGAAAATGGAAGTCATCCTGAAAGAAGACGTAGCCAACCTGGGTCACCGCGGCGATGTTGTCAAAGTGGCCGACGGCTACGGTCGCAATTTCCTGCTGCCCCGCAAGCTGGCGCTGCAGGCCACCCTGGCGAACAAGGCTGTCATCGACCAGATGAAGGCCGCCGCCGCCCGTCGTTCCGCTACCGAGAAAGCCCAGGCGGAGGAACTCGTTACCAGGCTCGAGCCCATCGCGCTTGTGTTCACCCGCAAGTCCGGCGAGAATGGCCAGCTCTTCGGATCCGTCACCTCCGCCGACATTGCCAATGAACTCGCCGGCAGGGGCTTCGATATCGATCGCCGCAAGATCCAGTTGAACGAGCCTCTCAAGGCCCTGGGCAACTACGATGTCGCCATCCGCCTGCACCGCGAAGTGACCGCCAGACTCAAGGTGCGCGTGGCCGGCGAGACCTCGGCGGAACAAGAATCGGCCGCTGCCGAACCAAAAGCCGAAGAAGCCGTCGCCGAATAAATCTACATATACAACCACCATTCGCCGCCTCTCGGTCCCCGGGGGGCGGTCGTGTTTCGGCTCTATCTGTTTTTCCCTTCCCCCGACGCGCGGTCCCTACGCGCGAACGGCCGCGCAGTCGTCTTTTGACCAGCCTCTCTCCAGGCCCTCCAAACCAGGCCCTCCAAATTTCTGCACATAATTACCTCTCCAAACCTGACAATGAAAACATGTCAGCGCCATGCTTCATGCCAGCCCGGATTGGTTCGATCAGGGAGAAATTCTCCCGCATTTCTTTTTTCGGTGAAATTCGACTGTGAAGCTGTGAAGAGTCCCCTAAACTCCACATTTCTAACAGCTTGAGGCCATGCACTTCACAGCATTGGGCGAACTAAAAGCGAAGGCTAATTTGCAAGTCCAATAGAATCAGCGCCTCTTTTTAGCACTTCACAGTCAAAAACACCGGAAGTGATCCCCAAATCTCAGGGCTGAGTCTCATCCGGATACGCGGGGCTCGTCTGTTGAATCGTCCACAGCGGCGCACCCTCGTAGAACTGGGTCTCAATTCGAATGAACATCGGAACCCGGCCGCCCGCCATCCACGCCCGGGTCGGCTTCGGCTCCTTGCCGATCACCGGAGCAATCAGGCCGGCCACTCCCCCCAGGTCGACTTTTATTTCCAGCTTCTTCGCCGTCTGGCGCTCGCCTCCCAGGGTGTAGGTGTCTTCGCCGGCCCGCGCGATCACCAGCTTGGCAAGCCGCGGCTTCGACGTTGGCAATACGTAAGAAACCTGGGTTTCCGCCGTGTCCTGCGGGATGTTCTGCAGCACCTGCGTCACGATTCCATTGGCAAGATCGAAGGGAATCTTGAGAGAGTGCGTGGTCGTCTTACCGCTCTCCAGATCATGGACAATCACCCGCCCATTCACAGCCTCGATGCGGACCTCCATCGGATGAGGAAAAGCCGGACCGCGCTGCAGACGATCGTCGCTCAATACGCGGTAATTCACGCGCTGCTCGAACACCGTGGTCTCGTCGTCGATAGAGCCGTCGCGAAAGTGAAAAGTGGTTCGCGTGGTCACCGTATACCCCTTCACCGTCTGCAGCGACTCGCCCACGGCCAGCGTCTTGCCGTTCTCGTCCCGCAGCAGGAGAAAGATGTGGCCGGTCCCCTGCTTCAAACGGGCTGGCACCGGATCGCCATGCGCCGCGCTGCATATGGCGAAAAGGAAACAGTACAGGAGGAGGACCGGACGAAGCCGATTAATCACAAACAATCAGATGCGGGAATTACGGGCTACTGGGACTTGACCGCCTGCCCGGTGCCGATCATGGCCAGCGGCATGTCTCGATCGGTGCGCAGAGTAGGCACCGCCGCCAGCAGGCCGCGCGTGTAGTCGTGGTGCGGGTGCACCAGCACCTCGCCCACCGCTCCGGTTTCGACGATCACGCCCGACCGCATCACCGCGACCCGGCTCGCTACCTGCCCTACCACCGCCAGATCGTGCGATATAAACAGCATGGCCAGCCCGTGCTCGCGCTGCAGTTGCGCCAGCAGTTCCAGGATCTGCGCCTGCACGGTCACATCGAGTGCCGTCGTGGGCTCATCGGCAATCAGTAGCCGCGGCCGGTTGATGAGCGCCATGGCAATAAGAATGCGCTGCCGCTGCCCCCCCGAAAACTGGTGCGGATAGTCTCCGTAGCGCTGCGCCGCATCGGGAATCGACACTGCCTCCAGGGCCTCCAGGGCACGCCGCTTCCATTCCCTGCCGTTGAGGCCTGGCTGGTGGGCAGCCGCGCATTCCGCCACCTGCCGGCCGATGCTCATCACCGGATTCAGAGCCGTCATTGGCTCCTGGAAGATCATCGCGATCTCGCAGCCGCGCACGCTGCGCAACCGCGAACTGGTTTCCAGCAGCAAGTTTGTGCTCTGGCTGTCTCGTTCTTTACCGCGCCACAAAATTCGTCCCGTTACGTTTGCCGTCGATCCCAGCAGCCCCAGTATGGCCAGCGCGGTCGCGCTCTTTCCGGAACCGGACTCGCCCACCAGGCCCAGCACCTCGCCGTCATCGATCTCAAAATCGATGCCCCGTACCGCATCCGTCGCGCCAAAACGGATGCGCAGATCGTGAGCTTCAATCAGTGGCGCCATGCAGCAATGCTATCGGATGCGCCTTGTCTCGATCTGCATATGGAGCAGCCTCCCGCAGGAGCAGCCTCCCGCAGGAGCAGTCCTGCATAGGGAGCAACAGAAACGACCTCGGCGACCATCTGTCGAGTCAGAGAATCATGGAGGACGCATGAAATTGCTTCGGCTCTTGCTCGTTATTGGCTGTGCCGTATTGGCCGTCGCCGCATGCAACGCGCTTCCCCGCGGGAATTTGAGTGCCATCACCAGCGGAATGGAAGCACAGATCACCATGCCCTGGGACCAGCCTCCGCCGGAGTTCAAGGAGGTAGAGCGTCGCGGATTTAACGACGGCGTACAGGCCGCCATCAAGGACTTCAATCATCACCGCGAGCCCGAACCGGAGCGCCACAAGGAATTTCGCGAGCCCCATGTGCACCGCAGCTTTGTAGGGGATTACCGCAAAGGATTTCAGCGCGGATATGACGACGCCATGGGCCACATGATTCGCTCCAAAGGTGAGCACTCCTGACCGGCAACGGCCAGCATCTGCAGCCAGCATCTGGCAAGGGCGAGCTTTACGTGTAACTTGGCCATCTTCGCCATATCTTCAGCTGCTGAAAAGTACTTACCGGGCAACGTAAATCGCGACTTTTCCCATCTCTTATTGTCTGGATCGCAAGGAGGTTCATTTATGACGAAAACATGGTTTGCAGTTTCCGCCTTGACGCTTTCGTTGGGAGCTACATCGGGCGGCCTGGCGGCCAGGGCTTACGCCACGCCGGCTCCCGCACAACCCCTGTACGGGCAATATGAAGGACAGGGCCGCTGGGACGAGGCTCCCTCGGAATATCGCGATGCCCAGCGCATGGGATTCCGCGATGGCATTGAAGCCGCGCGCAGTGATTTCAGCAATCACCGCCACAAGGACGCAGACGACCACGACGCTTATCGCCACCCACGGGTGGAACGCGATTTCGCCAGCGACTATCGAACTGCCTACCGCGAAGGCTACAGCCGCGCTATGCACCACATGAGAGAGGAACGACAGGAACACCGCGATAACGACGAACCACATTTCTAAGCGGCGTCACATCGTCGCAACGTTCCGCCCGGCCGCAATGAGAACGGCCGGGCGTCTCCGTTTTCGACACCCGGAAACTACTTTCCGATACGCGGAAACTACACTGGAGAAGCTGGCCACTCATCACTTTCCTCGCGCTTGCAATCATCCGCCAGCGTAGAATAGCTCACTGAACTGGCGTGAAAATTGATTCAACCAACCCGCATACCTGTCATCCTGACCCTGACCCTGAGCTTGCGAAGGGGAAGGGGAAGGATCCGCGGTTGTATTTTCATGGTTTCGGGTGAAACCATATCCCATGTTTGGCTGCCCTGCTCTTTCCGGGCAGGTGATTCAGCGTTTCCCATCCAGGATGCCAATCAGCCTTTGCGACTGAATCGGGAAGAATCCCGTGACCGGAGGTCTCATGAACCGCAGAAAGTTTCTGGCTCACGCCG
>DASXXV010000220.1:0-12795 GCA_036502905.1 Occallatibacter sp. | reverse complement strand
GTACGTCCAACCTCACTTGCTATCAATACAACCCAACGCTTTTCACTCATTCAATTCTTCGATTTCCTTCTATGACCTTAGACTGTCCCGGACGGCAACGGCCAAAGCTATCGTATCGCGAAAGGATGAAGGGGGCGTGAGCCCGGGGCCCTTCATCCGTGCCGTCGGGATTCTACCGAGAGCGGCTGAGCGCAACTCCGCCAGCTCTCTGGATGCCGCTGCACCAGGTGGAAACCTTGCGGCCACGGGATGCGGATCTGCCGGAGCGGGGTGAGCAGCAGTGGCTGAACCCGATCGGGCGGCTCAGGCCGGCGGCGAGCGCCCCGGCGGCCCAGGCGCGGAGGTAGGTGGAACTAAAGGATTTTCTGCGCAGCCCACTGAGCAAGCTGCCGGAGCCGGAGCGGGCGCTGATTCCACGGCAGTTCTTGCGGTTGACCCCGGGCGGGGGCGGCGTGCGGAGGATGCAAGACCAGTACGGAAGCGACCTGCACCTGCTGATGTGGATCTCGAGCTTCGTGCTGCTGATTGCGTGCGCGAACGTGGCCAACCTGATGCTGGCGCGGGGCGTGACCCAGAGGCAGGAGATTGCGGTGCAGGCGGCACTGGGAGCACAGCGGAAACGGCTGGTGCAGCGGGCTCTGGTGGAGTGCGTGCTGGTGGCCGCTCTGGGCGGGGTTGCCGGCGTGGCGGTGGCCTACGGCGGCGCAAAGCTGATCCTGCACCTATCAGGCTAATGCGAAACCGTGCATTCTCGTTGCAGCCTGTCGTCGAAATTGAGGGTCGCGGAACACCCCCTTAAGCCGTGACTTTGTACATGAAAGGACTGCCCAGCGCCTCACTTCCCCATCGGCTTACGGGCGAAGTAGTACAGCGAGAACGCCAGCAACAGGAATGCGATCACCGAAACCGCGTCGTGATAGAGGAATGTGTGCGGCAGGCTGATGGGGCTGGGCTTGTTCCACGTGGTCTCGTAGAACTTGAACACCACCCCCAGAAGACCCATAATGCCGCCTGCCGCAATCATGCCTGACGCGTAGAGCGAACCGGGGGAGACATCGCCTTCGTCCGTGCCGCCGGCCTTCTTCACGGCCGAGTCCACCAGCCAGCGCACTACGCCGCCGGTGAAGATCGCCAGCGTGGTGCCGATCGACAGGTACGCGCCCACCGCAAACGAGAGCGAGCGAATCCCGAGCAGTTCGACCCCGATCACGAGGAACACTCCCAGCATCACCAGGCCCCAGGGCAGCTTGCGGCTTAGAATGCCGTTGATGACGGTGGCCATTAAACGCGCCTGGGGCGCGGCCGCCTTCTCCGAGCCGATGCCCGGAATCCACTGCACTTCAATGCGGCCCGTCTGCGGGGAGTATAGATACTTGCCGTCGGCCAGCTCCGTCGATCCCAGCGCGTTCAGCACCATGTATTCGCTTTTGTGGTGCATGGTGGTGGCCCCGTCCGGAGCTTTCACCGGGAACTGCTCGATCAGCCCCCGCGGATTCTCCTGCACTGCCACTCCCGGATGGGGCGCATTCAGGTTCCAGGAGCGCGGCGCTTCCCGGAATTCCTGCATGCCGAGATTCATCAGGTTGAGGGTGACGCCGATGGCAATGGTCGACACCGTAATGCCGATGAAGAAAGCAAAGCGCTGCTTTATGGGTGTGGCCCCGATCAGATAGCCGGTCTTCAGGTCCTGGGAGGTGTCGCCCGCCTCCGCTGAGGCAATGCAGACCACCCCGCCGATGGTGATGGCCAGCGCCCCGAACGCCGGAGCCGTCCACCCGTTCACCAGGAAGATAGCGGCGGTAGCCATGAGCGTCGCGATGGTCATTCCCGAAATCGGATTCGCGGAACTTCCGATCAGGCCCACAATCCGGGAGCTGACCGTCACGAATAGAAATCCGAAGAAGACCACGAGAATCGATGCGCCGATATTCGCCAGCAAGCTGACCTGCGCCCCCGGCACCGGTTTAAGCCACAGAAAGAGGAACATCAGCACGATCAGCACGATCCCGCCCACCACGGCGAATCCCATGGAGAGGTCGTGCTCGGTGCGCAGGGGGCGCTCGGCGGAGGCGGCGCCTTTGCCCATAGTCCTCAACCCCGACTTGAGAGCCCCAACGATGGTCGGCAGCGTCTTGAACAGGGTGATCAGTCCGGCGGCAGCTACGGCGCCTGCCCCCATGGGCCGGATATACGTTGCCCACAACTCGCTCGGCCCCATCTGCCCGACCGGGATTGTCCCCGGATAAATAGGGGTAGACAGATTCTTTCCGAAGAAGTAAAGCAGGGGCATGAGCACCAGCCAGGAGAACACGCCACCCGCGAAGATGATGCCCGCGGTGCGCGGCCCGATGATGTAGCCCACGCCCATGTACTCGGCGGTTGCATCCGCCTTGATGGAGGCTCCCTTGAGCACGTGCTGCGGTCCGAAGTCGGGCTGGAATTCAGGAGTGCCCGGCCAGGCGCTGAGCAGGTTCTCATTCTGGAACGCGGCGTAGAGCGCGGCCAGGCCCAGGCCGTAGAAGACACGGCTGGCCGTGGATCCGCCGCTCGCCCCAGCCTTGATCACATCGGCGCAGGCGGTGCCTTCCGGGTATTGCAGCACCCCGTGCTCTTCCACGATAAGCGGGCGGCGCAGCGGCACCATGAACAGCACGCCAAGATAGCCGCCGATCAGTGCCAGCATGAAGATCCGGAAGTATTCGAGATCGAAGCCCAGGAAAATCAGGGCAGGCAGCGTGAAGATGACACCAGCGGCGATCGACTGGCCGGCGTTGCCGCAGGTCTGCACGATGATCGTTTCCAGCACCGAAGGCTTCCCCTTGTGGCGCAGCGTGCTGATGGAGATAACCGCAATGGGGATGGACGCGGCCACCGTGAGGCCGGCGCGCAGGCCAACGTAGACCGTGACCCCGCCGAAGATGATTCCGAACACGGCGCCCAGCAATACGGCGCGCAGTGTGAATTCGGGCCGGCTCTCGTCCGCGGGAACGAATGGGTTGAATACGGTCTGCGGTTTCGCGATCTGTTGAGTTTCGGGCACGGCGCCTCCGGGTAATTGCGGCAGTTGCGAAATTTCCCTGAAGGGGGAGTGTAGCAGTCACGAGCCGCTCTGCACAGTGGCGCCAGAATATCTGGCCCCATGTTTCGTCGCTGGTCCCCGGGGTACCAAGCACCGGTGTGCGCCTGACTGCTAAGCACCGTGCTTGCGGAACACCACTTTCAACTCCTCCCGCCAATGCTCGGTCAGGGCAATCAATTCCCATTCGATCTGGGGGGAGAAATAACGCAGCACCGGCTCGTTGGCGGGATGAATCCGCAGCGCCGGTGCGGCCAGCAGAAGCCGCGGCGGCAGTTCTGAAACCTCGACCCCCGCAAAGTACCCCTGCCGCTCAAAAGCGGAGAGCTTTCGGCCGGGGGTGGCCTGCCGATCGTCGTTCAAGGCCCGCACGCGGATCCAGTAATCGAGGGCCTGCATGGGCAGGTGCAGATCCTCATCCGCCTTCAGTTCGATCACCGCCAGCCGGCCGTTGCGATCCAGCGTTAGCAGGTCGAGCATTCCGCGGTCGTTGGCGGAAAGCGCAGGCACCTGCGAGTAGAGCATATCGCCGCGCAGCCCGGGCAGCAGATCTTCAACCCGCTCGCGAAGGCGCGCCTCCAGCCAGCGTTCCGGCTGCAGCCGGAACAGCGCATCGGTATGCACGCCGCCCGGACGACGGCTCTGGAACAGCCGTGCCAAGAGCTCCCGAGCCAGGCCCCCATTTTCTTCCGTCAGCGGAGTCTCGTTGGGCCCCGCCCCGAACGTGACCTCCATCTGGTGAGTAAACGAGTGCGGCGACAGCCCCTGGCGCACGCGGGCAAACTCAAGCCCATGAAGCAGCAACCCTACCTCGGTGGCGGAGCGCGGATGAATCTCGACACGATTGGTCAATCCTTCGGGAACCAGGCCGAGCACCCGGTCGAGCCCGACCCGGCAGCGCTCAATCGCCGCGGTTCGGGAAAATGCATGGACCAGGCGGGATTCCAGGTTGCCGATATCGCGATAGTCCACCTGGGCGAGTTCTTCGCTGTGTTCGTCGAGCGTGTACAGCTGGAATTCGGCGGTGTCGTGATGCATCCACGCCATGCGCTCGGCGGTGGCGCGCCACGTTCCGGCCGGCACCACGATTTTGAGGCCGCCCACATGGCGCCGGGCATCGCCGTGCTGGCGGCAATAGGCGAGCCATAGAACCCCGAGCGTAAGAACCCCATCCACCGTTGCTGCGGACTCCGATTCGCCCACGCCGATGACGGCGTCCGCGGCCGTTCCTTTCAGCAGGCGTCCGCGCACGTAGGCCGGCCCGAAGCTATGCTCCAGGTCCATCGCCGAGCTCAGCGCATCTACCTTGGATCCGATGAACGCACGTGTCAGCACCCGCTCCAGCAGTCGCTGATAGGTTCGCCGTGCCGCATCGCGCGCGCTCGGTGTTCTGCGGTCGCTGGTGGGTACCAGTTCCAGGGCCTGTGGCTTGGGGGCGCCCATGCGCCGCGTCATCAGCCGCAGGGACTGCGCGCGCGCCTCCACGCCGACTACGGTGCGGATCAGGTTGCGTTCCTCGCTCCAGAACTGCAGTACGCAGCGCCCATGCGAATCACCGATGGAGTAGCGCGCATTACGCAAATCGAAGATGACGCGCCCGTCTTCCAGCACCGCCGCCGCGGGATGATTGGCCAGATACTCTTCGATGTCGCGGGCGAGAACGTCGGGCGCGACCTGGTCGGCGTCCACTTTCCCCGAGATTCGGCCCGGCACCATTGCGCCCTACCAGCCCATCCGCGTACGCAGGTTGGTGATATGTGCCGTGTGATGGCGTGAATGCCAGTCATAAAGCGCCAGTGTCGTCGCCAGATCCTGTACCCCCCGCTCGGGATGCACAAGTTTTTTCTGGAAGTCTTTTTCGGTCATCCACTCGAGCAGCGCCACCCAGCGCCCATGCAGCGCCCAGATCAGTGTCAGCGATACATCCACCGGCATGCGGCTGTCAGGCAGCGCCGCCCAGGCCGCTTCGTCATACGGCTTAATGATGGGCTCGAACTCAGTGAGCGCCAGCTTGAAACGCACGTAGCTGTTGAGGTGACTGTCGGCGACGTGATGCACCACCTGCCGCAGCGTCCACCCACCCTCGCGATAGGGGGTATCAAGCTGCAAATCATCCAGCCCGTCGACCGCTTCGGTCAACCGGTCGGGGAGCTCCCGCAAGACCGCGATGTGCGCGGCACGATCATCGGCTGTGCTGGTGAGAGGGGGCTTGAAGTTGCCGATCGGATAGCGGAGGTCGTCCACAAGGGTCATGGCACGAACCTATCATGCTTTCTCTGTGGAATTAAGCGCGCCACTGATGGGACCGGCCCGCTGTCAACTTGCAGGCAGGAGGGCCGTATTCCGGTTACGCTTTGTGATGGTGGGTATGGTGGTGATGATGGTGCTTGGTCGCGGCAAACGCCGGCGCGGCAACCACCATAACCAGCAGGGTGGCGAGCAGAATTTTCCTCATGCGTGCATCCTAGCACCGGCATGGTTGCCAAAACATACCACCTTCGGTGAAGAACTGAAGAATGCGCATCAAGGCAGTGAACAGTGGACGTTGAAAAGGGAATTAGCACGTGTTAGCTCTTTCCAGCCTTCACCGTTTCCCCGCCGGATTGAGCAGAATCAAGGACCCTCCCGTACCGTGTGTGGCATTCTTACCCCTGCATTGGAAGGAACTCATTCCCCTCGCCCGGCATCCGGACAGGCGCGTGCCAGAGTTCCCCCAGGAGAGTCATGTCCCTGTTCGGCACGCGCGTTTCGTTCACAGTTCACCCATCCGGATGGCTCCTCATCGCTGTGCTCATCGCTTTTGGCTATCGAGATCTCGGTCTCGAAAAGGGCATCGTGGGGGGCTTGCTCGTCACCCTCAGCCTGGTAATTCATGAGCTGGCCCACGTGCTGGCCGCGTTCCTTTTTGGGGTGCCGGTGCACGGCATCGGGATTAAGTTCAAGGGTGCCTATACATTCCGCAGGCATGCCGGCCGCCGCTTGCACGACGTCATGATTGCCGCCGCCGGGCCGCTGGCTAATCTGGTGCTCACGATCGCTTCGTTCTTCATCCCCAAAGTTGGGGTCTGGCTCGCCGAGTGGAACTTCGGAATCGCCTTCATGAACCTGCTGCCCCTGCCCGGCTCGGACGGTTATCGCATCCTTAAGACAATCTTCTGGACTGACACCTCCATCTACGGCTCAACCACGCCCAAAGTGCCTGACGCGGCTTGATCCCGGCCAGTCTCATTTCCTCCCCGAACACGCCAACAAGCGTAAAATAGAAGGAAGATGACCACTCAGGCCCCTCCCCCTGCCCCCAGCCACAAGCGTTATTTTTTTACAAAGTTCGGCATCACGGAGCGGCTGCTGGAGCGCTGCCTGGGTGAGGCGCTCTCGGCGGGCGGCGACTACGCCGATCTCTACTTCGAGTCTGTCACCGCCGTCGGCCTGGGTGTGGACGAGCAGATCGTCAAGTCGGCCAGCCAGGGAACCAGCGCCGGCTGCGGCATCCGCGTTCTTTCCGGCGATCGCACCGGCTATGCCTATACCGACAACCTCAACCCCGACCGCCTGCTTCACGCCGCCAAAACCGCGGCTCTCATCGCCTCCGGTCCCGCCAAACAGCTTATCCAGGGATTCACGGAGGCGCCGGCCGCCGATCTCTATCCCGTGCCGCTGGGTGGATTCGACCTGGATCTCGCCGCCCGTCTGGAACTCATCCTGCGCGTCGATCGCGCCGCCCGCGCCTTTGATTCCCGCATCGTGCAGGTGCGCGCCGGCTACAGCGAAGAGCTGCGCCGCATATTGGTGGCCGGATCCGATGGCTCGTTTGCCAGCGACACCCAGCCGCTCTGCCGTCTGAATGCATTCGTCATCGCCCGCGAGGGCGCCAACACTACCAAGGGATCGGCAGGAGCCGGTGGCCGTTCCGGGCTGGACCAATTTACGGGTTCAAAAAGTCCGGAAAGTCTGGCCCGCGAAGCCGCCCGCGGCGCCATCCTGCAACTGGGTGCGGTGCCTGCCCCCGCCGGCGAGATGCAGGTAGTCCTCGGCCCCGGATGGCCGGGAGTGCTTCTGCATGAAGCCGTCGGACATGGACTGGAAGCGGACTTCAACCGCAAGGGAACCTCCGCCTTCACAGGCATGATCGGGCGCCCGGTGGCCAGCACCAAGGTGACTGTGATTGACAACGGCACCATGGCCGGCCTGCGCGGCTCTATCAATGTGGACGACGAAGGGTCGCCCACGCAGGAAACCGTGCTGATCGAGAACGGCGTGCTCAAGGGCTACCTGACCGACAAGCTCTCTGCGCGCCTCATGGGTACTGCCAACACCGGCTCCGGCCGCCGCGAAAGCTACCACTGCATTCCCATGCCGCGCATGACCAACACCTACATGCTGGCCGGCACTGACGAGCCGGAGGACATTTTGCGCTCCGTCAAGCACGGCCTCTATGCCGTCAACTTCGGCGGCGGCCAGGTGGATATCACCAGCGGCAAATTCGTCTTCTCCGCCTCAGAAGCCTACCTGATTGAAGACGGCAAGGTAACCGCCCCGGTGCGCGATGCTACCCTCATCGGCAACGGCCCTGAAGCGCTAAAGTACGTCTCCATGGTCGGCCACGATTTAAAGCTGGATGAAGGCATTGGCACCTGCGGCAAGGACGGCCAGAGCGTTCCCGTGGGCGTGGGCATGCCCACTATCAAGCTGGATCGCATGACGGTGGGCGGCACCGGCCGCTGACGCCGAGAGCATCACCGGAACTGCCCGGCGTGCTTCTCCGCCCATTGTGCGAATGACATCGGTTTGCGCCCGGTGATGCGCTCGACGGTATTTGTCAGGTGCTCGGCGCGTCCGTCGCGCACCGCTGCAATGGATTCGCCCACCGCCTGGGCGAGCTGCGCCGGCAGCCCATTCCGCTGCATTCCCTCGATCGCCGCTTCCGCGGGTACATCCACGCTTCGGATGGATTTGCCAAGGACCTTGGCGAGAGTCTCCACCTGTTCCGGCACGCTCAGCAGTTCGTCTCCGGTCAATACCGGGGAATGTTCGGCGCCATCCGGCGAGACCAGCAGCTTTGCAGCCACGGCGGCAATATCTTCGGGCGCAATCGGAGCCGACCTGCCGGTGCCCATCGGGTTGTAGACGACGCCCTGGGCCCGGATGGAGGGTGCCCATTGAAAGGTATTCGACATGAAGCCGCCGGCGCGCAGAAAGTACGCGCCAATGCCGCTCTGCCGGATCGCGTTCTCTTTCTCCTCGTGCACCCTGCCGATTTGAAACTCCGGCATGCTCGCCAGCAGCGACGAAAGAAACACGATGCGCGGCAGCTTCTGCTTCTGAGCGGCCTCGATCAATCGCGGAAAATCTGCCACTTCCGCCGCTCCGTTCATCAGGAACGCTCCGCCAGTTCCCGCCGCCGCGCGTCCGAAGCCGTCGGCGTCTGCGAAATCGCCGGTAGCCACTTCGACACGATTGCCCCAATGCGCCACCTTGCGAGGATCGCGCACAAACACGCGCACTCGCTCTCCACTCGCAGTCAGTTGCTCCACCAATTCTCTTCCGACATTTCCCGTCGCACCTGTGACCAAAAACATGAGTCGTCTCCTAAGCGTATGTTCAACTGCCCGGTTCTTATTTCTGCGCCGTCGGATTGGCCGCCGGCGATGTCCATTCGCGCACCTCTACGGTCACCCCGTAATGCAGCCCGGGATGGATGCGCGCGACCTCCATAGCCTGTTCCCGAGTTCCCGCATCAAAGAACACCAGGTTCGTCAGCGTTGGGTCGGCCGATCCTTCTTCCGTGACAATGCCTCCATTTTTCTGCGACAGCCGCATCGCCGATGGGCTCAGCGCCTTGGGATCGATCGTGATTCCCATCTCTCCCACCCGCTTTACCCACGCGGGAATCTCCACCGCGCGCTGTTTCAGCTCCTCGGCAGTAAGCGCACGAGTGGGACGAAAGATTAAGACATAGTGATGCATTGCTTTCTCCTCTGGGGGCTTGGTTTGGGAGTGAATAAGTTGAGGGAGCGCGATCCAGATGAGCATGGAAACCAGGGAGGCACGACTCATCCGGTAGAGCGCGATCTGCGGTGGTTTTTTCCAGTGACATCTCATGCTGCCACTCTAGCCATGGCCGCCTGAGATTACTTGTAAAAAGTCGGCAGATTGCGCGGCGAATTGGTGCGGAAGAATTGTTGCGGCGACATGCCTGTGAACAGCTGGAAGTCGCGCACCATGTGGGGTTGATCCGTGTATCCCGCATCGTATGCGATCGCGGTAAGATTCTTGCCCGCATCCCACAGCCGGCACACCTCGTGCAAACGCGCCAGGCGCGAAAACATCTTTGGAGTCGCGCCGGTGGCGGCTCGGAAATGCCGCTCCAGCGCGCTCTGGCTCATGGCCACGCGCCGCGCGATGTCCGCGACCTGCGCCCTCCCGCCCGACGCGCGAATCATGCCGGCTGCCGCCGCAATCTGGGCTGTCGCCCCGTTACGCGGCTGAATTCGCTCGCCCAGGAAGCGCTCGACAATCGCAGTCTGTTCGCGAATGGCGGGCGCATCCGCAAGGTGATTTTGCAGGCGCCCGATATAGTCGCCGGAAATGAATGCATCCAATGGCGTCGTCTTCGCAAAGAGAAGATCGACGCGATCGTGGAGAATGGCCGGCCCGCCCACTTCCGTAAAGCGCACCACGATGATGGACGAGGCGCCCCCATGGCGTACGTTGCGCGTGCGTTCCTGCAGCCCCGACACCATTGCGCCCGGCAATGTCTGCCCGTTTAACCAGGCATCGCCCGACTGCCGCAGCACCAGCGTCATGGCCGTCTCCGGCAGCAGCACCTGCACTCGTTCCTCGTCGGATCGCACCCAGATGATCTCGCGCACGAATGGACGAAGATCGGTGCGTGGCCGGTGCACGAAATGACGGATCTCGCTCAACGAGATTTGGATTGACTGAATCGCACGCGGGATTCAGGAAGTGACTGCCGGCAGCTCGATTGCGACTATCAGCCCGCTCCGGCGTGCGCGCACTTGGTCACAAACTCGTCCTGCTGCAGGCGCTCGGTGAGCATCTCGCACGACGCTGCATCGTGGTCCACGATCAAGATGCGTTCCACGTCCCCACTCCGTATTTTTCGATTCTGCGCCATCGGCCTCGTTACCTTTTAGTTCCTTAACAATTCTTTACACCCGTTAACCATTGTTAACCGCACCGCTCTCCGGGCGTTGATTCACTAGAACTCAGACGCGAGCCGGACTGCATGTTAGATGGCACGCGACGCTTCCCCTCAGGCACAGGAGGACTCAATGAACGTGAATGGAATCGGCATCGCTACTCTCAATTCGTGCTGCGCGCGCCGGGCGCACGCCCTCATACTCGGAACAGTCGCAGCAATGTCCTTCTTCTCCAGCGCGTCTCTGTGCCAGGCACAGAGCGAGTTGGTTCGCCTCGTTCCCCCCGCTGCGCCCGTAATCGCCGGCTTGCACCGCATGCCTGACAACCTGGCGAAAGATTCGCTCTGGCTGGCTACGCGCAACAATGGGGACGACCTCACCCGCCTGCTCGCCTTGACCGATCACGATCCCGACCGGCGCATCGAGCAGGTCATGGTTGCCGATTGGGCATCGAGCATCGACCGGCTCGGGAATCATCTTCTGATCGCGCAGGGACAATTCAGCCTCGCGAACGTGTTTACCGCCGCCACCGCCCGTGTGCTCGAGAAGACCAACTACGATGGAGTCCCGGTGCTCGCCATCGACGCTGAGGGCGGAGCGAAGCCGGCAACGCGCTGGCTCGCGATGCCCAAACACCAGATCGCGCTCTTCGGTACGCCCGCCGCTGTTCAGATCGCCCTCGATCGTTTCCGGAATGGCTCGCCGGCCGATCCGCAGTTGCTACAGAGGCTGCGGGATGCCCATCCCCGCGATGCTGCATGGTCTTCCGTCCTGCTCGATTCCAGCTCCGGCCTACGGCCGCTCGATCTGCGCACGGCGGATGCCTTTTCGGCGTGCCTTGCGCGTCTCCGCGGCGTCGGTCTGGGCATCCAGTTGGGTGGAACCGTCACCATCGACCTGCATATGGAACCGCGCGACGCCTCGGGCAGGGCTTCCGGCGGAACCATGCAGTGTGTGAGCGAGGCGCTGTTCGGAAGAAACACTCCGCAGATGCGCGTGGCCTTTGATGGCGACCGGCAGCCGCACGTGCGCGTGACGATGGCCCGCGCGCAGTACGATGCATGGCTGGACTCTTTCCGCACATCACGCAGTCGCCAGCTGCTTGAGGCCATGATCTCCGGTTCGGATCCGGTCTCCGACTCTTCGGCCGAAAATGCCGTGAGCCTCAGATGAAACCGATCCAGCGCCCCGCGGCCACCACGCCGATCCACAGAACAAGCGACACGAATCCGGCGATTCTCTCCTGAACACGTGGCGTTTCGCCAATCCGTCCCGGCGGGTTCCGGCGTGCGGCGACCTGAAAGATCAAAGCCTGCACGCCGGCCAGCGCAATCAGCAGCATTTTCATCCGGAAGGCCGGATTCCGCAGCATCCGTGTTGCCTCTGAAGAGAACAACAATCCGCCTGTCACTACCTGGACAGCGAATGCCGCCCACGTCCACGGAAGCAGCCGTCGGCCCAGTCCGGAAATGCTCTGCCCGTTCATGGCCACTCCCATCAGGCGCAGATCGAAGGCGCCCACGGTGGCCAGCAGCGCCGCCATTCCCACCAGGTGCACGGTTTCGATGGCGGGAAACAGCCACAGGGACTGACGAACGCTCGCGCCCACCGGCGTCTGCTCCAGCCACTTGCAAACGGCCTGCAGGCCATCCATGATTAGGGCTTGCCCTCCAGCGAGCGTCCGTCGGGCAGCCAGATCCGGCCCAGGGACATGTAGGCCGAGCCGTCCTTAGCCGCGAATCCCTGCACGGTGACGTGATCGCCCTTCTTCACCGTGGTATCCGTCCACCCGCCGTACTTGGTCAACATCCCCAGGCTGCCCAGTTCCAGCTTCCAGTTCACTATCTTGCTGTTGGAGTCCTTGAGATCAGCGTAGATGAATGCATGCGGATTCACCCACTCGATGGCCGTAACCGTTCCTTCCATTCGCACCGTGCGCGTGGTGTCGAAGGCCGCCAGCCCATGGTGCGCCCACAGCGAGGCGCCGCCGAGCAACACCGCTGCCGCGACGAGGGTAGATCGCATTCCGGCCCGGTTTATATTTCCCGCGGACCTCGATTCCATACGTTTGCGGAACTTCATGTTTGGCGACCTCTGGGAGCTTGATGCCCGAATCATAATTGACGCGTGCCGTATTCCGGAACGTGCCGGGATGTGGTTCATGGCCCGCCCCCGCAGATGGGAATTTCCACACGATCGATTTAATCCACCTGCAACCCTATCGCAGCCGTGCTATTCCAACCCTGTAACGGAAGAGAAATCTTCCAGAAGGAGAGAGTAGACAAATGCCCTTCAAGAGAATCGGTAACGAAACTCATGAATGGCTCAATGGACACTCGTACAACCGGTGTGACAGCGGGAAAGTGAGGGAAACTCGAGCGGAGCTCGAATGATCCGCATTGCCTCTCTGTCACGTAAGTTGTGATCCGGAATCCGAACCGGATCTTCGCCAAAACGGAATGCAAGGGGCGACGTCCCGATCGGGATGGTTCGCCCCTTTGCCTTTTGTGCGGCGACTTACTTGTGTCCTATCCCTTAAGTTCGCACCTTATTTAA
>DASXXV010000219.1:0-14613 GCA_036502905.1 Occallatibacter sp. | reverse complement strand
CTCCAAAGCACAAGTAAGACGTAACCACCCGGAGCGGGCCTGCAAGCCCGTTCCGCAAACACCCAACGAGGCTGACCCACCCGGTCAGCCTCTTTTGTTTTCGAACGCTTAACTGTGAAACAAACTGAAAACCGACCGCTTTCCGTTCAGGTATGTACCGACAAGTTACGGACTCGTAGATGGAGCTTCTGTTCTGCAACACAAAAGATGCCCCCCCGAAAAGGCTGTCATTCCGACCCAGCGAAGCGCCGTGGAGGAACCTGCAGCTGTCTTTTCCGCGCAGTCCGAATTTTTCTTACTTCCGAGTTGGGGACCACTCGGGAATTATCCGCTTAGAACGGGGTCTGTGTGTTCCTTGGCCCAGCTAGAGCAGTTGCGAATCAATCGCTTGGTATATCGCAGAAGAACTGCGGCGTCCGTTGAGAAGCAAAGACTTCCTCGAACTGGAAATTGCCATCGTCTTTCCTGAGGTAAGGCTTGAAGACGTTGACGGCTTCGCCGATCCAGTGTTCAAGACCACAAAAGATGGCATCCTGCTTTTGATGTTTGCCCGGTGGGACCGTTAGAACGTCATAGCATATTCCGGCAGCACGTAGCTTGCCCTCTGTAGCTTGCTTTTGGAAGGTTTCGGTCAAGAGGGCAATCAACGGCTGCGAACCCGGATATTCCTCGCCTTCTATTTGAGCACCGACGTGACGAATCTCTCCATCCGACAGCATGATTGCGCCGATCGGCAGAAACTCTCCCTGCTCTGCCAATAACATTTCGGCCATGCCAAGAAGGGTATTTAGTAATTCATTCAGATCGGAGTGCGCCATGGGTTTCGGCCTCAAGTCTATCAGTCCGTTGGGTCCGATTCGCCAAGGGCGAGGGCCACTTGCTTGATCGCGGGTGGATGACCCCCGACTCTTCACCAACGGACGGGTACGCAGATGCGGGCAATTCATGCGAGTCGTTCGGCCACATAACCGAGCAATGGAAGATGGAATATCTTTCGTCTTTGTGCTTGGATCATGGCGACAAGCCAACCGGCGATCAGAAGTGACGAGACAAACCTCAACGGTCTCCAATTCTCATACAACAGTGGGACGAGAAGCGCGAACAGCATCAGGCACTGGAAGGAGTGGAATCGAAGGAATCGATGCTGCCTCTCGCGGGGAGTGAACAGCAGGTATAGCAGAGGGTACAACACTCCGAAGACGTAGCAAATACCTCCGTTTCGGCGTGTTAATTGCGGCGTCGCTTTGGGTTGTCATGGCAAGCGATGAAATCTTACCAAAACCTTTGTCCCGGGCGGATTACCGCCAACTCGGAAGTTTGGAAATACAACCGCAGGTCATTCTCCTCGCCGGCCGCGCGGAGCCCGACCGGCTCCCTTCTGGATGACAATCTGATTTATCCAGGTTATGGAGATTAGCGAAGCACCAGGTAACGCACTCCCACGCTGACTCCGCCCGAGGACATTGGCCCGAACGTGAACTGCGGCCAGTATTGGTACTCGCCGTCCACGCGCACGCTCAGCCGCGGGCTGACAAAGTAGTCGAGCCCCGCCCCGGGGGCTATCACGAAGTAAGTTCCCGTCGCGTAGTTATAGGTAAAGTTGAACTTCCCCAGCCCGGCCAGCCCCTTCGCATAGGGTTGGAACCTGCCCATATTGAAGTGATAGCGCGGACCGGCGAGATACGTCTCCGCGCGGATGTCGTTGGTCTGATGGAAATTGAGCCAGCGGCCCTCGGCCTCGAGACCGAGACGCCGTGTGGTGTCGGCATCGACATACCCGGTGAAGCCGAGATTCTTTCTCTGGCCGTACTGGAGGTAGTAGCCGGAGACGCCGCCGCCGACCCACCAGAACGTGTGTCCCGCGGTGGCGGACTCGCGCGTCTGGCCGAACGCGTTTCCGCCCGCGAGCATCGGAATCGCCGCTGCCAGCAGGCAAAGAGTGAAGCGGCGAAGCAGCCGTCTGGCCCTGCTGCCTCGCTCTATCGGAAGACTTTCAAAGTTATTCATAACTCTCCTGGAGCTTGGTTCCTTATTCCGGTATGGCTTGGCGCCAGAGATGCGCGTCATTTAGTAATCGTCAGCGTGATGGTCTGATAATGGCTGACATTGCTGCCGGTGCCCACGGCAGTCACCTGGATGGTGTAGGTACCGGGCGCAGCCGATTTTTGGCTGAACCCTCCGCAGCCGGTGACCAGCATCGCTCCGGAGAGAGCTACCACCATCAACGCGGTGAACAGCGCGGCATTGCGCTTTCTGAAGCGCCAGCCAATCCAGCCCATCAGCAGGCCGGCGGGCAAGAAGAGCTCTGCCAGGGAGAAGCCGCCGCGGCGCGGATCGGAGTTCATGGCATTCGCGCCGCCGCCCAGCGGGACATTGGTGTCAAGGGTGAGTTGCACTGTCGCGCTTCCGCCCGACGCCAGCTTGATCGAGTCGTTGCCGAAATGGCAGTTGACACCCATGGGCAGAGTTCCGCAGCCCAGGCCGATGGTGTCGTTGAATCCGCTATTCGATTGGAAGGTGATGGTCACGGTGGTGTTCTGCGCCGCCGCTACCGACACCTTGGAGGGATTGACGGTCATGCCGAAGCCCGTCGGCGTGCCCGAAACCTTGACCGATCCGGAACTCGAGGGGCTGTGAATCGAGTCGCCGCTATATTGCGCGACCAGGTTATACGTGGAAGGCGTCAGGTCGGGAAGCAGCGTGGCCACCCCGTTCTCATCAAGGGTCGCGGTGCCGATCGCCGTCGAACCATTCATAAACACGACCGTCCCCGATGGCATGGGCCCAGTGCCGGCCAGCACGGTGGCCACCAGCATCAGTTGCGGATCGGCGCCGGAAGTCGACGCCGTGCCCAGGCTGGTGGTGCTGGGAATGGCCTGGATGGACTGCGTAAGCGGGCTGGAGATGCTGGCGTTGTCGTAGGCGTCGCCTTTATAGGTGGCCGAAATGGTATGGGTTCCGACAGCGAGAGACGCATTGCTGAAGGAAGCTTTGCCGGCGCCGTCCAATGCCGCAGTGGAAGCCGGTGCGCCGTCTACCGAGAAGACCACGCTGCCGGTCGGAGTTCCACCGTTGCCGGTGACGACAGCGCTGAAAGTGATCGACGACAGCACGACCGCCGGTGAGCCGCTGGAAGTCACGGCCACGGACGTGGTTGCGAGATTGACGTCCAGGGGCAAAGCGGCCGAGTAACTGGAGCCGTCATTGGCATCGCCGCTGTATGTTGCGACGATGGCATGGGGGCCGGGCGCCAGCACCGGCGCGATGGATGCCGTGCCATTGGAACCCAGCGTGGCGGTGCCCAGCGCGGTGGAGCCGTCTGCAAAAGTGACCGAACCTGTAATGCTCGCGGAGCCGGAAACCAGCTTGACGGAGGCCAGCAAGCTGACCGCTCTTCCGGCGATGCCCGGTATGGGAGTGCCTGCCACGGTGGTGACCGTGGGTGTCGAACTCACGCTGAACGTCAGGGGAGAAGACGTGCCCGGCGCAGAATTGGAGTCGCCCGAGTAGGAAGCAGTAATCGAGTGGGGACCGGCGCTCAGCGAGGAAACGGTGAGCGATGCCGCTCCCGATCCCAGCGTAGCCGTGCCTAGTTTGGTGGCGCCGTCGAAGAACGTCGCCGTTCCGCCGGGAGTGACAGTATGCGAGCCGGTAACCGTGGCCGTGAAAATCACGGGCGTTCCGTATACCGAATTCGGAACTGACGACGTAAGAGTGACCGTGGAGGCCGCGAAGACTTCCTGCTTCAGCACCGCACTGCTGCTGCCCAGTATGTAGTTGGTGTTGTCGCCCGTGTAGGAAGCCGTCATCTGGTGCAGCCCGTCGGCCAGGCTCGAGATGCTGAAGGTCGCTACGCCCGCGGTAAGGGTGGCGGTTGCGACGGTGTTGGAACCGTCAACCAAATTTACGATGCCATCGGGGATGACCCCCGAGCCAGCCGCGGCGGTGACGGTTGCTGTGAAGGTGATCACCTGTCCAGTGGCGGCGGGATTGGGCAACGAGGTGAGACTCACCGCAGTCCCGGCGTTCACAACCTGCACCAGGGGATCGGACGTGCTGCCGATGTGAAGGGCGTCCTTGCCGTCTTCGTTGTAAGCGGCAGTGATGCTGTCCGCGCCCACCGGCAGTGCGGTTGTGGTGAAGGTGGCGATCCCCGCGGAGTTGACCGGCACCGCCGCCCCGATCTTGATCGTTCCGTTATAGAAATTCACCGTTCCGCTCAGCGCTCCCGTGTTCTGCCCGGTGGTTACGCTGGCGGTGAGGCTAACCGCCTGTCCGTAGGCCGAAGGATTGGGCACCGAGCCGAGGGTTACGGTGGTGGAATTGACGGGCGCCGCGGTGCCGGTGACGCGGATGTCAAGCGGCGAATTCGCGCCGGCAGTTCCGGGATTGGTCTGATCCGTAACGGTAATATCGCCGCTCTCCGCCTGGTTCGCGGTGAGGACAGGCGAAGTGGCGGGAGCGAAGATGGCGCCCACCGCGCAGTTGGCCGTCACATTGAGTACAGTGGACGCGGAACAGGTCGAGGCCGCATCGATGGAGGTATTGGTACCGACGCTAATCGATGCCAGGTCGAGGGAGGCGGTGCCGTCGTTTTCGATAACAACGTTGGTGGTGGCCGAGGTGCTTCCCTGGCGGATCACGGTTTTGACCGGAACCACGCTCAGGTTTGCCTGGATCTGGCGGATACGGTTGCCGATGTATTCGGCGACAAAGAGATTCCCGTTGCCATCGAGCGCCAGGCCGTACGGTCCGTGCAGGCCGGCGGCAGTCGCCGGGCCGTTGTCTCCGCCGGAGCTGGCGCCGCCGATTCCGGCAACGCTGGTGATGATGCCCTTGGTGCTGACCTTACGGATGTAGAAGTTCTGGGTGTCGGAGATGTAGAGGTTGCCGGCCGGGTCCACGATGACGCCGGAAGGCGCGAATAGCTCCGCCTTGATGGCCGATCCGCTATCGCCTTTGAAAGCGCCCACGCCGTTGCCCGCGACGGTCTGGATTGTGCCCGCACCCGAACAGGCAACGCTCAGCACCGATGAGGAGCCGGCGCACACCACGCGAATGCGGTTATTGCCCGTGTCCGCGACATAGAGGTTCCCCATCGAATCGAAGGTGACGGTGTAGGGACGGCTAAGTGTCGCCGCGGTGGCAGCGCCTCCGTCTCCCAGCACGGTTGGGGTTCCCCCGCCTGCCACGGTTACGATGTTGCCGGCCGAACAAGCTACGCCGTCGATCGGCGTCGAGCCCGCGCAGATGGCGCGAATGCGGTTGTTTTTCGAGTCGGCGATAAAGACGTTGCCGGCCACGTCAACCGCCACGCCCGTGGGAGCATAAAGCTGGGCGGAGGTGGCCGCTGCGCCGTCGCCCGAGAAGCCCCGCGTGCCCGTTCCAGCGATGGTGGTGATGATGCCGTTGGCAGCCGAGATCTTGCGGACAACGTGGTTGCCGGTGTCGGCGATGTAGAGGTTGCCGGCCCCGTCAATGGCTAATCCCGATGGAGTGTTCAGCGAAACGCTGGTGCTGGTCGAGGGCTGGCCGTCGCCGGTATAGCCCAGAACGCCGTCTATGCCCGCGATCGTGTAGATCCAGCCCGGCTGACGGCAGGTGATGCCCGGAAACGACGGACCCGCCGCGGCGCAGACGATGCGAATCCGTTCATGATTGCTGTCCGCGATGTACACGTTCCCCGCTGCGTCGAGGGCGACCGCGGCGGGAAGAAACAGTTCGCTGTAGGTCGCGCCTTGATCGTCTCCTTCCGAGGTCCAGTCGCCATCGCCGGCGATGGTGTGCATGGTGCCCGGAACCAGCACGCCTAATCCACCACTGCCACTCCCCGTCAGATAGGTGGTTCCCAGCACGTTGTTGCTGCTGTCGAGCGCCACCACCGCGCCGACGCGAACGCCGGGATACAGGGGACTGAACGTCACCGGCTGGGTGCAGGAGGTCGCCGCGCAATTAAACGTGCCGGCCGCCTGGAAATCCTGCCCCTGCGTTCCCAGCGTCAGCACCTGGACCGCGTTCACAGTCGCGCTGCCGGAGACGGAAATGGTCACCGTCTGCGTGGAAGCGGCGCCGATTGCCTGGCTGCCGAATTGGGCCGAGGCAAAACCGGCGGCCGCAAGAAGCACAACCAACAGAGCCACCGCAGTGCGTACCAGCCCGGAGTTGCGGAAATGGCCGGCCCTGGTTGTTCTCACTTGCCCCTGATCTTGATGCGAATTGCGGAGTGTCTGCGAGGGGGCGCTTACGTTACGGAGACACGACAACTGACTGGATTGCGCAACAGAGGAAAGGCAATTCATGGGAAGCTCCAAAAGGTAATCGATCTAAATTCACCCAAGTCCCGGCACACTGCCGGAAGCTATCTGTACAAGCGCATGAGCTCTCGTTTTGAGCTTTTGCGACCGTTGAATAAGGCTGCTGATGGGGTGAAGTATACCGCTCGGGAGTTTCCTAAGTAATTAAATGTTCCGTTACCAAACAACTCGCGGGTAACTTAGGTAATTTTATAAGTGGGATAAGTAGGACCCCCACCCTGGCGAAGTCAGGATGGGTACCCGGTTTGTCTCGAGGACTTAGACCTTTGTGTTATTGACAGGCGGTAAATGTCAGCGTATCCGGGCTCAGAGTGCTGCCACCCGCAGTGAGAGTAAATGCGGCGGTCGTCAGTTCTGAAGGACTGCAGTCCAGGACACCTCCTGACGAGGGAACAAACGCAACAGCATCGATCTTGTAGGTGGCGAGCGTCACATTCGGGGTAAGTGTCGTTCCGCTGGATGACCACGCGCCGGCGTTGGCGGCGCCCGAGGAAACCGCGATCGAGTAAGTCGCGCAATCGGTATTGTTGGGACACATCACGGATCCGCCTGGTGCAGCCGTCTCCAGGGATAATGTGGCGGAACTCTGGCTCACTGTAGGGGCCAGCGGAATCGTATAGGTCACCGAGTTCACAGTTTCAAGCAGGCTGAGTTCGATGTCGGCGACGGTACCCGCGTTGCTGCCGTTCTGGGAAGTGACCGTGCCGTTCAGTGTCGACGAGCTCAGGGCCGCCGAGACCAGCGCAAAAAGATCGACCGTTCCGGTGGTGCTGCCCACGGAGACCCCGGTAATAATGGACGGCTCATAGATCGCGCCGTCAGTGCGGGTGCCCGCCACCACCACGTCGTAGGTTCCCGTCGGCAGAGGGCAGAAGGTGAAAGTGCCGTCCGCGCCCGCGAGGGCCGCCCTCTGCACGCGATCGACGCCGCTCGCGTCCTTCTGCTCCAGGGCCACGACCACCGTCCCGTTCACCGGGTTGCCGGTGACGCCGTCGAGGATTTTGCCGTTGATGGAGGTGGACGTCGTGCTCACTTCGCCAGCATGAAGCACCGGCTTGAGCCGGTACTGCCCGTTCCCCTCATGAACGATCGACTGGCAGGTAATGAAATCGATGTCCAGGTCCTTGGTCTGGCCGGCCGCGATGGTGAACGCGCCTGAGGCTATCTGGCCGGAAGGGATCTTGAGGCCGGTCTTCGCTTCGCTGGAGAGTTGCAGGGTGTGAATGCTCGAATCAGAGGCCAGCACGACGCAATTGGCCGAGCCACCGCACGCATTGTTGCTCACGGTGGCGGAATCCGGCGCCAGTATCAGGCGCATCTGCTGATAGGTGCCGGGCTGCAGCTGCTGGGCATCGCCGAGCGTGGCCAGGAAGCATTGGTTGTTGACCTGCCCCAGAAGATCCACCTGCATCGGAGCTTTGGAAAGATTGGGCGTCAGGTCCACCCATCCGCTGTCGTTATCCCCGGCCGTAGAGCTGACGTTGGCCCTGACATCAGTGATGGTTACGAACACGTGCGAGAAAGGTCCGCTGGGGGACTGGCAGGTGGCCGGATCGCTGATCCGGAGGTTCACCGTGGCCATGGTCGATCCGGTGGACGTGGTGCCTGTGGTCTTACTGCCGCAGGCGACCACAATCCCAGTGATCCCCGCCAGGGTAGAGATGGCGAGAATAGATAACAAAATAGGGCTAAAACGGGCTTTCCCCAAAAGGCGAGTCATGGAGTCCTCCGGTCAAGGTCTCCCGTACGCGGAGAGTGTCCAGGGCAAATACGGCAGATACAAAGAAAGCGCCCGGGGGCGCAAAGCAAGCGTTCAAGGTACGCGAAGCAATCGTTCAATGTATTAGTCGCGCCTCGGCCTAAATCATTTACTACCCAGGGATTACAAAAGTGTCGACCGGCAGATCCCAGGGTAAAGACGCTGACAGGCAGCGGAAAAACTCCCTGGAACGAGTGCTATGTAACAGGGCACGGCTTCAAATGAACGTGGGGTTTAGCCCTGCTCATCCCCTCAACCCCCTGTATGTGGAGTGTTAGCCAATCCGCAAGCTGCCGGGAACAGGCAAACGAGTGTTATTCCCGAATCACTTTGACGAAAATGCCGTCCGGGAGTTCGCCTTCGAGCAGGTGGACCACGCCATCCTTTACATAGCCTTCGAGAACCTGGCGCTGGGGGTGGGCTGGCGGCACCCTTGCCGGCTGCGGTCCCCCTGTCGGTTGGTCTCCATGCCCCTGCCGCGCCTGTTGCATGGTCCCTGATCCCTGTTCCCTGATCCCGGCCGGGGTCCCCGGCGAGCGATCTTTGCTCGACGGGGTGGCCGATCCCTGATCCCTGTTCTTCCCCATTCCCCGGTCCATGGCCTCGTTGGCTAGGCGGTCGGCTTCCGCGTTGCCGGCCCGAAGTGTGTGGGTGATTTCGAAAACATCGAAGGTCCGGGCGAGCCGCCGCGCCTCTTCCCACAAGGGGCGCAGGCCGGGATTCGTCACCTTATATTGGCCCTTCATCTGCTTCACCATGAGTTCCGAATCCGAGACCACCCGCAGGCGCTTCAGCCCGTGGGTGCTGGCCCACTTCAGCACGGCCACCAGCCCTGAGTATTCCGCATAGTTATTGGTCTGCTTGCCCAGGAATTCGCTCAGCCGGGCAGCCACCCGGCCCTGGGGGTCCTCGATCACGGCCCCGAATCCCGCCGGCCCGGGATTGCCCCGCGAACCGCCATCGCAATGGGCCGTAAACCAACCGGCTGTGGGGTCGACCGGATCGGCGAAACCCTGAAACAAATTTCCGCTCATGGTGCTTCCAGTTTACGGTCCGAGGCGGCCGCGGCCTGTGGAACCGGCCCGATGATCCGCCCCGGCGGGTGGGCGAAGCATCCGGCCGGAGCGAGCCCGGTTGGTGACCCGGGTCACAATCGGGGCGCTCGTGCGGGCTCACAAATCCCCCCCTGAGCCGTCCATCGAGTGTCAAGTAGTTCGTGGTCTTACAAATCCCCTGAAGCGGAGATTCGATGGCGACGGATGCGGTGAGTTACCCAACATCCACGGCCGGTCCGGCGGCTTTGCGCTGGCCGCACACCGGGACGGTACAATCGTCCCGAGGCATGGCTGCGACCACAGCAATGGACGGACCGAACCGGGGACAGAAGCGCCTCGAGGCGCGGATGCCCGAGACTGAATTGATCCGCGAGGCGCAGGCGGGGTCGCGCGCCGCCTTTGATGCTCTGGTCAAGCAATACGAGCAGCAGGTCCTGCGCCTGGCGCTGCACCTGACCGGCAGCGAACATGACGCCGAAGACATCTACCAGGAAGCCTTTCTCAAGGCCTACCGCTACATCGGCAATTTCCGGTTCGAGTGCTCTTTTTACACCTGGATTTACCGCATCGTGACCAATCTGTGCCTGGACCAGTTGCGACGCCGCAAGACGCGTCGCGAGGACCAGGCGGTCATTGTGGACCACTCCGGGGACGAGATCGACGTGCTGTCGTCGGTTTCGGATGAGCGGCCTTTCTCCAACCCGGCAAAAGAACTCGACCGGAAGGTGCTCGCGGGGCACATCCAGGAAGCCCTGGGGAAGCTGACGCCGCGCGAGCGCATGGTTTTTGAACTGAAACACTACCAGGGTCTTCGCCTGCGCACCATCGGAGAAATGTTGAACACCACGGAAGAGACCGCCAAAAATACCCTCTTCCGGGCAACCAAGAAGTTGAGAGCACAATTGGCGGGACTTCGCTAAGGCAAAAACAAATGCCGGCGAGTTTTAAAGCGATCTGTAGGACTTGAGGCTTCGAGGACGTTGCTATGAATTGCGAATTGTCATATGAGCGGATGGTGATGGCTGCATACGGGGAACTCCCCGACGACGCGGCCCACGAACTGGAACGGCACCTGGCATCCTGCCCGGAATGCCACAAGCAGCGCGAGCAACTTCGCGCCGTCAAACTGCTGGCCGACGCCTACCCTGTTGAGGAACCCACTGCCAACTTGATGGCGCGCTCGCGTTTGCGGCTGGAAGAGGCGCTCGACGCGCTCCCTCCCAAGACTTGGCTGGAGCGCTTTGCCCAACGCCTCAGCAACAATTTCGCCAGCATGCAAGCCGCCCCCGTCGCAGCGTGCCTGTTGCTGTTGGTCGGCGGCGGGGCCGGAGCGCTGGGCGGATACCATGTGGCGCAGTCGCGGACCGCCCACGATAACGAGACCGGTCACGTTCTCAAGCCGCCGGTGGCAACGCCGGAGAATCCCATCGAGGGAGTGGCCAACATATCGAGCATCGTCCGCCAGCCCGACAGCGAACAGATTGAGGTGTACTACAACAAGCTGGTTCCGGCGGAAATGAAGGGCACCCTGGATGACCCCGAAATTCGGCGACTCTTAATGCTGGCGTCCGGGAACGCAACATCTGATAATGTGCACGACAGGTCGGTGGAGTTGCTGGCCGCCGAGTGCCGCGCGGGACACAGCTGCAAGGGAGAAGGTATCCGCGAGGCGCTTATGGTGGCCTTGCGGTACGATCGCAATTCCGGAGTCCGGCTGAAGGCGCTGGAAGGCCTGCAGCCGTATGTCGCGGAGGACGTGCGGGTGCGCGATGCGGTGCTGGAAGCTCTGCTCAACGACAGCGATCCGCACATCCGGACAGCGGCCATCAACATGCTGGGGCCGGTGGATGCCGACACCAGCGTGCGGCAGGTGCTCCATTCGGTGGCTCACTCGGATACGAATCCGCAAATCCGGCTGGTTTCCCGGCAGGCTTTGAGCCGGGTGCCGGAGATTCAGTAAGGCAACGTAGTTCTACATACGTATTGGCGATCGCACCGTCGAAGGAATAGAGTGCGGGGCCATGGAATAGCAATACGGAGACACGCAAATGAAGTGCATTTTGAGGCCATATATCGCGCTCGTTCTTGCCGTGGTTGTGAGTGCGGCGGAATTGGGAGCGCAATCGACCCGAATCTCGCAATTCCTGGAGAAAGTTGACCCGCTGTTATCGCACAGCTCCCAGGGCTACCTGGGGGTAATGGTTTCGGACGTCGACGATTCCACCGCCAAGCTGAAACTGAAGGAAGCACGCGGCGCACTTATCACCCTTATCGACCATGACGCGCCGGCCGGCAAATTCGGCCTGCGGGTGAATGACGTAGTGCTTGAACTCAACGGGCAGCGCGTGGAAAGCGCAGAACAGTTTGGCCGCATGCTGCGCGAGATGCCCGCCGGCCGGAAGATCAATCTGCTGATAAGCCGCGACGGCAACACCCAAAACATGGAAGTCCAGCTCTGCGACCGCAAGGTGATGGAGCAGGACGTGTGGAACAAACTGGGCCACCAGGAAGAGGGCGGCGGTTCGGCCCCCTCCAAGGGAATTTTTACCAACAGCGGCGACGTTGGCACACCTGGCTTTCCGATACCTTTCTTCGGCAGCAGCCTGAATGTCGGTGCGATGGTGGAACCACTTGCGGCTCAGACGGCCGAGTTTCTGGGCATCCACAACGGCATCCTGGTCAGGCAGGTGGCGCGCAAGAGCGAAGCTGCCAGCGCGGGACTGAAGGCGCATGACGTGATCCTCAAGGTCGGGAATGAGGTCATCAACACCACCGCGGACTGGGATCGGACCCTGCGCTCGAATCAGGACAAGCCGGTGCAGGTGACCATTCTGCGCGACGGCAAGCAGCAAGTCCTGAACCTGCAGGTCGATTCCAAGCACAAAAAGAGCGCCGTCGATTACCAGGACGTGTTCCCGGGATTGCTGCCGGATGGGCCGGGTGAACCTTCTTCGCTGATGGCAGCATTGGATCCAGCATGGGCGGCTGATGCCCAGGCCGCGGCCGAGCAGTTGCGTAAGCAGTCCGAGGCATTGCGGATGAGTTTCCGTCCTGAGGATTTCAACATCGATCCAAAGGAAATGGAAAGGTTCCGCAAGGACTTGGACGAGTTCCGCCGTAACTTCAATCCGGATGCGTTCAAGATCGACCCGAAAGAGTTTGAACAGCTGAATAAGGAAATGGAGCAGTTCCGCAAGGAATTCAACGGGGACGCTTTCGGGATCGACCCGAAGCAGATGCAGGATCTGAAGCAGCAAATGGAGGAGTTCCGCAAGACCATGCCGGATTGGTTCAAGCTCAATAAGCAGGAACTGGACCAGCTTCACCGCGATATGCAGCAGCTTAAGTCGGAGATCAGCCGGCAGGTATAGCTTCCAAGAACCTGAGAGAGAGCGAAGGCGCCTCCGCATCCGGAGGGGCCTTCGTTTTGCGATTAGCGGCTCACTTCTTCAGGCCGGTGTCATCGCCGCCACCCGTTCCCAGAGCCGCAGCGCCGGTTCGGCCTGGTTGATGGTGTAGAAGTGCAGGCCCGGCGCGCCGCCGCGAAGGAGCGTTTCGCACAACCGGCTGACGACGTTCACCCCGAAGTCGATCAGGCCCGGCTTGTCGAACTGCATATCTTCGAGGCGCAGGCGGACCCAGCGGGGCAGGTCTGCGCCGCATCCGTTGCAGAAGCGCACCGTGTTGGCGAAACCGGTGATGGGCATGATGCCGGGCACGATGGGAATGCCGATCCCCGCCTGATCACACCGCTCGACGAAGTGGAAGTAAGCATCGGCGTTATAGAACAGCTGCGTTAAGGCGCCGTCGGCGCCCGCCTCCACCTTGCGGCAGAAGTGTTCGAAGTCCTTATCCGAACTCGACGCCTGCGGATGCACCTCGGGATACGCAGCCACTTCGATGGTGAACCAGCCGCCGTGCTCTTTGCGGATGAAACTGACCAGGTCGCTGGCGTAATGAAATTCTCCCGGAGCAGAAGCGCTCATCGCGGTGGCGGGCAGATCGCCGCGCAGAGCCACGATGCGCTTGACCCCTGCTTCGCGATAGCGATCGAGGTGTGCAGCGACATTGGCGCGTGTCGAGCCTACGCAGGTCAAGTGGGGCGCGACCTCCACGCCGCTGTGCTCGGCAACGGTGAGCAGTGTGGCGTATGTCCCATCCTGGTCGGAGCCGCCGGCCCCGTGGGTCACGGAGAAAAACGCCGGCTCCAACGCCGCAAGCTGGTTGATCACCGCCGGCAGTTTGGCCGCACCTTCCGGCGTACGGGGCGGAAAGAACTCAAAAGAAAAAGATGGCGTCGTCATCACGGAATGCCTCGTCGTTACGGTTTAACGAGCGTTGGGGCTGGGCTTGCTTGTGTTTGGGCGATGGATCGGTTGGTCCCCCATGCATAGAATCGCCGCGTACGAGCCGTGATCGCCGCGCAAGAAAACGACCAGGTCGGAGTTGACCCTGCGGACGGGCAGGCCGGAGCCGAGTTGATGAAGATGATCGAGCAACTCGGGCGAACTATCCACCGCGGTCACATGTGCGCCGCGCTGGGCCAGCGGAATGGCGTGCGCACCGAACGCCGCGCCGAGGTCCAGGACAGAATCCCCGGGTTGCGCCGGCAAGTGAAGCGCATCCAGCTCCGATTCACCCGCGGCCAGCGCAGCCTCCGCCCTTCCCGCCATCCACACGTAGATGGGAGCAAGATGATCGGCGTAATGCTCGGCTACGGATCTCATGGGAGGTG
The DNA here is from genome assembly GCA_036502905.1 of Occallatibacter sp. Classification (GTDB taxonomy): domain Bacteria; phylum Acidobacteriota; class Terriglobia; order Terriglobales; family Acidobacteriaceae; genus Telmatobacter. Next base: position 750 of record DASXXV010000219.1, on the reverse strand, counting down.
GCAAGTGAAGGAGCGAGTGAGTGAAAGAGTGAAGGTCATTCACTTCTTCACTCCTTCACTGTCTTCTCTTTCTTCACTATCTCAGTACCTGTACATGTCCGACTTGAACGGGCCTTCCACGGCAACGCCGATGTAGTCGGCCTGCTTCTTCGACAACTTGGTCAGCTTCACGCCGATCTTTTCCAGGTGCAGCCGGGCCACTTCCTCGTCCAGCTTCTTGGGCAGCGTGTAGACGCCCACCTTGTAGGTGTCGCGGTTCTTCCAGAGATCGAGCTGCGCCAATGTCTGGTTGGCGAAGCTGTTGGACATCACGAAGCTGGGGTGGCCGGTGGCGCAGCCCAGGTTCACCAGGCGCCCTTCTGCGAGAACGAAGATCCCGTGCCCGTCGGCGAACGTGTAGAAATCGACCTGCGGCTTGATGTTCAGCTTGGTGACGCCCTTTTCGCCGTTCAGGCGGTCCATCTGAATCTCGTTGTCGAAGTGCCCGATGTTGCAGACGATGGCCTGGTCTTTCATCTTCTGCATGTGCTCCAAGGTGATGATATCGCAATTGCCGGTGGTGGTGACGTAGATGTCGCCGGCGCCCAGCGTGTCCTCGATGGTGGTGACCTCGAAACCTTCCATTGCGGCCTGGAGCGCGTTGATGGGATCAATCTCGGTGACGATGACACGCGCGCCGAAACCGCGCAGCGAATGTGAGGAGCCTTTGCCGACGTCGCCGTAACCGCAGACGACGGCCACCTTGCCGGC
>DASXXV010000218.1:0-3808 GCA_036502905.1 Occallatibacter sp. | reverse complement strand
TCAGCGAGCTGTCAACCGAACCCAACTGGCTGGTCCGCTCCTTCGGCCCCAACGACACCGTCTCCGGCCTGGTGCGAGATGTGGTTGAGTCAGGGGCTGCCCTTTGGGCCTTGTTCACCCGGCGATCCGGCCGCTTCCTCGCGTTCGCCATCCTCCTTACTCCGCTTACGTCCTTGTGCAGCTACCTGCCCGATATCCCTGGCCTTCATCTCTTCCGTTGGATAGGAGGTCTCTTCGACCCTGCCGAAATGCTGGGTGGGGTCACCATCGCCGCAATCCTGCTCTGGCGCGCATGGACCGCCTGGCGCGGCAGTGAACGGATGCAGGCGGAACTTGACGCCGCCCGCGAAATCCAGCAGCGCCTCGTCCCGGCCGCACTCCCCACCCTCCCGGGGTTCACCATCGAAGCTGCCTACATCCCCGCGCAGGAAGTCGGCGGCGACTTCTATCAAGTCCTGCCACGCCCCGACGGCTCCACCGTCATCGCCGTCGGCGACGTCAGCGGGAAGGGCCTCAAAGCCGCCATGACCGGGACTCTCACCATCGGAGCCCTGCGCACCCTTGCCTTCGATGGCCTCGGCCCCGCGGCAATTCTCCACCGCCTCAACGACGAACTCGTCCGCGCCCGCCACGACGGCTTCGTAACCTGCCTCTGCGCCGTCCTTGAGCCGGATTCCACCCTCCGCATCGCCAACGCAGGCCATCTCCCTCCCCTCCTCGACGCCGCCGAAATCGAAATGCCCGGAGCCCTGCCGCTGGGCCTCGCGCCGGGCATCGCCTACGACGAGCAGCAACTCCGCCTCGACCCCGGCCAAAAACTAACGCTCCTCTCCGACGGCGTCCTCGAAGCCACCAGCGCAAGCGGCGAACTCTTCGGCTTCGATCGCACCGCCGCCGTCAGCAACCAATCCGCCGAAGCCATCGCCGCCGCCGCCCAGGCCCATGGCCAGGAGGACGACATCACCGTGCTCACCCTCACCTTCGCTCCCGCCGAAGTCCCCGCCCAAGTTCCCGCCTGACCTCCGTAAAACTTTGTCATCCTTCTATGAAAGAAGCCGCACCTGTCCAGGAATATTTGCGAATAGTTGCCGACAGACTTCTATTCGTGCTCGAGGCACACAAGGGTGATTCGAATCCCGGCCGCTCCATCTGAGAAGGCCCTCCCGTGGTCGCGCCCATATCCCCGGTGGACATAGGATGAACGAGCTGGCCGGGTTCTCCTTGCAACCGTCGCAAATACCTTTTGCCCGTAGCCGTAATCGTGGCGGTGGGAAAGTGGGAAGCGCCTCTCCGCTTTCCACTTTTCCATGGCCTGCTTTTCAGGCCTGCTTTTCAGCCGCGGATGAATAACTCCTCGTCGTAACACACCCCGTGATGCAGCAACGCCCACACCACGGTCAATAACTTCCGCGCCAGCGCGATCCTGGCCACCTGCGCGGGCTTCCTCTGCCGCAGGCCCGCATAGTAACTTCGCGCCCCGGGCGAGCACCGCGCCGCCACCTGGGCCACCTGCAGCATGATCCAGCGCAGCGTATTCGATCCCTGGTGGGTGATCCCGCCGCGCTTCTTTTTGCCCGCCGACTCCCGCACCACCGGCACCAGGCCCGCGTAGCTGGCCAGCGCGCGCTTGTTCCCAAACCGCTCCACGTCGCCCAACTCGGCCAGAATCACCATCGCCGCATACGCGCCAATCCCCGGAACCGACTGCAGGAATCTGGCCCGCGCATCCGCCCTGGCCATCCCTTCCAACTCGCGCGTCTGCTCCCCAATCTCACCGTCCAGATGATCCACTTCGCGCAGCCACGTATCCACCACCATCCGCCCCGCCGGGCTCAGCTCCAATCCCTTCAGCCACGCCCGCCCCCGCTTGCCGAACACGTCCGAGACCGGCTTCTTGAATCCTTCCTGGTGCAGCACCGCCTGCAACTGGTTCTTAGCCCGCGCCCGCTGCCGCCCCAGCGTGATCCGCAGCCGCACGCGCAGCCGCAACTGCTGCGTCGCCTCATCGGCCATCCATGCCTCGGGCAGCAAATCGCAGCGCGACAAATGCGCCAGCGTCGCCGAATCCACCCGGTCGTTCTTCAGCTTCGCCGAGGCAATGGCCTTCACCCGTTGCGGATGCACCATCACCAGCCGTTCCACCTCCGCCGCCACCGACCGCGCAAACGACGGCCAGAAACCGCTCGCCTCAACCACCACCTGCCGCGGGCCTGCCAAACTGCCCAACCATGACCGCAACGCCCATCCTTCGTTCACCACCTGCCCTTGACGAACCACCTCACCGCTTGCGTTCAGCGCCGTCAGGTAACAAAATCGTTGGTGAAGATCTACTCCTACGTGGGTCTTCATGGCGTACCTTCCTCCTATCCTTCGCTGTGCCTTGAGCACGTATCAGGAAGGTACGCCCCTTTTCATCCCATCTGAGCGCAGCGAAGGACCTGCTTATGCTTTTGCCTTTGTTTTCTACTGTCATTCCCGAAGGGAATCTGCTTTTGCTTTTCCTGCCATCACTCCCAAAGCGAGTCAGCTTCGGACCGAACGCCCCACTCCGGATCAAACAACAGCGGAAAGAACCGCCCGCTCATCCTCTCACCCTTCGGAATCACCGGCACACCCTTCAGCAGCGGCTCATCCGCCGCCGACCTCACCCCATCGCGAAACGCATTCACCAGCGTCGCCCTTCGCGGCTTGTCCGACCGGTTCTCATACGACCCGTGCACCATCAGCGGATGGTGGAACGTGCACTGCCCGCGCTTCACCTCCGCCGCCACCGGCTTGAAAGCCTCCAACTGCTCCGTCGACAGCACCGTCTTGATCTCGTCCATGTCGCCCGCCAGCCCCGTAACCGGCAGCAGCTTCCATCGGTGGCTCCCCGGCACGTAATACAAACAGCCGTTGTCGCGCGTGCTGTCATCGAGCGCAATCCAGCACGTCAAGTGCTCCATCGGCTCGGTGCGCGTCCAGTACGAATAGTCCTGATGCCACGCCACCACGCCCCCGTGATGCGCCGGCTTGCAGAACAACTGGTCATGCCAGAACCGCACCGCGCCCCGCAGCAACTGCGACGACGCCATCAGAAACCCCGGGCTCCACAGCACGTCATGAAACGCCGGCCCTGTCCGCCACGCACCCAGCGCATGAAACAGAACCGTATCCGGATTAGTCGACTCATTGGAGTGGTATTCGTGGAACAGCGCGTGCTTCGGGCTCGCCGGATCCATCAGTTCCGTCAACTCCTCGCATAGCAGATCGGCCTGCCGGTCATCCAGCACCTGCACGCCCGCCAGGTACCCATCGCGATGAAACGCCTCCACCTGCTCATCGGTCAGCCGATACCTGTTCCACTCCTCCGCGCTCGCCGGCATCCTGCCCAGCGCGCCCATCGGCGCATGCACCTCTGAAAAATCCCGAATCGCCTCACCCGTCTCAATCGCCATTGCCGGCCGCCTCCAATCCCATCAGCGTTCTACATCACCGCCCCCGCCCCGCACAATCGCGAAACCAAGCCCCACGGGTCTGCTTGCCGCAGTGTGCCTCTACGGTGAACTCATTCGAGAAGCTGAGATATCAAATCATCCCTCTAGGCAAGACGACTTACGAGTAGTAATCCGGTCTCAGTGCGTGAACGTCCCGCGTACAGTGGGCAGGTCCGCCGCACGAACCAACTGAAAAGCAGCGTGCTGCATCCCCATGATTGGGGGTTCTCATGGGGACTTCAAAAGTGGTCCGTACGCTCTCGCTTGTTCTGTGCACCCTGGGGTTGTGCGGTTCGGCTTCTTACGCCTCATCGGTCCTGATCACGGTAAGA
>DASXXV010000217.1:0-8804 GCA_036502905.1 Occallatibacter sp. | reverse complement strand
AAGAGCATGATGGCTTTACTGCCCGCTACAACTGCGATCGCTTGGTATGGTTCGAGGGGCACGGCGACATCACGAAAGCCATCGCACGCGAAAAGCAGTTGAAGGGCTGGAGGCGAGCGCGCAAAATTGAACTCATGGAGTCCACGAATCCAGCCTGGGTAGACTTGAGCCGCGAATGGTACGACTACGAGCCCGCTGATTATCGTCGCGCTCTTGATCGGATGAATTCCTAAGAACAGCCGCAGATCCTTCACTGCGTTCAGGATTGCACGACACGGAAGTTGAAGCGTTCGAGTCACCGCCTATGCGGAACTTTGGCCCGCTTCGGGGACCCCGGCAGTTCGACCTGTAGTGGCCGGCAGCAATCTCCGTAGTAAGTGGCAGCAGTCACTATACCCACCACTTACCGCGACTAAGTCACTAACATGCAAGCCGGCATGTTACACCACGCCGGAACGTGCAGGCCCGACAGTCCGACTTATTCCATCCCGCCCGAATGCCGGCAAAACGGTGAGATGGCGCCGCGCCCCGTCGGCTCGCGACCTCCAGGCAGAACACCTCTCACCGTTTCACGGTTTGCAGATTGCGCGACCGTGGCGCCGTCCAGTCACACCGCACGACAGCTACTTGACCGCGGCCTTGCGATACGTCACCGTAGTGCCCGAACCGAGATCCACTTCCCTCAAGTTGTCCTGGTCGGTGTCATACCCGCGAACGATGTGCGGAATCACGGCGAAGACAATCTCGCTCTCCTGGCGCTGCTTGTTCTCCTGCCCGAAGAGGTACTTCAGGATGGGGATCTTGATCAGTTCCGGATAGCCGCCGATCGATTGGGTTTCAGTGTCGTTGAGGATGCCGGCTATGAGGTTGACCTCGCCGTCCTTGAGCCGCGCCTCATGCTCGATGCGGCGCTGTCCGATAGTAGGCTGGTTGAATCCGCCGATATTTTGCACGCCGGTGACAGAAGAAATTTCGAGCGACATCTTGAGAGTGACTTCGTTGCCGGCATGCACATAGGGAGTGATGTCGATGTTTACGCCCACATCGAGGTACTGGAACTGTGTATTGACGGAGCCGCCAAAGCCGCTCTGGAACGAACCGGTTGCGATGGGCACGCGGTCGCCGATCTTCAAAGAAGCCTTCTCGCTGTCGAGAACCCGGATTTCCGGCCGTTGGAGAACCTTGGTGTGGCTGTCGCTGGCCAGCGCAGAGAACGAGATGCCTGGAATTGAGACAGAGAAGTCTCCCGCACTGAGGTGCGTGAACGAATTCAGTGTCAAGCCGGATCCGGACCCTCCAGAAGCGGTGGTCGTGGTCGAGGTCGAGGTTCCGCTGGGCGCCAGAGTAACCGTAGCGCTGGTCGGCGGATTGGTGCCGAACGTGATCACGTTGGACTTTGCCACCTCCATCACCATCACGTCGATCACCACTTCAGCTTTGGGCTTGTCGATATCCATCAGCAGCTTCTGCGCCAGCACCATCTGGTCCGGCGTGCCGCGCAGGGTCAGCGAGCGCTGCTCGGGCGTCACCTGGATGCGGTTGATGTCGAGAATCGCCTTCAGGGTACCGGCCGCCTGCTGAAGATCCGCGGGGGAAGCCGCATTCTTCAGGTAGAACGTCCTCATCACGTTCTGCTCCAGTTCCTTGCGCTTGGAGCCCGTGTCCGCTGCCACCATGATCGTATTCGAAGACACCGGGCGCCAGAAGGTCTTCGATTGCATGGCGATCATCTCCATCGCCTGCCGGAGATTCACGTCCTGCAACTCGAAGTTGATCTTCTGCGGCTTGTAGTCAGGATCGATGAGAACGTTAATGCCGGCGATCTTGGCGATCGTCTTATAAACCACGTCCACCGTAGTCGAGTTCAGGTGCAGCGAAATCGGTGTATCCCACTTGATGTCGAGGGCGACAGGCCCGCCGGCGCTCTGAGCCTCTTTCTCAAGGTAAGAAGGCTGTCCATTATTCTTCTTGGCGTTTTCCTTTTCCTGGGCCTGGCGCTGGATCATGTCGGCGGTGCGGCGCAACTCGCCGAGAGCCTCGAAGTTGGTGGGATCTATTCCCGCGGCAATGCGAAATTCGGCCAGCGACTCCTGAAGGTTGCCGGAGTCGCGTAAGTGCTGCCCCTTGTTGATGTGCTCCGCAGCGGCGTAAAAACGGAGCCTGAGGAAAGCGGAGCCGTACTTGGGGTCATTCGGCTTGAGGTCGTGCGCCTTCTTGTAGCCCTGGTAGGCGGCATCAAGGTCGTTCTTGCGTTCCGCCTTACTCCCGGCCTTGTAGTCCGCCTGAGCGCTCTCGGCAACAGCCGGGACCGCAATGGTCCCCGCCAGAATTACAAACAGCAACAGTTTTAGCCTCGTCATAGTGCCTCGGGTGGGGATCTATCGACTTCTCACCCTAAAGCAAACCATCCAACCAACTCTTTGCGTAATCTCAATGTGATGGCAGTCTTTGGAGTTTTCCTCAGCTTTTTTAATGAGATAGGCGCAAATCCCCCCGGCGGGGCGCAAACGTAGCTTTCCCGGCGTCCAGAACCACCATCGTGCGGAATCGCTTCCTGGCAGGACCCTGCCAGGCCCTCCGGCACTCGCAAGACTACCCGGGGTACCCTCCGGAGATATAGCCCTCCAGCGCCTGAATCGCCTGTTCCTGCCCGGAGATGACCCATTTCACCAGGTCGCCGATCGAAACTATGCCTACCACCGAGTAGTCCTGCAGCACCGGCAGGTGGCGGAAATGATGTTCCGTCATCATGGCCATGCATTCATCCACCGTGTGCTGTGGACTGACAGAAAGCACGGGACTGGTCATGATGTCGCGCACCTTGGTTTCGCGCGACAGGTGGCCCATCAGGACACCCTTGCGCGCGTAGTCGCGCTCCGAGAAGATGCCCACCAGTTCGTCATTGGAGATGACCAGCAGGGCCCCCACATCAAACTGCGCCATCAACTGCAGCCCTTCATAGACGGTCTGCTCGGGTGCGATAGACAGGATTCGGTTGCGGGACCTGCTTTTGAGCAGCGACCCGATCGTGTCGGTGATCTTCATGGACCCTCCGGTCATCCTCAAAAAATGGCGCGACGGGCGCGCATCCGGTTCCGAGCCGCTTAGTTGTCACTTCGGAACTGGAAGTTCGTTTTTCGATCGTGCATTCATTTCGTAAGTGGAAGGCCCATTCGTCAACTGCCGTGGGCCTGCAATTCAAGGCCGGGAAATAGCAAGTTCGCTATACAGGGTTCACAAGCGGCCTCGAGGCTGGCATTCGACCCCGGACCGTAGCGCACACTATAGCCCATTCCGTATACGACAGAGAAGTGCCCCGGCCCGCATTTGTCATTCGGGAGCCATTTTTTCGTCCCCACGCCGTTTGCAGGTCCGCCTCGTCGCTCCCCGCCCGAACCCGGTGACAGAGGAATCGCCAGGACCCTGCGCTCCGGAAACCCCGCCTTGCACCTGGCCCTCCGGGCGGCAATGTGATTGGGATCACTGCCTGGAGTGACGAGGAAAGGCATTCATTGCATAGGGGATTCTTGTACCTTTCCGGAGCGATCCACCCGGCGGATGGCGACTTGCCCCGCCTCCGATTCGCCCGCGGTTCCCCGGGGGGACTCAGCTGAAACTCTTTTCGCAGGAAAGACATGAAGACACGCAGGCGCTGCAGACTCACGCCGGCGACCCGCCCATGAAGCGCAAATTCGCCCTGGCCGCCGCCGTCTTGGTCCTCCTGTCGCTGGCGTTTCTGGCTGGCCGGTTCACCCGGAACAACCGCCCGGAGTCCAAAACCGTCACCCGCCGGGTCCTCTACTACGTAGACCCCATGCACCCGGCCTACCACTCTCCTGAACCGGGAATTGCGCCCGATTGCGGCATGGCCCTCGAGCCCGTATACGAGGGCGACTCGATCTCCAGCCTGCAGGGGCAACTGCAACCTGGAGGCGTGGCTCTCACCGCCGAACGGCAGCAGCTCATTGGAATGCGAGTGGCGGTGGCCACCGCCAGCACAGGCCGGCAGACCATTCGCACCACCGGCCGGATCGTCCCCGACGACAACCACCTCTATCGCATCCAGGCGGGATTCGATGGGTGGGTCGATTCGCTGGCCGATACCCCTCCCGGCACCGTGGTCAAGGCTGAACAGGTGCTGGCCAGGCTCTATGGTCCGGAGATCCGTACCGCGCAATTGAATTACCTGGCTTTCATCTCCGGAATCGAACGCGTGGCCCAGAGCCAGCCCGACACCGATGCCACCCAGCTCGACACCTCCAGGCGCGTGAGCGAAGAGCAACTGCGGCTCATTGGAATGGGAGAGAAGGAAATAGCCGCGGTCGCGCAGACGCATCACGTGAGCAACAGCATGGACCTGGTCTCACCCGGTGAAGGCATCGTTTTGGCGCGCACCATTTCGCCCCACCAGCGGTTTGAAAAAGGCGCCGAACTCTACCGCATCGCGGATTTGCGCAGAGTGTGGATCGTCGCTGACGTGCATGGCAACGAGGGCGATTTCAAGCCCGGGATGCATGCACGGGTCCGGGTGCCCGAGCTGGCAACAACCTTCGATGCGGCGGTGAGTTCAACCGTCCCCCTGTTTGATGAGACCACCCGCACCCTCAAGGTGCGCCTCAACGCCGACAATCCAGGGCTGGCGCTCCGCCCGGAAATGTTTGTGGATGTCGAGTTTGAGACCACGGTTCCGCAGGGACTCTCCGTTCCCGCGGATGCAGTGCTCGACAGCGGGCTTCGCAAGATCGTTTACGTGGAAAGCAGTGACGGAGTCTTTGAGCCGCGCCCGGTGGAAGTGGCGGGGATCTTTCGTGACCAGGCGATCGTGACCCGGGGTATCCGCGAAGGCGAACGCGTAGTCGTCTCGGGAAACTTCCTGCTCGATTCAGAAAGCCGCATGCGCTCTTCCGGCAATGTGGCCGATGCCGCCAACGCCGCTAAGCCGGTTGCGGAGAGCGCGGGCAAATCAAAACCCCAGGAGATTGCTGCATCCGCCAGCATGCGCGACCCCGTGTGCGGAATGGCGCTGAAGCCCACGGAGATCGCTTTCCAGGAGAACTATCAGGGCAAGACCTACAGCTTCTGTTCCGACTCCTGCCGCAGGAAGTTCCTGGCGGAGCCGGGAAAATATGCACTCCCGAAGGCGAACGTGGCTGCCATTCCCAGGAACGAGGCCTCTGAACGGCATGATTAACAGGCTGATTGGGTTTTCGGCCCGCAACAAGGGGCTGATCTTTCTCCTGGTGGCGGCCGCCTGCGCCTGGGGTGTGTGGTCCATGCTGCACATGCCTGCGGACGCAATGCCCGACCTGGGCGACACCCAGGTCATCGTGTTCTCGCGCTGGGATCGCAGTCCTGACATCGTCGAGGACCAGGTTACAAATCCCATCGTGACCGCCCTCACCGGAGCGCCGCGGGTCAGAAGCGTGCGCGGCGTTTCAGACTTCGGCTACTCCTACGTCTATGTCATCTTCGATGAAGGAACAGACCTCTACTGGGCGCGTTCCCGAACCCTCGAGTATCTGTCCGCGGTGACGTCGCGCCTGCCCGAAGGCGTGCGCACCGAGATCGGGCCGGATGCTTCGGGGCTGGGGTGGATCCTGCAATACGTGCTGGTGGACGACTCCGGCACGCACAGCCTGGCCGAACTGCGCTCCTACCAGGACTGGTATCTCAAGTCCTATCTGAAAACGGTGCCGGGAATTGCCGAGATCGCCACCGTCGGCGGATTCGTGCAGCAGTACCAGGTCAACGTCGATCCGGACCGCCTGCGATCGTACAACATCCCCATCTCCAAGGTTGCCGAAGCGGTGCGCGCCACCAACCAGGAAACCGGCGCCAGGCTGATCGAATACGGCGGGGCCGAATACATGATTCGCGGTCAGGGCTACGTGCGCTCCACCGCCGACCTTGAAGAGACCGTGCTGGCTTCGCAGAACGGCACCCCCATCCGCATCCGGGATGTGGGCCATGCGGTGCTGGGCCCCGATATCCGGCGCGGCACCAGCGACCTCGACGGACGAGGCGAAGCCGTTTCGGGAATCGTGATTATGCGCCAGGGAAGCAATGCGCTCGATGTGATCGCGCGCGTCAAGGCGCGCTTGCACGAGATTCAGCCGGGCATGCCCGCGGGCGTGCGCGTAGTGCCCATCTATGACCGATCAGACCTGATCAAACGCGCGATTTCCAATTCACGGCGCACCCTGATCGAAGTCATCATCACTGTCGTGGTCGTCATTCTTGTCTTCCTGTGGCATTTCCCCAGCGCCGTCATTCCTGTGATTACAATTCCCTTCGCTGTGCTGGTGACGTTTATTCCTCTGTACTACCTGGGCGTAAGCATCAATATTCTCTCCCTCGCGGGAATGGCGCTGGCCTGCGGCGAACTGGTCGACGCGGCCATCGTGGTGGTCGAGCAGACCTATAAAAAACTCGAGCTGTATCAGCGCTCCGGCGAGCCGTTCTCGCACCAGGGCGTGATTCTCGAAGCGGTGCGCGAGGTTGCCAGGCCCACATTCTTCGCGCTGCTGGTAATTGCCGTGGCGTTTCTGCCTTTGCTCGTCCTGGAAGGCCAGGAGGGCAAGCTGTTCCGCCCCTTGGTGTATGCCAAAAGCTTCGCATTGCTGGGCGCGGCCATTCTGGCGTTGACGCTGGATCCGGCCCTGCGCCTGCTGCTGGTACGAAGAGCCTCGCATGCGGACGATGATGCCAACACGTTTCGGAGGATACGCAACTGGCTTCTGGGTGGATCTCTGCGGCGCGAAGACGACCATCCCATCACCGGCCCGCTGATGCGGATCTACGATCCGGTCCTGCGATGGACTTTACGCCGGAAGTGGCAGGTTATAAGCGGGGCCGCGGTCCTGGTGTTGCTCACCGTGCCCGTAGCGCTGAGCCTGGGATCGGAGCTGATGCCGCGCGTCGAAGAGGGATCGCTGCTCCATATGCCGAGCACCATGCCGGGCATCTCGATTGCCGAAGCGCAGAAGTTGCTGGCAATCACCGACCGCATCCTCACGGGTTTTCCGGAAGTGGATCATGTCCTGGGCAAGGCCGGGCGCGCCGATACGGCCACCGATCCGGCGCCGCTTTCGATGTTGGAGACAGTTATCGTTCTCCGGCCGCCATCCGAGTGGCGCCGGCGCGACGTTTGGTACTCGTCGTGGGCGCCGGAGTGGATTCGGCCGCTGCTCCGCCCCATCACTTCCGACCGCATTTCCGAAGAACAGCTGGTCGCGGAGATGAACGACGCCCTCAGCATTCCCGGCGTGTCGAATTCGTGGACCATGCCGATTCGCGGCCGGATCGAGATGCTCACCACCGGCATTCGCACCCCCGTCGGTTTGAAAATCCAGGGAAACGATCTGAACCGGATTCAGCAGATCGGGCACCAGCTGGAATCGCTTCTCGCCGCAGTGCCCGGTACGCGCAGCGTGTTTTCCGAACGGACCGGCGAAGGATATTTCCTGGATGTGAACTGGGACCGCGCGGCCCTGGCGCAAAATGGCCTCTCCGTCGAAGACGCGCAGAATGCGCTCGCCACCGCGGTCGGCGGCGAAAACGTCAGCACCGTGATCGATGGGCGCGCGCGCTACCCCATCGACGTGCGCTACATGCGCGATTTCCGCAGCGACCTCGATGCGCTGAGCAAGGTCCTGGTAACCATCTCGGGTGAGAAGCAGATCCCATTGGGCGTCCTGGCGTCGATTAAGACCCATACCGGTCCGGCCATGATTCGCGACGAGGACGGCGTATTGACCGGGTATGTATTCGTCGATACCGGTGGCATGCCCACCGGCGACTACGTAAGCCAGGCCCGCAAGGTGATAGACGCAAAGCTGAAACTTCCACCGGGTTACGTTGTAAGTTGGAGCGGCCAGTACGAATCGGCGCAGCGGGTCCGCGCACGTCTGATGATAGTGGTGCCCGTAACCATGACGCTTATCCTGCTGCTGCTTTACTTCAGCACGCGCTCTGCAATCAAAACCCTGATCGTCAGCCTCGCAGTTCCCTTCTCTGCCGTGGGCGCCATCTGGCTGGTGTACCTGCTGGGCTATAACATGAACGTGGCGGTGTGGGTGGGCCTGATCGCGTTGCTCGGAGTAGATGCCGAAACCGGCGTATTCATGCTGCTCTACCTCGACCTGGCATACGAAAAGGCGCGCAGCACACGCGGTAGCCTGACGCGCGACGAACTGGTGGAGGCCATCGTAGAGGGAGCCGCCCGGCGCCTCCGACCCAAGTTCATGACATTTGCAACCATGACCATAGGACTCGCCCCGATTTTGTGGTCCACCGGAACCGGCTCTGCGATCCTCAAACGCATTGCTGCGCCCATGGTAGGCGGCATTGTCACCTCCTTCGTTCTCGAGTTGTTGGTCTACCCGGCTATCTACGCCATATGGCGCTCCCCGCGTGTCGGCCAACAAGCATTCAGCGATCAGCCACTGCTGGCTGATCACGCCTGAAACCCAGTCTCCATCGTCCAACATGCTTACATCGATCGTCGTGTTTGTATCGCGCAATGGACTCCGAGGCCTTCCCGCCTCGAAGGGAGGCCTTCCCGCCTCGAAACCGCCGGATCACTCAGGATTTGCGATGCCGCTCCGGCCGTTGAATCATCTCTGTTGCCCATTCCTTCCAGCCACCTGACAGTTGCGGAACCGTGAGCAGCCGCTCGGCCTGGTCGCGATTGCGGAAGTAAATGCGAAAGACATCGCGTACCGTCAGATCGTGATCCGGCCTCTCCACAATGCGGATTTCGTCTCCGGCCCCCACGCTCCCCTCTGCCACAATGCGCAGGTAAG
>DASXXV010000216.1:0-8750 GCA_036502905.1 Occallatibacter sp. | reverse complement strand
TTGGGCCGGTTCAGCGTTACGGCGATCGACGTATCGGCACATGACTCGGCGGCCCATGTGCGGGTGACGGTCAGTTTTCACGCCGATGGACACGAGCCCTGGGTTACCGCCGGGGTCAGCAGCGACCTGAACCAGGCGGCGCTGATGGCGATTGTGGATGGGTTTCATTACTGGCTTCTGAACCAGCGCGATGATCCGGCCGGTTCGGCGGCAGGCAAGAGGCTGGAAGAGCAAGCGATGTCGGATGTCCAGCGCGGATAACAGGGAAACTCCGCTTCATTTGGAGTTGAAAAAGGAGAATTGCGGCATGCGTAAGGTATTGCTCTATCTCAGTCTTCTGATCGCGCCTTGCGCCATGTTTGGCGCCTCACCGGCGACTTCGTCGGGATGGCAGTCCAGGGTCGAACAGGATATGCCGATGCTCGGTCACCGGAACTGGGTCCTGATCGTGGATTCGGCCTACCCTTTGCAGTCCTCGCCCGGGGTTGAAACGGTGGAGACCAACGCCGATCAGCTGGACGTGATCAAGTTCGTCCTGGCCGCGATTGACAAGTCTGTCCACGTGCGGCCTGACCTCTTCATGGACGCGGAGCTTCCCTATGTCCAGGAGGAGGATGCTCCGGGTACATCGGCTTATCGCGATGCGATCGCCAAGCTGCTCGACGGTCAGAATATCGGGTCGGAGTTGCACGAAAAGCTGATTGCGGATGTCGACGATGCAGGGAGGCTGGTCAACGTATTGATTCTCAAGACCAAGTCGGTGATTCCCTACTCGTCGGTGTTCATCCGGCTGAATTGCAAATACTGGGGCGATGACGCCGAAGAGCGCCTGCGGGCAAAGATGCCGGCGCCGGTGGAGACAGGTACGCCGGCCGCCGCGCCCGTCCCGCCGGTTCCGCAGCCCACGCCTGAGCAAAGCGCACCGCCATTGCCGGCCCAGCCGGGCACGCCTCCGACGGAAGAGCCGAATGGACAACCCACGCCGCCGCCTAGTCCGCAGTAACCACAGGAGGGCTGGCGGCCCGATGGCGCCAGAGAAGTGCTCTCAACTTTTGGTATACTCAATAGGTTCACCACCGTGCGGAGGTGGCGAAATTGGCAGACGCACTAGCTTGAGGTGCTAGCGGGTAACTCCATAGGGGTTCAAGTCCCCTCCTCCGCACCATGGTATCTCCTCGCCAGGCCGCCCGGCGCATCCGGCACATCCTGGCAGATTCGGAAGCAGCTTCGCAATGACCTTTCTCTTCTACTTTGTGATTGTCGTCCACGTGATCGTGTGCCTCTTCCTCATCGGCGTGGTTCTCATTCAGCAGGGACGCTCAGCCGATCTGGCCGGCGCCTTCGGCGGCCAGGGCTCGCAAACGGCATTCGGCCCCCGCGCCGCGGCCAATGTGCTTACCCGTCTCACCACCTGGTCCGCGGTGATCTTCATGGTTACCTCCCTCACCCTCACCATCCTCTACGTCCGGGGCAACCGCTCACACTCGGTCCTGGAAGGCACAAAGTCCTCTCCCGCCTCCGCCCCGGCCAAGTCCGGCAAGTAAGCTGCGGATCCGGTTTGATAAAAGGCAGCCCGCCGCCGGCGGTCTGTCTTTTTGCGCCTTTCCCGCCTGTGAATCGGAAATGCGGCCCGAACGCACGTCAACATGGGATATGCGTCAGTGGGGTGTCAGTCCGCCCCGTTCGGCAGCAGGCGATGGCGGAGGATCGCCACCGCCATGCAGCGAAGCCAGTCCCGCGGTAGCACCTGGTACTCGACCACCAGGTCAATCCTCCGCGCCTCCATGGGGCGAAAAGTCCGCCGAAACAGAATCACCGGGGCTCGCGTCGCGCGCCTCACCACGTCCAGAACCGCGGCAACCTCCATGTCCTGATCCTCGGAGAGCACGATGGCATCGTATCGAGCGCTTCGCAATTCGGACTGCAGTTCGGCGATGCAGCCAGCCTCGATTACGTGGTAGCCCGCGCGCTGTAGCACCGCAAGGCGATAACAATCATCCCACCCGAAATGAATTACCCGTGCAGCCAATAAAATCCCCCGCCCCCCATATCCGCACGGGCAAAGATCTTTAATATCCTCCTAATCTATTGCTAAATTTCAACAGCGTATTTGCACTCCAGCAACATTGCAGCGGCTTGTATTGGGATTCTTGGCGTCATGCTGCAAAGTCCGCGGAAGACCCGGCTAAACAGCTCATTTCTCTTTGGACAAGACCATTCCCATAAGTGAAGGACTTCATATACTTATGCTTGCAAGGCATGATAAACAATAGATTTCCCGCGTGGGCCATCCCGCATCCACAAATGTTCCGGGTGCGGCCCTCTGACCGACATGCAGGGAGGGGAGATACTCTTCGGCAGCTTCAGCCGACCCTGGTGCATTCCTTGATGGGGATAGGCACCTGCTCCACAATCTCCAGCCCGAAGCCCTCAAGGGCAGGAATGTGCATGGGCGTGTTGGACAGCAAGCGGATGCGCTGGATGCCCAGGTCGGAGAGGATCTGGCCCCCCAGCCCGATGGCGCGCAGGATGCGTCCGGAGCGGTCCTGCGACCCCTCCCGGGCCCGCAGTTCGTTGTGCAGGATGAGCCGCCCAAAATGGGTCTCCCGGGCGGCCGTCGGGGTTACCGCCCCGCCCGGCTCAAATGCACCCTGCGGGACGAATGCGTCGGCGGGGGTGGGCTCGATCTGGAATCCGCGCGAGGTGTTGTGCAGGTAAAGCAGCGCCCCGCAGCCCTCTTCAGCGATCATGCGCATAGACTGGTCGATAATCTCCCGGCAATGGCAGTCGGCGCCGAAGATGTCGCCCGAAGTACAGCGCGTATGCACTCGAACCAGGACGGCGTGGGAACAGGGCGGCCGAGCAGTGGCGCTCCCCGGCAGTCCCGAGGGGCCGTCGGTGAACGCCGGGCACTCCGGGCAAAGATCGCCGCGAACCAGCGCTATGTGGCTCTCCCCGCCGTTCACTTCGCTCTCGTACGCGATCATGCGGAATTCGCCGTAGCTGGTCTGGATGCGACTCTCTCCGGCGCGGACGATATACCGCTCGTGGCGCAGTCGGTAGCGGATCATTTCCGCCACGGTGAGGATTTTGAGGCCGTGCTCCCGGCAGAACGGGATCAGGTCGGGAATGCGAGCCATTTCACCATCGTCGCGCATGATCTCGCAGATCACGCCCGACGGATTGAGACCGGCGAGCCTTGCCAGGTCCACCGATGCCTCCGTCTGCCCGGCGCGCACCAGCACCCCGCCACGACGCGCACGCAACGGAAAGATATGCCCCGGCCGGGCAAGGTCGGCGGCGCTGGACTTCGGATCGATGGCAACGCGAATGGTGTGCGCCCGATCGGCTGCCGAAATGCCGGTGGTGACTCCCTCGCGCGCCTCGATTGTCTCGGTAAATGCCGTGCCGAACCGCGAAGAGTTGTGCTGCGTCATGGGAAACAGGCGCAGATGATCGGCCCGCTCCTCGGTCAGCGTGAGGCAGATCAGGCCCCGTCCGTAGCGCGCCATGAAATTGATGGCCTCGGGGGTGACATGCTCAGCAGCCAGGGTCAGGTCCCCCTCATTTTCGCGGTCTTCGTCATCGACGACGACCACCATGCGGCCCGCGCGGATCTCCTCGACAGCGCCAGGCACATCGGTAAACGGGGCTTCCGGGGTACGTTCGAAAATGGGCATCGGTACGTCTTATTGTCACCCAGAAAAGAGGTAAACATCAAAGAAGATGGCAGTCGACGTTCCTAAGCTCTGCAGAGACTGAATACCAGCCGCCCGGATCGCTGTGCTCCCGCCGAAAACAATTTCAGTCTTTCCAAAGGGAGAATCTCTGCGCCGTCGTTCTCTTACAGCAGAAACAGTGTTACTGTGTCCTGGCTTTCCAGGGAAGTCGCGACCTTTTTAGTCGCGTCGGATTTGGCTACTTCGCTTTCGGGATTCATCCCCGTGGTTCCGATCTAACCCCAAACAAAAGCGCCGCACAATGGCGGCGCTTCTGAACGTGCATTCGAAGGGAGCCCTATAACGTCGATTCGATCTCGAATCCCCAAGCCTCCAGAAGAGCCTCAGGGATATACTTGGAATTTTTGTTCCGGCGGGCCCACTCCCGAAGACGGGTTGACCGGATATACTGATCCGGAGTGAGCTTGAACTCCTTCACGATTTGCTCGAAGGAGGTCACAGTCGGCACTACCGGGCCAATTGGCTCCGGCTTGCCCCAGTTCGGATTTCCACGACGCTTTGCCATTGATTGGGTGTCCTTAAAAATCGAAAGTCAGAGAGAAAGTGTTCGTTCTTCCTCGGCTGGGGGAGGGGGAGACCAGTACGTCAGCCGGAGGTCAATCTAGATTCTTATTTTAAGGATTTTTTATTCAAAAATCAATAGGTTAGGGACCGATTTCGTCAACGAATTCATTTTTCTGTCATCTTCTGAGCGCTTGCTAAGTAGAAAGAACAGAACAATTTACTGGCGGGTAATACCACCTTCGGGGGATAAGCCGCAGGGATACACAAGGCGTAACTGGCAGGCCCGACGCCATAATGGCACGATATTGGTATGTACTTAGCCAGAACGGCGGTTTTTTCCTGCCTGGCGCTGCTGGTTGCGGGAGCGTTTCCCTGCCCGGCCGTCGAGCTCAAGGTCAGCCGCGACGCCCTTCAGAGGACCCTCAAAGATCAACTTTTCAGTGGGCCCAGCGGACGGTATTACCTGAAGGGCTCGCCCCTGACCCCCTGCTCCATTTACGCCGACGACCCGCAGTTGTCCTTCACCAAGGACCGGATACTGGTGCGAGTCAAGACTCACGCCCGCGTGGGCAAACCCGTACATGGCGCCTGTATTGGCTTCACGCTGGCGCCCACTTCTGAGGTTTCCGTGGCCCCCGATGGCGAAGGCGAAACCCTGGGGTTCCGTGATGCCCGGCTGGAGCGGATCAGTGAACAGCGGGAATTAAACTTTGTGCTGGCCCCCTTCATGAGCCACCAGGTGCCCTCCAGCATGAAAGTGAATGCTGCCGAACTGTTGCGCAAGGCGCTCCAGGACTCTACCGCTACGTCGGGGTACAAGGTGACGCTGGAGCGGCTGAAGATCCACTCCATCCAGATCCAGGGCGATTCGGTGATAGTGGACGTCGATGGAGACCTGAGCGTGAAGTAGGCTGCAAGCAGCTTTTGATGGGGCTATTCGTCGCGAGCCAGGAAGCGCTCCATGAACTTGGTATCGAAGTCGCCGGCACGGAAGCGGGCATCCTGAAACACGCCCTGGTGCAGGGAAATGGACGTTTCAATTCCCTGCACGATGAACTGGCTCAACGCACGCTCCATCTTGGCGATGGCCTCGGCGCGGTCGTGTCCGTGCACGATCAGCTTGGCAATGAGAGAGTCGTAGTAGGGCGGCACCACTCCTTCAGCGTATTGCGCAGTGTCCACCCGAACGCCGTTTCCGCCGGGCACGTTGAACGCGGTGATCTTGCCTGCGGAGGGCGTGAACTTCTCCGGGTGCTCGGCGTTGATGCGGCACTCGATGGCATGTCCGCGAATCTCTATCTTGGGGGGGAGGATGGCATCGAGCCTCTCGCCCGAAGCTATGAGCAGTTGCGCCTTGACGAGGTCGATGCCGGTAATGAATTCGGTGACCGGGTGCTCCACCTGGATGCGGGTGTTCATTTCGATAAAGTAGAGTTGCCGGTCTTCATCCATAAGGAACTCGACCGTGCCGGCGTTCTGGTAGCCGATTTCGGTGAGGCAATGACGGAGCGTACGGCCGACCTCCTCGCGCATTTTGGGCGTCACCTGCAGCGACGGCGCCTCTTCGATGAGCTTCTGATGGCGGCGCTGGATCGAGCATTCGCGTTCGTTCAGAGTGGCCACATTGCCGTGCTCGTCCGCCAGTACCTGGAATTCGATGTGCCGCGGGCGCTCGATGAATTTCTCCATGTAGAGGTCGCCATTGCCGAAGGCGTTGGCAGCCTCAGTGGAGGCGGCATGGTAGAGATTGGGAAGCTCTTCGGCGCTGCGCACGATGCGCATGCCACGGCCCCCGCCGCCCGCCTTGGCCTTCAGGATGACAGGAAAACCCACCTTCTTCACCCAGTGGAGTGCATCTTCCGCCGAGTCCAGCACACCGTCCGAGCCCGGCAGGATGGGCACCTTGGCCTTCTTCATCGCCTGGCGCGCCTTTTCCTTTTCGCCCATCAGGCGGGTGACTTCCGGGGGCGGACCGATGAACTTGATGTTCGAAGCGCGGCAGACCTCGGCGAAATTCGCGTTTTCGCTGAGCAGGCCGTACCCGGGATGGATGCCGTCGACGTCGGCGATCTCCGCCGCCGAAATCACCGCCGGGACGTTTAGGTAACTGTCCGCGGGGCGCGGCGGCCCGATGCAGATCGCCTCATCGGCAAAGCGGACGTGGAGCGAGTTGCGATCGGCCTCGCTATAAACGGCAACGGTGCGGATGCCGAGTTCCCGGCAGGCGTTGATGACGCGGAGAGCGATTTCGCCGCGATTGGCAATGAGAACCTTACGGAGCATTGGGACCTTAAAAAAGCGGAATTAGCTCGTTAGCGAAGTTAGTCGAATCACCAAATCGGCGCCGCCGGCTCCACTAACACCGCCGGCTCCGACAAATCCGCTTTCATGTCGATCGAATGGAAAACAGGGGTTGCCCGTATTCCACGGGCTGGCCGTCGGAGACCAGGCAGCGGATAACTTCGCCGCTGGCATCGGCCTCAATCTCGTTCATCAGCTTCATGGCTTCGACAATGCAAATGACCTGGCCTTTTTCCACGTGGTCTCCAGGACTGACAAAGGGGGCGGCCCCCGGCGATGGGGATCCATAGTAAGTGCCCACGATAGGCGACTTCACGACGTGCAGTTGGCTCTCGGGCTCTGCAGTCAGGGGAACAACGGGTGGGGGCGGCGGTGCGGCAGCTGGCACACCCATGGCGGCCACGAATGGCAGGTTGGCCGCCACTGGGGCAATCGCGGGCGCAACACCCTGGTTGAATTTGAGGCGTATTTTCATGTCGCCGCGGTCGAGATCGAACTCGGCGACCTGGTTCTCCTTCAGAAACTCGATGAGCTGCTTCAAATCCTCGATATCTTCTGGCTTCATTCGTTCCTTTTGCCCTCTGAACCCCCGTGGGGACGGAAGCAATGCGTCAAAAAGCTCAAATCTCGATCAGTGCCTTGGGCGATGTCGTGAGCAACTCACAACCAGTTCGCGTGACCGCAACCATGTCTTCAATGCGAATGCCGAACTCGCCCTGAAGGTAGATGCCCGGCTCGATGGTCACGACCATGCCGGGAAGCAGCGTGGTGGTTTGTCCTGCGCCAACGCGCGGCGGTTCGTGAATCTCAAGACCAACGCCATGGCCGGTGGAGTGGGAAAAAGCTTCAGCCCATCCGGCCTTGCGCAAGATGCTGCGGGCGGCTTCGTCCACGTCCCCGCAGCTGGCCCCAGCGGCAACCGCCGCAACCGCGGCCTGCTGGGCTTCCAATACGGCTTCGTACGCCCTTCGCTGTTTCGGTTTGGGCGCGCCAAAGTGAATGGTACGCGTCATATCCGAGCAGTAACCATTGAGAATAACACCGAAGTCGAGGGTCAGGAATCCCCGCCGGGGCAGGCGGGCGGTAGTGGCTCGGCCGTGGGGCATGGCGGAACGGGGTCCCGAGGCGACGATGGTTTCAAAAGACATGCCCTCGGCGCCCAGGAGGCGCGCCTGGTGCTCCAGTTCCGCAGCCACTTCAATCTCCCCGAGCCCGGGGCGCAGAACCGCGAGAATGTGCTCGAAAAGCCTGCAGCCAAGCAGCGCGGCTTCGCGCATCAGGATCAGTTCGTCTGGATCCTTGACCATGCGCAGGATGTCCACAAGGGACTCCTCGAGAGGTAAGAGGAACTTGCGGCGAAGGGCGGAGGCGAGTCCCGCCTTCCAGCGGGCAAGGTCTGCAACCGTGGTTCTGGCAGGATCGAAGGCGGCGTTTTCGGTGCCGGGTTGCGCGGAGAGCCATTGGACCGCGGCCACGGCAGGCGAGCCACTGACAATCTCCACTTTGGCTACCTTGACCTCATCGGCGGCTTGGGCGCGGTAGCGGCCATCGGTGAACAGGCGCGCTGCACGGCGAGTCACAGCCAGGGCCGCGCTGGACCCCGTGAAGCCACAGAGATAGCGCACGTCGGGCAGATGGGTGACAAGGAGGCTCGAGACGCCGGCGCTATTCAGGCGGCGGCGCAGCAGGCCAAAGCGTCTGGAGTGATCCACGGGGTCAGTTTTATCACGGCGGGCGGGTGAAACCGGCACATGCATCGGGCATCAGCGAACTGAAACGGGAGCGTGAGTTGCCAGGCACCGCCCACCAGTCCCGTTCTTACATGGCGGGGCGAGGAGGCTTCTTCTGCTCGGGGTCGATTTCGGCGGCCTGTTGGTCAGACCGGCGGTCCATCCACTCGTCCAATCGCGAACGCTTGAAGCGCCAGCGGTTGCCGAGTTTAAAGGCAGGCACAAACCCCTCGGAGGCGTACTTGTAGAGAGTGTCCGGGGAGATTCCGAGATAATCGGAGGCCTGGCGAATGTCCATGACTTCCCGAATCTCAGGAACAAGCAGGTTGGAACGGGCGGCCGCGTGGCGCATAAATCTCCTCCGAACGAGTTTTGATGCCTGAGGCAGGACCCGGCGTTTTGCCCGGTAGTCTTGTATATATCTTGGTTTTCGGGGGGAATTCAAGGGATTTCCGGGAATTTCCGGAAATTTTCG
>DASXXV010000215.1:0-14381 GCA_036502905.1 Occallatibacter sp. | reverse complement strand
CGCGACCTGGGCGGCATCCACGCCGAATTTGTTCCGTTCACTGCGCAAACCCGCATGAGCGGCGTCAACCTGCCTGGCACGCTCATCCGCAAGGGTTCGGTGGATGCGATTGCGCGCTTCCTTGAAGAGCAGGGCTCGTCGCTGCCGCAAAAAGTGCGCGACAGCGTGGAAGAAGTGGCGCGGCTCGGCGGCACGCCGCTGGTGGTCGCCGAAAACTCCTCCGCGCTCGGCGTCATTTATCTCAAAGACATCGTCAAGGGCGGCCTCAAGGAGCGCCTTGCACGGCTGCGTGCCATGGGCATCCGCACTATCATGATCACCGGCGACAATCCGCTTACTGCCGCGGTGATTGCGCGCGAGGCTGGCGTGGACGACTTTCTTGCCGAGGCCAAGCCCAAGGACAAGATGGACCTGATCAAGCGCGAGCAGGGCAAAGGCAAGCTCGTGGCCATGACCGGCGACGGCACCAACGATGCGCCCGCGCTGGCCCAGGCCGATGTGGGCGTGGCCATGAACTCCGGCACGCAGGCCGCCAAGGAAGCAGGCAACATGGTGGACCTTGATTCCAATCCCACCAAGCTCATCGAGATCGTGGAGATCGGCAAGCAACTGCTGATGACCCGCGGCGCGCTGACTACGTTCTCGATCTCCAATGACGTTGCGAAATACTTCGCCATCATTCCCGCCATGTTTGCCGGCGCATTCCCGGTGCTGAACGCTCTCAATATCATGTACCTGCATTCGCCGCAATCGGCCATTCTGTCCGCAGTAATATTCAACGCCATCATCATCATCGCTTTGATTCCGCTGGCGCTCAAAGGCGTCAAATACGAGCCCAAGGCAGCCGAAGCGCTGCTGCGCCAGAACCTGCTCATCTATGGCGTAGGCGGTCTCATCGTTCCGTTCATCGGCATCAAGGCCATCGACATGGTGCTTGTAGCCATGCACCTTGGCTGAACCCTGGTCTGGGTGTCCGTCCTTGCGACGTTCTTTTCGGTCGATGAGCGGATGGGCCCCAGCGAAAGAGGAGATACACCATGCACTCCGTATCCACGGCCCCGGTATACACCGCAGCCCAGACCATACCTGCCAGGCATTCGATTTGGAGAACATCGATTCTCTTCACCGCCATCACAACCTTGCTGTTCGGCATCGGCTACCCACTCTTCGTCACTCTGCTGGCGAGCGCACTTTTTCCGCATAAAGCCGCCGGCAGCCTCATCCTGAAAGATGGGCAGGTCATCGGATCGGAGTTGCTGGCGCAAAGCTTCACGTCGAATCGTTACTTCCATCCCCGCCCCTCGGCGGCCGGCAATGGCTACGACGCGACATCTTCCGGCGGATCAAACCTCGCACAATCCAATGCCAAGCTGGTCCAGCGAGTCCAGGGAGACATTGACAAACTCGCCGCGGCAAACCCCGGCAAGCCGGTGCCTATCGACCTGGTGACAACCTCGGGCTCCGGCCTCGATCCCGACATCACGCCGGATGCTGCGTTCTACCAGGCGCCGGCCGTGGCGAAAGCGCGCGGACTCAGCGAAGACCGAGTGCATAGCCTGGTCGAAAAGCACGTCCGCGGCCGCCAACTCGGCTTTCTCGGCGAGCCGCGTGTCAATGTGCTGGAACTCAATCTCGGTCTCGATACGCTCGGTGTGGTCAGCGATACGACCGCAAAATGAGAACGCAATAGCGCGAGGGTCTGCGAGCACCCCCGCGCCGCCGGCTTTATTCACTTTTTCAGCGGTTCACTTTTGCCTGTTTCTCTCGGCATCCAGATGCGAAACTCTCCTCCCAAATGCATGAGGCTCATCAGGTAGAGCATGCCGTCGTAATAGCGGTTCTGCCCCGACGGTATCGGCGTATTCCACAGCGCCTCGGTGAATTTCCCGGCCCTCGCCTTATCTGTCGCGGCAAGGCCGCCTACGGCGTTCGTTCCCGCGAGACCCGCGGGATGATCTTCGTGCGTCAGGCTGGGCGTCGCGCCCACGTCCTTGCCATCGAGCGTGTACACCGGCCCATACTTGTCGATCCCCTGCGACGCAAAGAAGTGCTGGATGCGATCGCTCAATTGCTGTTCCGCAGGCGCCTTGCGCCACCACGACCAATCCACGGACCAGTTGCTGGCAGTGCGCCACGCGTCGTAGCCGAACTCGCCTGACTGGGGAAACCGGTTGGTGTGCGGTGTGCCGTCGAAGTTCGCGTAAGTCGGCGCCAGCCCGGTCTTTGGATGCGTGGTCTTCACGAAGAAAGCGCGGCTTGTCTCGGCGGCTTTCGCCCACAACGCGCGGTCCTCCTCCGGTCCCCAGCGCGACCACAATTCGTAAAAAGCCGGCAGGTGATAGGAAGGATCGGTGAACGGTTGCGGCATTACTTCCGGAACAAACAGGATCATGGGCGGATCCTGATTTACCATCGGGCCTACCGTGTGCTGTCCGTTCCTAGCGTGAGAAGCGTTCTTTGCGGGCGCGGAAATCACCGGCCGGTGCACCATCGCGCGAAGCAACTTCTCCGCTTCGGCATGATAGTCGTAAATTCCCTTGCCATCGCCCCAGCGGTTCGACGCGAACAGCAGCGCCATGGCGAAATACGATTCGCCATCCGGCGCGGCGCCCTCGGAGTTATGCGTGCCATCCGTCTTGCACGACCACGCGAAGTATTCGTAGCTCGGCGCCTTCGGGTCTGAAATATACATGTAGGTTTTCGCCCAGTTCCAGATCGCGTCAAATTCAGCCTTCTTGTCGAGTTGCACGGCAATCATCATCCCGTACGACATACCCTCGGTGCGCGCATCGTGATTGGCCCAGTCGGTGATGTACATCAGCGGCCCGTTTTCGTTCTTGCCCGCGGCAAAAGCGATCGCCTGGGTTTGCGGATCGCCATGAAACAGTTGCTGATACGCCGCATCGATCTTGGCCCGAATCTCACTTTGCGAGTGGCCGTCCTCCGCGAACAGGTTGCGGTATTTGCCGGTCGCGAAGGCGCCCGAGCCGTTGTCCACATCGGTCTGCGCGCCTGAGATCGTCGCTGATGCAAAGAACGCCGCGACCATCCACGCCCCCAGAAGGGCACCCTTTGAAAGGCCACTCACGATGTCGCTCCCCGCGTAAAAACGATTCACCAGAATCCCTGGAACGCGTTTCTGAGTATCGCGCGGGTCACCGCAACAAGACAAGAAGATTGGGAACCGGCAGTTTGCTGAAACAGATGATGGATAAGAGGCTTCCAGCCAGGAGGATGTTTCGTGCGGCGCACTTCACAAGCCGGGTGTTAATGCTTCGCACTGGGCGTGAATCTCCGGACGACAAACTCTTGCAGCACGCTCACCACCTCGCGCTCCGCCGTGCTGAACAGGAAACCAGTAAACACCAGCGACACTCCACGATTCGATTCCGGATAGTATAAATTCGAAATGGCGCCGGAGATGAGATCACCGCCCATGCTTGAGATATTAGGCTGTTTATGGCCGTTATCGCCTTTGCAGATGAAGGGATTGGAGAGCGCATGCAGTACCCGCGATTTCGTCGGGCCCTTGCCTAGATAAAAATAACGGGGATCCTGGTGCAGCAGCCACGGCAGGATCGCACCGCCGAACATGATGTTTGTCGCGCCGTCCGCATATAGCGCCCCAGAACGCTGTGCGTAGCCCTTCCACCCTTGCTGATAATTCGGAACATCGGCCGCCTGATTTATGGCGCCCAGCGTCGCTGCTCCGAAAAAACTGACCGGGTCCACCGCAACCCTGGTGGCCATCCGGAATTTCAATTTTGTTGTAAGCGCCACAGCATTTTCTGAATCGTACACGACATAGAAATTCGGAATGAAACCGAGAATGCGCTGATGCTCCGCGATGGTAACCTGTTCGGTTGCAATCTGCTCCGGGGTAGCAACCACTCTGACTGAAGCGGCTTCAGTATGGACCCGCAGCTTGATCTCGCTCACGTGCACGAATTGCCCGCGCTCGAGCCTTACCGGCGGCGAGACCCAGGGATCAAACCCGTTCGCGCTTACGGTGACTCGATAAGACGTGCCCGGTGTGAGGTTCTTGAATTCGAAGAATCCATTATCGTTCGCATCCTGGCTGTGCCGATCGGTGACATCGGAGCCCTCAATCATCACTGTGGCGCCCGGCACAATGTCTCCGTATACATCGATAACCGTGCCGCTGACGTTCCCTGCATCCACCGACGGTGATGCAACCATCCGATTTTGCGGCTCGGGAGTCTCCGGGGCAGGAGGAATGGCGTAGGCCGACGCGGCCAACCCCTGGGTCCGCGACCGCATGGGAGATGCGAGGGCACCGACCCCAACCACGATTACCGCCCAATGAACGATGAAATGAAGACGCATCGACGACCTGACACTCAGTTCATCGTCAGGCGCAACACCGCGGTCGGACATCTAGCAAAAATCCTAGTCAGCGACCGTATCCATGCGGCGGGATGCGAATTTCAATTCAAAATTCAATCAATGTCGTTTATGCGAAAGAGCGACCATTTCTCTTTATTTCGCTGCGGGATTGATAGAAGAAGATATTTGATCCGCATTCCGCACCACATCCGGTCCTGATGGAACGCCGCGGAAACCCAATGGATTCCCGCGGCGTACCGGATGATCAAAATTTTTTTCGTTCGAATGTCTTCAAGACAACGGGCCTGCGCCCGCATCAGAAGGTTTGACGCTTGGCGCTGGGCGTAAGTTTACGCAATACGAATTCCTGCACCACGCTGCTCAATTCACGCTCTGCAGTGCTGAGCAGGAACCCTCCAAATACCAATGAAGGCCCGCGATTCGAATCAGGATAATAGGTATTCGAGAGAGCGCTCGAGATCAGGTCACCGCCCATACTGGAGATGTTGATCTCGTTTTTGCCGTTGTCGCCGCGCGCGATGAACGGATTTGCGAGCGCATGCCGCAAGCGCGATTTCACGGTGCCCGTGCCCTGGTAAAAATAGCGTGGGTCCTGGTGGAAGATCGAAGGCAGGATGGCGCCGCCGAACATGATATCGGTCACGCCATTGGTATAGGCCGCACCGAATCGCTGTCCGTAGCCCTTCCATCCCTGCTGATAATCTGGCGTATCTCCGGCCTGGTTTATTCCCGCCAGAGCGGCGTCACCCACGATGAACACCGGATCGACAGCCACCTTGTACGCCATCTGGAACTTCAGTTTTGTCGACAGCGGAACAGCGTTCTTGGAATCGTACACAACGTAAAAGTTCGGAATAATGCCGAAGACGCGCTGCTGCTCTGCGAGTTGGACCTGTTCGGTGGCGATCTGTTCCGGATTCGCAAACACCGTAATTGAGGAAGCTTCGCCCGTCAGCTTCAGCTTGATATCGGAGACGTCGAGGAACTGTCCCGAGGCCAGATTCACCGGCTCGGAAACCCACGGTTCAAAACCCTCCGCGCGTACCGTAACCCGGTACGAGTCGGCTGGCGCTACATTTTTGAATTCGAAGAAGCCGTTATCATTGGCGGCCTGGCTCTGGCGAATGGGAATCGTGCTGTTCTCGATCGACACCGTCGCACCCGGAACAACATCTCCGTTCGTATCCGTTACCGTGCCGCTCACATCTCCCGCATTCGGCGAAGACGGTCTCTCCGCACCCGCCTTGGCAGGAGGTTGCGCCGCATTCGGAGCCAGCTGCCCAGCGCTTTGGGCCTGCTGGTCCGGCGCATCCGGCAGTTCACCGGAGTTGACGATTCCGGACACTGGTGCGCCATGCACTTGCGACCACGATTGCTGAGGCGCAAAGAGCAGACACGTCCCACACAGGATTACTAAAGGCAAAACCCAACTTTTTCGTCGCATGGACCACCATCAGGGAAGTGCGAGCGTAACTACTCCGGACTCAGGAACTTCAGTCTTGTGCAGCCGCGCTCGCGAGCGCTCCTCCGCTCGCGATCTTCCAGCGGCGGTTCGGGCTCCGGGGATAACTTCTCACCCGCTCCTTTAGACGTGATTCAGGCTCCCAGGGTGCAAAAATGTGCGGTCCCCCCGATGTAAATTCCGGCGCTCAACTTTGCGGCAGCGCAAGCCGGGCCTTCATGGCCCGGAGTTCCAGTTCGACCTTGTCCTCGTTCTCCAGCGTTTTGAACTTGTCTTCGAGCGTCTCGGTCACCATCACTTCGCTGGTCGCCGCATTCTCTGCTGCCGTCAGGCGCACCTTGCTCTTCATGCGGTCCATAGCATGATCCTGGTCGGGACCGGTAGCGGTACGTGCCTTGGTCGCGCGCCCAACCACCCTCGCGCGGCGGTGCTCGGCCACCAGCATTTCGCAATGCGCGCGCGTTTCACTCAGCTTCTGTTCCAGCTTGCGCAATGCCTGGCGCAGATTATCGGCCTCGTGTTTCTGGTCTTCCCCCTGCGCTCGAAAACCCGCGGCGAGTTGCTCATGGCTATGCGCACGCTCCAGCGCGCTGCGCGCCAGGTCGTCCATGTTCTTGTCGACGGCCAGTTGCGCCTTGCGGCGCCATTCCGCGGCTTCCTGTTCGTGTTCTTTGCGTTTCTTTTCCAGCAGGTGCTGGTCGGCGATAGCGATCGCCACTTGCGTCTTGACCTGGAGCAACTGGTTCTCCATGTCCAGAACGATCTGCTTCAACAGCTTCTCCGGGTCTTCGGCCTTCTCAACCAGGTCGTTGAGATTGGCGCGAAGCAACGTGCTGACTCTATCCAGTAATGACATACCACCCTCCCTGTTCAGCTACTAGCGGCTAGCTTCTAGCTGCTAGCTTTTTCTTGCATGCGATTGACTGCCTTGCCTTCGTCAAAGTATCCCGTTTTCTAAAACGGGTGCCCCAGGTTTGGCGTGGAGTTTTTGCGCCTGACCTGGGATCACCGCTCGCTCATCCCGTAACATCCAGCTCCAGCAGGGAAGCCAGGAACTAGAAGCCAGCAGCTAGGAGCTTGTCTTGCCCGCTTCGCCATTCGGCTTCTGACGGATCGCCTGCACGTTGGACATCAACTGCTTGATGTCCATTCCGCTCAGCGCCTCAAACAATGCGGGCACCTGCGCGGCAATTTTCGTCATGTCGCCGGTAATCTTGTTCACCCCGGCGGCGCCGTCGTTTCCCGTTGATACGATGGTGATCTTGTCCACCTTGCTCAACGGCTCGGCCATCGCACGAACCACGTCGGCCATATTGGTGAGCAGTTTGTCCACCACCGCTGCCTGGTTCCATCCCTGGTACGCTTCCGCCTTCACGGTCATCGCCTTGGCTTCCGCTTCGCCCTTCTGGAAGATGATGGATGCTTCCGCTTCGCCCTCGGTGCGGATCGCGGCGGCGCGGCCCTCGGCTTCGGCGGTCAGGCGGTTCCTCTCTGCGGCCGCGAGCGTCTCGATGCGCTGGCGATTGACTTCGGCTTCTTTCAGAATCGTCGCGATCAGTTCTTTCTCATGCCGCGTGATCTCGGCCTCCTGCACCTTGATCTGCCCTTCTTTTTCCACCTGCTGCACCTTCACCTGCTCGGCGGTTACCTGCTGCTGCATGATGTTGGTCTGGATCTCGTAGGCCTTGTCGGCCTGCGCCTGCTGGCGGCGGCTCTGCTCCGCATACGTAGCTTTATTGATGTCGAGGTCGCGCTGCGCTTCAGCCTGCCTGGTTTGCGACGCAGTCTCCGCAATCACGCGCTCCTGGTCGGCCTGCGCCTTGGCGACTGCGGACTCTCTCAAGGCCGTTGCGCGCTTGATAGCGGTGTCCCTCTCCGCATCGGCGGTGGCCATTTCCGCATCGCGCTTGATGCGCGCGATATCCGGCCGGCCCATGTTCGAGATGTACTCGTTCTTGTCGCGCACCTCCTTGATGGTGAACGAGATCACTTCGAGGCCCATTTTGCTCATGTCGTCGGCGCAGGTGCCGCGCATGCGGTCGCCCACCATCTCGGGCTCCTTGACGATCTGCTCCACCGTCAACTGGCCGATGATGCCGCGCAAGTGGCCTTCCATTACGAGGCGGATCAGCCCTTCGCGCTGCTGCGGCGGTTTGGTCAGGAACTGCTCGGCCGCCGTCAGGATCGAAGCCTGGTCACTACGCACCTTGATTTGCGCAACGGCTTCCACAGTTACGGCCACGCCCTGCTTGGTGTAGAGGTCCTGCTGCGGGGCCACGTCGAAGCTCATCAGCTCGAGCGAGAGCTCGCGGCAGTTCTCCACCATGGGAAAAATCACCGTGCCGTGTCCCTTGATCACCCGCGGGCCGCGGAAGCCGTACACGATGAGGGCCTCGTTCGGGCCGGCCTTCCGATACATCCTGGCCAGGATCCCCATCAGGAGGATCAGCATTAGAGCAGCAAGTCCGGCAATCAAGATTGTTGTCTGGTTCATCATTGGGTTCCCGGTCCTTTCGCCGGGAGGCTTTCAAACAGTTGGATAGTGTTGAGTGAACCGTAACGGGCTCAGGGCGCTGGATCGGCGATCCATGAGATCCAGGATCTATCAGAACCTGGATCCATCAGATATTGGGATCCATCAGCCCTGATCCCTGTCCCCGGATCCCGGCCCGGAGACTCCGGCCAGCGACGTGTGCCCGCCGGAGTGGTTATCCCTTTCCTTCTTGGGAAACAGCTTGGCCAACAGACCCAGCAGGAAGATCCCCACCAGGATGGCCATATCCGTGATCAGCACAGTAGAACTGCTCATTGCGATCCCGGTCCTTTCAATCCGGGAAGGAGCTTCCACCTCCTTGCGCCATCCTCTGGTGAGGGCAGCGAAAAACTAAGAACGGAACTTAGAGGATGGGAGCTTGTGTCTTTTGGGAGCTATCTTCCGCTTCCACTTCCGCCCATGGCCGCACGTAGGCAACACCCTTTTCGTAGCGGACGACGAAGACCTCTTCCTCTCTGGGAATGGTGAGGCCATCTTCGGAGCGCGCCGGTGCGGAACGAAGCGCTCCCAGTTGTTCGTACACGATTTCACCGGTGCCGCCGGTACGGATGGCACAGGAGACCCGTCCCACCGCACCCACGACCTCCGTTTCATCCGCCCTGAGCTCACGCTCGTGGGGCATCAGGAAACGGGTGAGGAAGAGGAAAATAATCGCTCCTCCGATTGCGCCGCAGATGCCCGCAAGCACCACCACCACTCCGGCGACCAGGCTGCCATAGC
The DNA here is from genome assembly GCA_036502905.1 of Occallatibacter sp. Taxonomy (GTDB): domain Bacteria; phylum Acidobacteriota; class Terriglobia; order Terriglobales; family Acidobacteriaceae; genus Telmatobacter. The sequence continues at coordinate 5,277 of DASXXV010000215.1, read as the reverse complement.
GCGTCAGCAGGTAGCCCGCCGCGCCAAACCAGCAGAGAAAAACCATGATCGAAAACGCGTTCCACCAGGGAACCGTAACCGCACTTTGCGCGCCGCCTGGCGTCGCTGTCCCGTTCGCCATGTGCGTCGCATGCGGCACGTGCACGTGGGGAGCATGAGGCATGTGCGGCACGTGCGCGTGACCCGCGCCGCCCAAATGCCCCATCCCGCCCAGTAGCGTAAACGCGCTCAGGAACAGCCCCACCAGAAAGCAAATCAGATAGAAGGATTCCCAGGTCATTTGTGCGCCCCCTCTTTTCTGCCGCGCCCATCGTGCTGAGCCGGTCCGTGCCGCCGGCTCTCTTCCTTTGCCCCTTGGTCCCCTGGTCCCTCGGTCCCAGACCCCTGATCCCTGACCCTTGAACCCTGCTTCCTCAGCACTTCCGCCAGCCGTGGCGCCAGCCCCGGGGTCTCGAGAATGGCTTCCAGCAGCAGCAGGCATTCGCGCGAGTGCTCGTGGCGAGCCAGGGTCAGCAGTGCCTGCTTCAGCTCCGGATCACGCCGAAACCTTTCCGCACCCGACACCAGCCACAGATCCAGCTTGTCCTCGACGTGCCGCAACTCGCTCTGCAACTCAGGAGAGTAGCCTTCTGGATCGTCCACCAGGTAGCCGGGGTGGACCTTGAAAAAGCTCGCCAGGATTTGCCGAGTGGTGTTGGTCAGGTGCGGCCGCGCACCGCTTTCGATCTGCGAAAGATAGCTTTGGCTCAGTTTCGAGCCCGTCTCCCGCGCGATGGCGCGCACCAGCTCCAACTGACTCATGGCCCGGTCCAGCCCCCGGAGACTGCCTTCCACTTCGCGCAAGTAGCGGATCTTTTCGCCGAGCTTCATGGGGCTTTCTGCGATAGCATGTCTTTCCGGCCACTCGTCTATCGCAATCTGCAATATAAATTATCGCAATTTGCGATAAGAGTCAATAGAAATCGCACCTGAGATTTGCACAGGCAGAATTCTGGCGTTAAGCGACCGCTCCGACGCTGCGGCTGAATCTAATAAGATGAATTTTCGCAATCGGTTGCGCACGGGCGCGTAGCCAGACTGGAATACCCGATCAGGAGACAGGAATGCCCAATCCCATCGTCCACTTCGAAGTGCTGGGAAAAGACAAGACCGTACTGGAGGATTTTTACCGCACCGCGTTCGAATGGCAATTGAACCCGGCCGGGGACAATTATTCGATGGTGTCGCCGGGGAGCGGCATCAACGGAGGCATCGGAACGGCAATGGACGGGGGAGCCGGTCACGCGATTTTTTACGTCGAAGTGGACAACATCGCCCAGACGCTGACCCGGATCGAAGGCCGCGGCGGCCACAAGATCTCCGGCCCCGACCAGGTACCAAATGGGCCTCTCATTGCCATGTTCGCCGACCCCGAAGGCCACGTGATGGGATTAGTGCAGGCTGGAACAATGCGCGCCGGGTAAACCACTACGCCATCGCGAAATCAATAAACCCACGCTGCGGATCGGTCGCGATCAGCTTTACGGTCAGGCGGTCGCCCACATCCAGCCCATGGCCGCCGTGTACCAGCATGCCTTCGACGTGCGGTTCGAGCGCGCGCACGAACGTCCCGTGCTGGTTTACGCCCGTCACTACGGCTCGGAAATTCTGCCCGATGCGCGGATGCAGCACCACCGCCGCGATGCGCTTCGTCATCTCGCGCTCGACTTTGCGCGACGCGTCTTCCATCTGGGTGCAACGCTGGGCAATGGCGCTGAGATCGTCTTCGGAGTAGGGCTGCGCGGCCCGGCGCAGCACCGCCTTCAGGATGCGCTGCGCCACGATGTCAGGAAAGCGTCGATTGGGCGCGGTGGAATGCGTGTAGTCCTGCACCGCCAAGCCGAAGTGGCCCGCCGGCGGATCGCTCGGCTTTACCAGCACGTACTCCCCCGGCCCCATCAGTTTAATGACCGCCAGCGAAAGGTCGGGAAAATGATCGGGGTCCTTTTGCTTCTGCGCGAGCAGAAAGTCGTTCAGGGCCTTTGAGTCGGGCTCCGCGGGCAGCGTGGTTCCCAGGCGCTCTGCCAGTTCAACGATGCGGTCCCAGCGCTTGGGGGTGCGCACCACCCGCCGGATGGACGGCACCTTCGCATCGTCAAACGTCCTCGCCATCACGCCATTCGCGGCCACCATAAATTCTTCAATCAGCGACGTGGCGCGGTTCTTCTCCAGGCGTGCCAGGTCCACGATTTCCGCGCCCACTGTCACCGGCCGGGTCTCGATGGTCTCCAAATCGAGTGCGCCGTGCTGGAAACGGTTCCCCTGCATCGCCTGCGCGGCCTTGTCCTGCAGCCTGAGTTGTCCAGCCAACTCCGAGTTGGCGGCCACCTTCACCGGAGCAGGACCCTTGCCCTCCAGCCATGCGCCTACGCCGTTGTAGGCAAGCTGCGCGCGGTTACGCACCAGGGCCCGATACGCCTCGCCGTCGGATGCATTTCCCTCCCCGTCGACCTTGAACTCGATGACGATAGCCGCCCGGTCTTCGTTTTCATTCAGCGAGGTGATCCCCTCGGACAACTCCGGCGGCAGCATGGGAAACACCTTCACGCCGGTGTAGACCGAGGTGGTCTCGCTGCGCGCATGCAAATCGAGCCCCGTGCCCACGGGCACCCGCGAGTCGACGTCGGCGACGCCCACCAGCACACGAATGCGTCCGTCGGGCAGCTGCTCCGCCCACTCGATCTGGTCGAGATCCTTGGAGGTGTCATTGTCGATTGAGGACCAAAGAAGGGAGCGCAGATCCTTGAACCCGGAAGCGGAAATCGGCGTCAGAGGTTGGGCGGAATGCTCCTGGATGGCGGCCAGTTCCGCATCGACCTCCTGCGGGAAATCGGGGTGGAAGCCGTGCTCGATCATGGCCGCGTGCGCCGCGGCCACCATGTTGAACTGCGCCGGTTGACCGGAATGCATAAGGATCTCCAGGACGACGGAAGGAAGCCCGTCAGCGGTGGGCAAGCGTATTGTGAACCACCGCCGGGGAGCCGCCGGGCGGAATCACATTCACGGTAAGGAACACACTGCGGCTCACCACGGTGTTGTCGATATAGGCCGTGCCCGTGATCTTAAAGGTTGCCACGCCCAGCGGCGTTCCGTTACTCGCCGGGGCAGTCACGGAATTGCTGCAACCGATGCCGGCCGCACCCAGCCCGGCAAGGCTCAGTCCCAGGACTACGAAGGTGCGAAGACGATCCGAGAACCCGCGCGCGCTTCGCCCCAACGGCACCATGAAAAACACCAGCGCGGCAAGAGCCGTTCCGCCCAGGGCGCGCGGCCAAAACAGGGCGGGAGGACGGCTGGAGGCGACAACGCCGCCAGCGGCAAATGTCTGTACGGTGAATGTGATCGTAGCCGTGGGCGTTACCTGCTGCGGGCTGGGCAGGCACGTCATGTCGTCCTGCGCAGGCACGGCGCAAGCCACCTGGATCTGGTTATTGAAACCACCCAGCCCGGTTACCGTAAACGACGCCTGGCCCGACGAGCCCTTTACGATTGTGAGGTTGGTCGGCGGATTCGGGCTCACGGTCACAATCGAAAAATCGTACACCGTGATGTTGATCGAATTCGAAGTTCCGGGCTGGTAGAACGCGTCACCGACATAAAAGGCATAGAGCACGTCGCTGCCGCCGGGCAGGGTCGATGTCAACAGCGTTGCCGTGGCGGTGTGGTTCGGTCCGGCAACCAGCGGCACCGTCCCGATGATCGTGCTTCCGATATAGAAGACCACGTTTCCGGTGGGATTCTGTTCGCTGGTGATTGCCGGCGCAACTGCCGGAGCCACCGTAGCGATCAGCGTGACGACCTGTCCGGGAGCGGCTGTCGCGGGGCTCACAGTGAGCGTGACGGAGTCGGCCAGCAGCAGCGGCACAAGAACGACGGCACTTGAGGTGCTCTGAGCCCACGATGCATCGCCAGAGTACACCGCGGTAAGCGAGTGGGCGGCGGCCGTGGACAGGGACAAACCGCCGAGAGTGGCGCTATTCGCCGTCAGCGGGGCTGTGCCCAGCAGCACGGTGCCGTCATAAAAGGCTACGGTCCCGGTAATCGAAAAGGTCGTCGTTCCAGCGTTGAGCGGAGCGACGGAGGCTGTCAACGTCTCGGTGGTGCCGGGGGTCAGCGTCCCGGGTGTTGCGGTCAAGGTGGTGACGGTGGCGGCCTTGGAGATAGAGAATGCCACCGTCGCAACGCTGGAACTGTAGTTTGCGTCTCCGGGATAGGTAGCCTGCAGGTTGTGTGATGCGGACGTAGCAGGCGCGGTCAGGGTGAACGGCGCCGTGGTGACGCCGCCCGTGGTGCTCAGGGGGGCGCTCGCGGTGGCAACCCCATCCACCGCCATGGTTACGGATCCGCTGGGCGGGAGCGTACCCGGCGGCGGGGTGCCGGCGGTGAGTGTCACGGTGGCAGTAAAGCTAGCGCCGGCCGCTACCGCTGCTGGCGCGGAGATCGTGGGGGTCGTCTGGCTCTTTGCGATCGTAACCACAAACGGAGGGACGGACGCCGAAGACGCGTAGGTCGAGTCCCCGCTGTATTGTGCCGTGACATTGTTTCCTCCGACGGGGAGACCGTTTTGGCCGGTCGCACCGCTGGGCACGGTCACTGAGGCCTTGCCGTTCGCATCGAGGGTCACCGCCGAGCCGCCTATGGTGATGATTCCGCCCGGGGTCGAATCGGAGAACGTGATTGTTCCCGTAGGCGTTGCGCCGCCCGTCATAGACGAAACGCTGGCTGCGAAGGTGATCTGCGCCGACGGATTGTAGGTGTTATTTTGCACCGTGGGCGAAACCGTCAATAGGACGCTCGCTCCTCCGGTGCCCGTGGCCGCGGCCCGCGCCCACTCCTTGATCAGGCTCTGTGCATCGATGGATCCCAGGCCGGTGGCAAGATCATACCCGGCAACCGCATCGAACCCGATCTCACCCGACGGGTCGCAGCCCGGACTTCCCGCCGCGCAACTCAGGCGCGCGTTGCCCTGCGCCACGTCTTCAAAAACACCGGTGCGCCGGCTGAGTTGATAAAGGGTGGGAGCCAGGTTTCCCTGAGCCCCGTTCTTTTCAGCGATCATCGCGGCCACGCCCGCAAACAATGCTGCTGCCGCTGCGCTGCCCCCCGCACGCACCGGTTTGCATCCTGCCGAATCCTCCGGCACGGTTGCCGGGCCACTCATGCAAAATACCAGCCCGCGATTTAGTCCGCTGTCGAGCGCTGTGGGCAATGCGATATCCGGCAGCAAACGCCAGCCGC
>DASXXV010000214.1:0-15446 GCA_036502905.1 Occallatibacter sp. | reverse complement strand
GGGACTTCTGCTTCAAGGCAAGTATTCCGTATGACACGGAGGACGAAACCGAAGCCTTCCTTCTCAACTATATGGACTGGGCAAGTTCCCTCTTGTCAGTTGCGCATGAAAGGTTTATGCAGGTATTCGTTGAGTGGTTGGACGAGCAACCGGGCGCTGATTTACATCGGCGGCCGTTCGATCCCGCCTCGCTCTACGCCACCGCTTTCGAGATCACGGCGATCGGCGCAGGAGGAGCGCGCTGAGAGGAGGTTCGATCTGCTGTACGCCCCGAACCGCTGGGCAGCTATTCAGCCACATTGCCGTATTACCGCCCAACCATAACCGCCGATACTTCCCTTTGCCATTCGTTCGCCGATGTACCTCGTGTCCGGCCGTCCCTTCGTCAGACGATGGCCCTTCCAACCGCCGCCTACGGCGGGATGATGCTGTTTTCAGCTGCCCGATTGATCGCATGTGGCGGCTTATCGTTGTACGGGGTGGGGGCATAACTTTGTATCGCGTGGTGGCACAACGTTGTATCCAGTGGGGGGATTGATTGTAATCGGCACCTGGCGCCGCCTTTCCGCCCCGCCCACCGGCGACCATCTGCAAAAGTCCATCCGGTTTTCGCGCGCCTGCGGTATGCTTTTTTCACCATCGGCCCCGCTTTCTCCTTTGCATGAAAATTTTTGCAGGCCATGGATGCCACTGGTTTCCTGTCTGGGAGTTCAACCGCCGCGCATTCGCGCCGGGAAAGGACGACAATCCAAAGAGAGGCCTTTTTTGAACTCCGCTTTTTGAACCCCATCGGACGCATGCGACTGAAGACCAAACTCGTTCTGGCCATCACCGCCCTGGTGCTGCTGATTTCCGGTCTCCTCTCGCTCGTGTACGTCAGCCAGTTGCTGCGCGCCTCCGTGGAGCAGTCCTACGAAACCAATCACATGGTCGTCAACCAGGTGCAGCTGGCGGTCAAAAAAGCGCTGGAGACCGGGCTCAGAGACCGCAAATTCGACCCCTCCAAGCCTTACGAACTGCGCGACCTGGCGGCGGGGGCTATTCGCGCCAGCGAACCCCTCCAGGTGGTTACCGATTCGGTCTATCGCTATTCGGCCACCGTTTACGACATCAACATTGCGGACACCACCGGCCGTATCCTCCTGAGCACCGATCCGGAGAGCCAGGACAAGCCTCTGCCCTCGCGTCCCGACTTCATGCAGTTGAAGAACGCCAATCCTCTGCGGTTGATCTCGCTCGTGATGCTCGGCCCGGCCAAGGTGTTTGACGTGACTCTGCCCCTGGAGCGGAACAACCAGCCGTTCCTCACCATTCACGTGGGGGTGCGCACCACTTTCCTGCGGCAGGCATACTCGCCATGGATCGTCGAATCCGTGACGTTGATGGGAGTGGCCCTCGGCATCGCCCTGCTGGTGGCTCTCCTGCTCAGCAATCTTGCGCTGCGCCCCCTCGAAGACATCAGCCGGCAGCTCGATTACTGGACGTCGGGAGCCGGCGGAAATGCAGAGGAGGACGCGGCCATGCGCGCCCGCGAGGATACCCCCGCGCGCGTGTCCACCAAGATCGAGCAGATCGGCCAGCGCATGCGCAACGTGGAAGAGGTGTTCTCCGCCCTCAAGGACAATCTCGACCAGATCCTCGGCAATCTCCAGGACGGCATTCTCCTGTTTACGGCTGAGGGCCGGGCGGTGCTGGTTTCCGAAGCGGCGCGGCGATTCCTGCAAATGGAACGGGGCAAGGTCCTGGGAATGCACTCCTCGGAGATCTTCGACCGCTCCACCCGGCTGGGAAAAACCCTGCAGGATGCCTTCGATTCGCGCGCCCCGCTGGTGAAACAGGAAGTCCGCACCGAGACCGGCCGCCGCATTCAAGCCTCCGCCGAGTTTATCCATGATGAAATGGGCCGCCAGGGCCTGGGAGCGCTGGTGACGCTTCGCGATCTCGAGTCGATGGAAGAGATTGAATCGGAACTGGAGCTGTCGCGGCGCATGGCGGCCATCGGGCGGCTGACCTCCGGCGTAGCCCACGAAGTCAAGAATCCTATCAACGCGATCGTCGTGCACCTGGAACTGCTGCGCAACAAACTGGGCGACCCGCACGCTCCCGGCATTCGCCACCTCGAAGTGATCGACGCGGAGATACGGCGGCTGGACCGCGTGGTGCAGACCCTGGTGGACTTCTCGCGGCCGGTCGAGTTGCAGCTCCGCGAACAGGATCTGCGCGCCGTCATCGGAGATCTCCTGGCCCTCGCCACAGAGGAACTCTCCACCCGCAATATCATCCTCATTGACCAGATGCCCGCCAAACCCGTAACGGCCAATGTCGATGCGGACCTGCTGAAACAGGCGGCTCTGAATGTGATCGAAAACGCGGCGCAGGCCATGCCTGACGGTGGAAAACTGGAAGTGACGCTCGAGATCGACCGCAAATCTGCCATCATCCGCATTGCCGACGAGGGCGTGGGCATCCCCGACGAAATCCGGGATCGCATCTTCGATCTCTACTTCACCACCAAAAGTGGCGGCAGCGGAATTGGCCTGGCCATGACCTATCGCATTCTTCAGTTGCATCATGGAGCTATAGAAGTACAATCGAGGGAAGACCGCGGAACTGAATTCAGGCTGCGCATTCCGCTGGCCGCCGCGGATTGGGGCCGCCGGCATCTCCAGCCGGCGGGGGTAGAAGAAACGAAGGGGTTTGGCCAATGAAGCTGGTTGCCAGGAGGGTTGCGTGGCTGCTGCCGCTGGTGTTGTGTGCCTGTGCCCACAACCCCATCACCACGCAGACCCAGGCGCTGGCCCCGCCCCTGGAAGACGCGCCCCCTCCCCCTCCCGATATTTCCCCTGCGGCCCTGCCTGCTCCCGTCGTGAACGTTCCCAAAACCAAGGAGCCGGTCGCGATTGCCCCCGAGCCTGTTAAAGAGAAACCCAGGCGTCACAAGACCCCGGCGAAATCCGCAATGGCTTCGCAGGGCACTACCTCGGCCGCCACGCCGCCCGTTCAGGTGGCCGAAGCTCCACCCCAGGAGGAGAACGCCTCTGGGAAGTTTGAGACGCCCGAAGCGCCGGATTCCAGAAAACAGGCCGAGAATTCCATCGCCGACATCGAGCGAGGCCTGAACGGGATTAGCCGCAAGCTCAACGATCAGGAAACCAAAACCTCGGTCCAGATACGGGAGATCCTGAAGCAGGCTCGTACCGCCCTGACATCCGGCGATATCGACGCCGTTACCACGCTGACCCAGAAGGCCAAGGCGCTGCTCGGAGAGTTGAGCCAGTAGATTCACGAACCCCCGGTCGTCGAATCAGATCGTCGAATCAAGCTTTTTGCCGGCGTTTGCCGTCACCCCGTCCTGACGAATACCGCTCGCCGATCCTATCTCTCCCCCCAGCTCAGCTTGTTGCGTAAGGCATCGAAGAAGCCGTCGTCCGCCAGCCGGACCAGGTTCACCGTGTACTTAGAGCGCTGGCAGCGCACCTCGTCTCCCTCCTGCAATTCCACGGCTCTCTGGCCGTCTACGGTGAGCAACGCTACCTGCGGGATCGCGTCCGCGCGCACCGTAAGGTTGGCGTCGCCCCGCATCACGATGGGGCGCAGCGTGAGCAGGTGCGGGCAGATCGGCGTGACCACCAGCGCATCCACGTCTGGCGTCAGGATCGGACCGTTCGCCGCCAGCGAATACGCCGTCGAACCGGTGGGCGTCGAAACAATCACGCCGTCCGCACGGAAGCTGGCCACCTTTTTTCCGTCCAGTTCCACCGTGAAGTCGCCCATGCGGGCGATGTCGCCCTTGGTGAGCACGATGTCGTTTACGGCTTCGTATTCGGATTGGACCCGCCCCTCGCGCCACAACTCGGAATGCAGCATGGCGCGGGCGTCCAGGCTGTGGCAGTTGTTGCACCAGCTGTCCAGCGTGGCGTACAGATCGCCCAGCCGCACCTCCGTGAGGAACCCGAGAAAGCCAAGGTTTACGCTGAGAATGGGAGTGCCGGCCGCTGCGAAGATGCGCCCCACCGATAGCAGCGTTCCGTCGCCGCCCAGAACGATGATAAGTTCCGGCGTGAATAACGGCAGCTCCGCGCGGTCGACCACCTCGGTGGCCGTGGTGTATTGTCCGGCCTCGCGGTCCAGCACTGGCTCATATCCGCGCTCCCGGAGCCATGCCACCAACTCCGGCAGAATCCGGCCGAGTTCTTCCTTTTGCGGCTTGCAGCAAATTGCGACGCGACCCATGCGGTCCCAGTGTAACGGATGGTGGTCAGCGGCTCATGAACCGGAATCCCTGGTCAACTCCGCGCATACAGAAGGAATTCCTGGTTGCCTTCCGCTCCCGTAATGGGGGAAGGAATGGTTCCGGCTATCTCCCAGGCAAGTGAGCCCAAAGCGCCGGTTACGCGATCGATCGCCAGTTGATGGGCGGCGGAGTCGCGCACGATTCCCCCCTTTCCCACGTGTTCCCGTCCCGCTTCGAACTGCGGCTTTACCAGGACCACGGCCTCGCGCAGCGTGGGAGCGGCCGCGAGCACCGGCCCGATCAGCAGCGTCGCCGAAATGAAGGAAACGTCCATGACCAGGAACGTGAGCTCCGGTTCTGCACCGGCCAGCGCTCCCGGCTCCAGCAGGCGGGCATTGGTGCGCTCCATCAGGCGCACCCGCGGATCGTTGCGCAGTTTCATGGCGATCTGGCCGAATCCCGTGTCGATGGCCGTTACGTGCACGGCCCCGAACTGTAACAGGCAGTCGGTAAATCCCCCAGTCGACGCCCCGACATCCAGGCACCCTCGGCCCGCCACATCGATGTGCCAGTGCTCGAGGGCCGCGGCCAGCTTGATTCCTCCACGGCTGACGTAGGGCAGGTCATTGCCCAGCAACCGCAGCGCCGCGTCGTCCGCGACCGATACCCCCGGTTTTTCCACCTTCTGCTCATTCACCAGCACCCGCCCCGCGAGGATGAGCGCCCGGGCACGCTCCCGGCTGGAAACCAGGCCGCGCGCAACGAGGAGAAGATCAACCCGGGTTTTTGGAGGTGCGGCCATCGCTCATTCCGGAGCTTCAATAAACACGGAAGGGTCATTCCACCTTTCGGAATGACCCTCCGATTCTTCCGGTCTCGCCCAGGCAGTCTGCAGAAAACTCGCTGCAACAACTGGTCGGTGTCAGGGCACGACTGCTACTGACCTGTCCCTCAAGTTCGCACCCTATACAAATTTGTCATCCTGAGCGAAGTTTGGAGCACCTCGTGCGACAAATGAGTCGAAGGATCCGCAGTTGCTTTTCAAAGTACTTCGGGGACACCAGCCTAGGGACCGGTGGGCAACGTCGTGCAACTCGTATAGGATGCGGCCGCCGTGGCTCCTGGAAGATAGCACGGCTGTCCGAAGCCCGGCTTGCGGCTGGTGTTGTTCGCATTCCCGCTCACGGCATTCTGGGTGCTCACCCGCACGTCCATAATGTTCCCTTGGACCAGCACCGTCGCGTCCACAATGTCCTGGTCGGTACGAATGATCGTCAGGTATGGGCTGTCCGGCGAGGCCACGTACACTTTGCCGAACAGCGAGTTCTGAGTGGAAACCACCGTCCTCGGATGCCCGGTTACCGCCACGCTCTTCTCCACAGTGTGGCTGGAAAGATTAACCACCGTTACTGTCTGGTCGCTCTGATCGGCCGTGTAGGCGCGGCTACCATCGTAGAGAACCGTCACGCTGGCGGGATTTTTGCCTACCGGAATCGTGAACGTGGTCCCAAAAGTGGCGCTGTCGTTGCCGAATACATCCAGGCTCACGTCGATCACCTGGATGACACCGCCGTCATAATCCGCCACGATCAACTGGCCGGTCGCCAGGTTGTACTCGGCGTACACGGGGCCCGCGACGGCCGGTACATTGGCCCCGGTCAGGCCCGCCGTGGTCGAAAGAGGCAGGGTCGGGTGGCAGGTCACAGTCTGCCCGTTCTGGTTCTGGAATGGCGTACATGCATTGAGCGTGTTGTTCTGACTGTTGATCACAGTCACGGTGTCGCTGCCTCGATTCAGTACGAACAGCCGTCTGTTGTCGGGGCTCTGCACGGCGTATACCGGGCACATGCCCAGGGGAATGCGGGCCGAAACCGTGTTGCTCGCGACCTCGATGGCATCCGCTTCCCCCGGCGGGGCGCTTGTCGGTGCATTGTTACACACCGATCCGTCCGCTACGGCACCTTGAGTGATCGCATAATTGCGCTGCGCTATGACGCCCGGCCCAATCACCATCACCGGGTTTGCAGCCACCGGAATCGACAGCTTGAATGTCTCCGGAGACCCGGTGAACACATCCACAAGGTTGCCGGCAAGGTCGGTCATCCACAATCCCGCGGAGGGAGAGAACATGTTGACGGGCACCGCTGTGGAAGGCAACGTGGTCACGGTTACATTCTTCTGCTGCAGATCCTTGGTAGCCGGAAAATTGGTCACCGTACCGTCGGAGTTGTAGGTGTACCCCGTAGAGCCGGTCTGATCCAGGCTGAAACTGACCGGTCCCACACCGATCGGCGACTGCGCCATGATGGTGTCGCCCGAATAGTTGATGATGGTCGCGATTCCCGGAGAACCTGCAGCAGGCGAGGAAACCACCACCGCGTACGAGGTGGGCTGCGGAGCAGGACCACTGGGATTGATGGGGGTCACCACCGGCCGGTAGCCGGCGCCGCAGCCGTTCACCAGGGCTGCAATTCCGATAGCAAGAGCTGTATACAGAACCGGCGCGTGAGCCCGGTCTAAATGCCTGGAAAAAAGACTCATTCAGTTTTGTTCCTGCTTACCTGACGATTGTAAATGACCCGCCCAGCACGCCTGGCGCAGGGCTCTCGTTACGATTTGGACGCCGTGATGAGATTTAGACGCAGGCGGCGCACGTATGGGGCCTCCCTGCGATTCGAGCCCGGCCGGATAGGCCTTGCGATTCCGGCCCCGCCATGATGTGGCGAAAATGGAATGTGACAGCCTGCTCGTGATTTGACCATTACAGCAGCGGCGCCCCGGCGGATAACATCCCGCGAATGGGATGGCCTTCACCCGGGAGTGCGGGTTCCGGGCACCTCGCTTCGCGTCAATGTCCCACGATCTCCACAATTGAACTGTCCGCGCCGTTCCACGCTGGGGCGCCCTCGTGAGTCAGCTTCTGCGCGGCGTCGTTCCAATGCAGCTTCGTCACTGACCCCGCGCCGCTCTCGTAGGCATACGTGGTCCCGTCATCGGAGAACAGCGTGAAGTCGCCGTCCGCGCCGGGGTATACGCGCACCTTGGCGATGGTCTGCTGCTGGTGTGTGCTCTCGACCGCCGACCCGGCGGGCACGATGGATCCCGCTCGCACGAACAGCGGAATGGTGTCGATGGGCGCGGCCACGGTGATCGTCTGCCCGCCCTTCACCTTTTCGTTGGTCCAGTAGTTGTACCAATCCGTGCCCGAGGGCAGGTAGACTTCGCGGCTGGTTGCTCCCTGCTCGGTCACGGGAGCCACCAGGAACGCCGGGCCGAACATGTATTCATCGCGCCGATCGATGACTTTCGCATCGTCGGGAAAATCGAGCGGCAATGCCCGCATGAACGGCGCGCCGGTCTGCCAGGTCTTGTAACCGAGCGAGTAAATGTACGGCATCAATTCGTAACGCAGCTTGAGGTATTTCTCCAGAATCGGCTCCGCCTGCTTTCCGTACGACCACACCTCGTTGTATTTCCGGGTGCCGTGCGTGCGCATGATGGGCAGAAAGGTCGCGTACTGAAACCAGCGGGTATAAAGCTCGGGAAAATCGTCATAGCCGCCCACCACATCGCGCGCATCCGACGGATCGATCAGCGGCGGGTGCGCCGGATGGTGTTCGCTGGGCAACCCCTGCCAGCCTCCCGTGTCGTTGGACCAGTACGTGATGCCCGACGCGGTGAAATCCAGCCCGGTGGGAATCTGCCGCTTGTATGTGTCCCAGGTTGGATAAATGTCCGACGACCAGAAAATGGCTCCGTTGGCCTGCGCGCCGGTGAACACGTCGCGCGAAAGAATCAGCGCGCGCCTTCCCGGCTCATCCTTGCGGAAGCCGTCGTAGAGAGCACCGGTGTGCAAGAGGGGGTACACGTTGAAGAACTCCGTCCCTGGCCCGATCTTGTAATACGCCCCGTTGGGAGGCAGGTCGGGCTCCGTCTCGTCGGCCCACAGCGAATCGAAGCCGGCTCCGATGATGTTGTCGTGGACTACCTTCCAGTACCACTTCGCAGCGTCCGGGTTGGTCGTATCGATGTCCGAACCAGCCAGATCGTAGGGCAGGCCATCGATCGGCTTGCCGTCCGCAGTGTGGATCAGCCAGCCATTCTTGAGCAGTTCGGCGTAGTAGCGATCCTCGGGCACGAAGCGCGGCCACACGCTGATCATGGTTTCAAAGCCCATATCGTGAAGCTGCTTGTTCATGGCCTTGGGGTCGGGCCAATACCTCGGATCAAAATCCATCTGGCCCATCTTGGTGTAGTAAAACCAGTCGACCACCAGCACGTCGGCGGGCAGGTGCCGCTCGCGATAGCCTTTCGCCACCGCCAGCACTTCATCCTGCGTGGAGTAGCGCTGCTTGCACTGGATGTATCCGTAGGCTGCCTTGGGCAGCATGTGCGTGGGGCCGGTCAGCAGCTTGTAGCCGGCAAAGATTTCATCGGCAGTGTTGCCGCCGATTACGAAATACGAGACGCGATTGCCGGATTCGGAAATCCAGCGCGTCTGCTGGTTGAAGCCCGGCTGGATGGTGGTCTTGGATGCGTTATCCCACAGCAGCCCGTAGCCTTTGTTGGTGATTACCAGGGGTACGCAGGTGCTGGGCGCGGCCGGAGCCAGGTAGTCGTTCCAGCAACGCACGGTGTGCCCGCGATGGTCGAGAAAGCCTTCCTGATTTTGGCCTAGACCGTAGTAGTGCTCGTCGTCGGGTGATGTAAACGTGGCGCCCACCACGTAAGACGGGCCGTCGCTCGGGCGGCGATCCGCGGCCAGCTGCGCGGTGCCGTCCTTGTGGTTGTACACCGCCTGGTCCCAGCCATTCATGTTCACCAGGGGCTTGCCATCAGCGCTGCGCACCTCCACATGGGCCCAGGGCGCCGAGCCACGGAAAAACTTGGACGTGCCGCTGTCGCCGAAAAGTTTCGTGGGAGCGGGACCATGCGGCCGATTCACCGTGACGATCATCCGCTCGGACTTGTAGACATCGGCAGCATTGGATTCGGTGCCGGTCCAGCCGGTGGCATCGGGCTTCGCAACGATTCCATATCCCGGCGCCGCCTTGGCGGCCTCCGCCTGCATGCTCAACGTCACCCGGATGATGTTGGGCGCATAGGGCTCCAGCACGATGGTCTCGCCGCCTCCCGTAAGTTCCATCCGCTGCGGGTTTGAACTCTGGGCAGGGCAATGAACCGCAACCAGGGCCCATCCGGCCATAAACGCAAAAATGCCGACATACCTTTTCATGAACAACTCCAATACGCCGCCGAAATAAGTTGGAAAATGACTGCGAAGTGAGTGTAAACCGATTGACCTGCGGGGTTCTAACCGCCGGGAACCGGCGGACCCCGGGATCCCGGGACCAGAAAAGCGTGATGCCTCCGGATACGATGAAGCGTGAACGCTTCTCATCTCCAGTGGCAATCGAAGCTCGTGCTTCTGCTCGTCCTGCCCTGGACGGCGGTGAGCGTGCTGGTGCTGGCGCGCGAGTGGTTTGCGCAACAGCCCGCCGTCGCCGCTTGGACGTTGGGGCTGAGCGTCGCTCTCGGACTGCTGGCATGGGGCTTGCGTTCGGCCACGCCCGCGGCCGCGCCGACCGGCGCCATCCTCTGTGCCAGCCTCATGTTCACCATGTTTGACGCGCCATTCCGTCCGTGGCGGACAGGTCTCATTCCAGTGCTGGCAGTTCTGGTTGTGACATCCCTGGCCACGCGCTTCGGGCGCCGGCGCAAGGAACGGCTGGGCATGGCGGAAAAGCCTCAGGGCCGTGGCGCAGCCCAGGTCGCAGCCAATCTGGGAATGGCAGCGCTGGTCATGGATCCCTCCGTGCAGAGTGCGCTGATCGACACGTACTGGTTATCGCGTGGCACGCTGGTCCACAACTCGACCTTCGTGCTCGGATTGGCGGCGCTCGCCGAGGCCGCGGCCGACACTGTTTCCTCGGAGGTCGGACAGGTGCTGGGCGGCACCCCGCGCATGATCACTACTCTGCGCCGGGTCGAGCCGGGCACCGACGGCGGGATTACCGTGGCCGGAACGGCTGCGGGCATCCTCGCCGCCGGCCTGGTGGCCCTTACCGGCTCTTTCGCGTTTCACCTCGGGCCATCGATGCTTTTCCTAAGCTGGGCCGGAGGAGTTTTCGGCCTGTTCTTCGATAGCCTGCTGGGCGCTACGCTGGAGCGAGCCGGCTGGCTCAACAACGATGCCGTCAATTTCCTCTCGACCGCCAGCGCCGTCGCGTGCTCGCTTGTACTCCTGGCCATGCTCCCCCATGCGGGGGTGAGGTGAATGGCACAAAATACTTAGACGGTCAGCCGACGGCCGGGTCTTCCTTGGTCTGGCTGTACTCCTTGAGTTTGTTGTGCAGCGTCTTCAGGCTGACGCCCAGGATTTCGGCCGCCCGGGTCTTGTTCTGGCCCGTGGCTTCGAGGGTGCGCATGATCAACAGGCGCTCGGCTTCATCCACCGTGCTGCCCACCCGCACCGGGACCAGGCTGGCGTCATCCACCGGGGGAGCCAGCGGCTGCATTCTGCCGAAATTAGGCGGCAGGTGTCCGGCATCGAGAGGTGAGCCGTCGGGGCACAGGATCACCGCCCGTTCGATGGTGTTGCGCAGTTCGCGCGCGTTGCCGGGCCAATGGTAGGCAATCATGCGGTCGAGGATCGAGGGAGCCACCCCCGACACCTTGCGCCCGTGCTTCTGGTTCATCTCCAGCAGCATGGCCTCGGCCATCGCCGGCAGGTCCTCGAGATGCGTGCGCAAAGGCGGCATGTGAATGTGAAACACATTCAGGCGATAGAACAGGTCGGAGCGCAGGTCGTTCTTTTCAATGGCTTCCTCGGGCTCGCGATTGGTGGCCGCGAGCACCCGCACATCCACTTCAATTTCGGTGCGCGCGCCCAGCCGGCGGAGTCTCCGCTCTTCCAGGACGCGCAGCAATTTGGCTTGCGTGCCGACCGGCATCTCCGCCAGTTCGTCGAGCAGCAGCGTGCCCCCGCTCGCCAGTTCGAAGCAGCCGATGCGGCGCTCCACGGCGCCCGTGAAGGACCCCTTTTCGTGGCCGAAGATCTCGCTCTCGATTAGAGTCTCAGGAATGGCCGCGCAATTCACCGCCACGAACGGCCGGGGTTTGCGGGGACTCAGATTGTGCAGGGTACGAGCCACCAGTTCCTTGCCTGTACCGCTTTCGCCGGTAATCAGCACGGAGACGTTGGAAGGCGAAATCTGCTCAATCAGCGCGAAAATCTCGCGCATCACTTTGGAGTTGCCCACCATCGAGCCGAGCACCCCCGACTCGCGCAGCCGGCGGCGCGCCACCTCCAGTTCGATCTCGGTGTCGCGCTGGCGCGTGGCATTGGCCAGGATATTCCGCAGGCGCGCCGATTCGATGGGCTTAAGCACGTAGTCATACGCGCCCATCTTCATGGCGTCGACCGCGGTCTGGATGGTGCCTTGCGCGGTGAGCAGAATGACGGCCGTCTTGGATGCCAGCGATCCCTCGGCGGCGAACTTGGCCAGCAGCCCAAGCCCGTCCAGGCGCGGCATTTTCAGGTCGGTGACCACAATGGCCGGATTCCAGGCCAGTGCCTTCTCCCACCCCTCAATACCGTCATGCGCCGTCTCGGTCCGATACCCCCACCCAGATACCAACTCCGCCAGACCCATCAGCGCATGCGGCTCATCTTCCACGATCAGGACTTTAACCCCCGCAGCCATATACTCTTTCGTTTGCGGCTGGTTGCCGCTTTCTCTATTCTCTCCTGCCTTGTCGCCCCGGACGAAGCTTGCTCCCGCATGACCCCTAAACCCTTCTTATGATTCGACGCCGGCCGGCCACTTATGTGGCTCTCCTCCGTTCCGCCGGCTTTGGCGTCGGTCGCCAAGCCGGGTGTCCCGGTCTCGATTCTGAGACCTGGGATTAGCTTTGGATCGATGATGCAGCAGATCATCACCTCTCAGCGCGTCCGTCCGCCATCCATTCCAACCGCCCAATTTGCGTCCTGACGGCCTACCCGGCCTTCTCCGTCAGTTCCGCCCAGCGTGCGTACAGCGCGTCGTTCTCCTGCCGGGCCCGGTCGAGTTCGGCCAACGCCTCCTGCAGCGCCGAGGCTTGGGTGGCGATCGCGGGATCGTCGACCCGCTCTTGCGCCGCTGCCAGCCGTGCGTCCGATGCCTCGACGCGTTCCTCAATCTCCGCAAATTCCCGCGCTTCCAGGTAGGACAGCTTTTTCTTCGCCGCCGGCGTGCTTTTCGGCTCCGCCTCGCTGGATTTCCCCGGCGCAATTCCAGATCCCTGATCCCTGCTGTCCGGTTGCGCTCCCGGCGCGCGATTTGCGCCCGCCGGCGTGCCTGATTCCTGTTGCTCGACCCATGTTTCCCATTGCGAATAATCGGCAAACCGCCCGATATGGCCGCGTCCATCCAGGCCCAGCACCGTGGTGGCTACGCGGTTCAGCAGATACCGGTCGTGGGTGACAAGCACCAGCGCGCCGGGAAATTCCAGCAGGTTGTCCTCCAGGATTTCCAGCGTGGGGATATCCAGGTCGTTCGTCGGCTCATCGAGCAGAAGAACGTCTGCGGGTTGAAGCATCAGCCGGGCGATCAGGACGCGTGCCCGCTCGCCTCCGCTCAGGTTCCGGACCGGCTGGTTGAGCTGTTCGCCGGTGAACAAAAATCGGGCCGACCAGCTCGCGACGTGCACCGGCCGGCCCTGGTAAATGACGGAATCACCCTCGGGCGCCAACGCGCGGCGCAGGGTAAGATCCTCGTCCAGCTCACGATTCTGACTGAAGTAGACGATGCGCAGCGCCTCGGCCCGGCGGATGGCCCCCTCGGCAGGTTCGATATCGCCGCGCAGCAGGCGCAGGAACGTCGTCTTGCCGCTGCCGTTGGGTCCCACCAGGCCCACCTTCGCGCCTGCCGTCAGGGTGAACTTAAGTCCCGCAAACAGCGTTTTGCGATTGGAATCGGAGGCGCCGGGGGCCTCGCACGCCACCTCTTCGAACTCCACCAGGCGTTTGGTCTTGCGCTGGCTGGCGGCGAAATCGATGCCCGCCGAACTGGTCGCGGTGCGGGTCTCCATATCCCCCAGTTGCCCGATCATCGCGTGGGCGGCGTCTATGCGCGCCTTCGATTTCGTAGTGCGCGCCTTGGGCCCGCGGCGCAGCCATTCAATTTCGGTACGCACCCGGTTGCGCAGGCTCTCCATCTGCCGGTTCTGCGCCTCCAGGTACGCCTGCTTTTCTTCGAGAAATCGGCTGAAGGTGCCTTTCACGCGAAGCAGACCGCCGGAATACGCGCGGTTCAGCTCGATGATCTGGTCGGATGTGACTTCCAGGAAGTATCGGTCGTGGCTCACGTTGACAATTGCCAACCGGGAGCCGCCAATCAATTTCTCCAGCCACTCGATTCCGGCCAGGTCCAGGTGATTGGTTGGCTCGTCGAGCAGCAGCACATCCGGCTCGCTCACCAGCGCTTCGGCGATGGCCAGGCGCTTTCGCCAGCCGCCGGAAAGGGAAGCGGCCTCGGCCTCCACGCCATCGAAGCCGGTTCGTCCCGCCAGTTCGCGCAGGCGTCCTTCGCGCTCCGACTCATCCGTGTGCGCCACCGTCATGGCGCGTTCCAGCACCTGGCGTACCGACATTCCGGACGTAAAACTCGAATCCTGAGGCACATAAGCCGTGCGTGCCCCTTTCCGGACGGCCAGCTCGCCGGAATCCGGAGGAATCGCGCCCGCCAGCAGCGCCAGCAGGGTCGATTTGCCGGCCCCGTTCGGTCCGATGAGCCCGATCCGGTCGCCATCTTCCACGGTGAGCGAAACGTCGCGAAACAATGGCGTCGCCCCGAACTGCTTGGTGACGGATTGGGCGCTGAGAATCGGTGGCATTCCATTCCAGAATAATTTGCCGCGCCTGGGCCGTCGGCCGGACCGCCACTTCCCGCCACCTGGGGTGCGCCACCTGGGGAGCGCCACCATGGGTGTTAGTTCAAAAGTGGGATTGTGACAACGACCAGCAGTGATTCAAATCACATCAACCACCGGGAAGCATTACTAGACTGTCCAGAACGCCAATGGAGATGATCCCCATGGGTCCCCAACCTTCCGAAATCGCCAGCTCGCTCAGCCAGAAGTACCAGGCTTTGCACGATGCCTTCAACGCTCTCGCCATTGAAGCGGTCCAGTTTCAGAACTCGATTCCGGTCACCGATAAAAAAGAGCGCGGACTCTTCAACTCGCTCTCGCGCATCGTGGCGTTCTCTGACCATGTGCACCTGGCACTCAACCTGATGGGCGAAGATGTGCAGGGGATCGAAAGAACCTTTGGCGAGCCGCTAGCTACGGAATGGGCCGATCTCGACGAGTGCTTCGACGAGTGGTTCGTGAAGATGAGCCTGTCCGACGCTAAAGTCCACTAATCGAGCTTTCGTTAGCGTCCTGCCAAGCAGGACCGGCGCCCTGAGTTTGCGCCCCATCCCGCTCACTGCGGCCGGAGCACGGCATACTTGGCGGTCGAATATCCCAAAGCCGCGCCCAGAAAAACGTCCGAAGGCCAGTGAGCCGCTGTCGTAATGCGCGACAAGCTGATCACCGTTGCAAATCCATAGGACACGAACGGCACCCAGCGGTGCCTTGCATATCGATTTGCCACCACCGTAGCCACGGAGAATACAGCCGTTGTGTGCCCGGACGGGAAACTGCTTCCATGAAACGGCGACTTGCCTCCGTTGAAAAACGTGTCGTGATAGTTTCCGTTGATCGGAATGTCCACCGGCCGCTCCCGCCGCGTGATTGCCTTGATCGCCAGGTTTACGATGGCGCTGTCGCCATACGCCTCCGCGCACAGGAGCGCGGAACTCACTGTGCGCTCGTCATGGCGAACGTATCCGGCGACCAGCAGCCCCACCGGCACCGCGATCACTTCCCCCGTGGTGATGTAGGCATCAAACGGATCGTTCAGGTCGTCGAGATTCGCCGCGTGCTTGCGGAAGTAGGGCATCACGTGCGGATCGGCATAAATCAGACCCGCCGTAACTCCCGCCACGGCCAAGGTTGGCACCCAATGCCGCCCACGCGCCAACTGCGTGGGGAAGAGCCAGATGTTTTTCTGGTCGTGGAGAAAATTGCCGGGCAGCGTGCGCCACGTAGCTTCCCGCTCCGTGGGACTTTGTGGAATTTCCGGTGCCGCTGCCGGAGATGGATCCCTGGGCGCGGCGGATGGTGA
>DASXXV010000213.1:0-2999 GCA_036502905.1 Occallatibacter sp. | reverse complement strand
GCCGCCCAGTTCGCCATGGCGGCCGCCGATATTCATCACCGCACCCCCGAATTTCGCGCCCTATTCCAGAAAGTTCTGGCCCAGTTGAAGGTCTTCGTAGGCACAAAGAACGATGTGCTCCTGCTGTCCTGCTCGGGGACTGGCGCAATGGAAGCCTCAGTCTCCAATCTCACTTCGCCGGGAGACCGTGTGCTGGTACTGACCGCCGGCAAATTCGGCGAGCGTTGGCGCGACCTGGCCAAGGCCTTCGGCTGCCAGGTGGAACTGGTCACCGCCCCGTACGGCCAGACCTTCGATCTTGCGGACATCAGGAAGGCCCTCACGCCGGGGATTAAAGCTGTTTACGTGCAATCCACCGAAACCTCGACCGCGGTTCGCCACGACGTCGAAGCGATTGCCAGGCTGATCCGGGAAGTGGCGCCCGATAGCTTACTGGTGGTCGACGGCATCACCGGCCTCGGCACCACCCATTTCGACGTGGACGGCTGGGGCATCGACATCCTCATCGGCGGATCGCAAAAGGCAGTTATGATTCCGCCCGGCCTGGCCTACCTGAGCGTGAGCGAAAAAGCCTGGGCCGCCATGGAATCTTCCAGGAACCCGCGCTACTACTTCGATCTCCGCAAGGAGCGCAAGAACGCCGTCAAAGGCGAGAGCGCCTATACGCCCGCCGTGGCGCTGGTCGCCGGCCTCGGCGCGGCCCTCGATTACATTGCGGGGCAGGCGGGCGGGGACCTCGAAAAAGGCCGCATCGCCCTGGTGAACAATGCCGAAGTGAACGCCCAAGCTACCCGCGCCGGCCTGACCACCCTGGGCTTTACCCTGTTCGCGCCCACCGCACCGGCCGCAGCAGCCACCGCCGTCGCGGTTCCTGAAGGCATGGACTCCGGCGCGGTGGTGAAAGCTCTCAAGGCGAAATTCAGCCTGGTCACCGCCAATGGACAGGGGGAGATGCAGGGCAAGATCTTCCGCGTGGCCCACCTCGGCTTTTTCGACTACCTCGACACCATAGCCTTTCTCGGCGCAATGGAGCACGTGGCAAAGGATGTGCTCGGACTGCCCGTCGCCTTTGGTACAGCCGTAGCGGCGGCGCAGGAGGTGTATGCAAAGGCAGTGGACAGTGAACAGTGATCAGTTTCGTGCCTGCATGTCCGGAACCCGAGATTGTACGAGAGCGCCGGTGTTTTTCGTTCCGTCTGTGCACTGTTCACTTTTCACTCTCTCCAGGAGCCTCGATGCCTGAACTCAGCTTCGGCGAAAAACTCGTGATCGCGCGCCGGCAACTCGACTTGTATCAGTACCAGATGGCGGAGCGGCTCGGGGTGCATCCCAATTCCATCGTCAAATACGAACGCGGCGAGGGCAAGCCGCATTCGGCCGTGCTGCGCATGTTCAGCCTGCTGTGCGAAAAGGAAGGCATCCGCTTTGACGAATACGCTGCCAACGACAAAAGGGGAGAAAAAATGAAGATCGTTCTGGCCGAAAAAGTGTCTCCGGCAACACTGGCCGTGTTTGCGGCTGAGCCGGGCTGGGAAGTTCTGACCCACGACAAGCTCCCCGACGGTTTGCCCGCGGCCCTGGCCGACGCTGACGCCCTCGTGGTTCGTTCCGCCGTCCAGGTGGACGATTCGCTCATGGAAAAGGCGCCCAGGCTGCGGGTCATCGGCCGCGCCGGCGTGGGGGTGGACAATATTGATGCCGACTCGGCCACCCGGCGCGGCATCGTGGTGATGAACACACCCGGCGCCAATGCCGTGGCCGTGGCCGAGCTGACCATCGGGCTGATGCTCGCCCTGGCCCGCAAGCTTCCCGCCGCCAACACCTCCATGCACGCCGGCAAGTGGGACAAGAAAAGCCTTCAAGGCGCCGAGCTGAAAGGCAAGACCCTCGGCATCCTGGGCCTGGGCCGGGTCGGCCTGGAGGTCGCCCGCCGGGCCCGCGGCTTTGGTCTCGAAATCATCGGCAGCGATCCGTTTGTCTCCGCCGCCGTGGCCCGCGAAAACGGGATCCAACTGGTCTCGGTGGAGGAGCTGCTGGCGCGAGCGGACTATCTCACTCTCCACGTCGGCCTCACGCCCCAGACCACCGGGTTCGTCAACGCCAAAACCCTGGCGACGATGAAGAAGGGCGTCCGCATCATCAACTGCGCCCGCGGCGAGCTGGTCGAAGACGCCGCCCTGGTGGACGCGCTCAAATCGGGCCGGGTGGCCGGGGCTGCCCTCGACGTCTTCGTCGAAGAGCCGCCCAAAGACTCTCCCTATGCCGGGCTCGACAACGTCATCCTCACCCCCCACATCGCCGGGTCCACCGGCGAGGCCCAGGAAGCCGTCGGCATCCAGATTGCGCGCCAGGTCCGCGAATACCTCAAACTCGGCGTAGTCCAGAACGCCGTCAACGTGCCGTCGCTGACCCACGAGGAGTACATCCAGCTGGCTCCGTTTATCGACCTGGCCAGCCGCCTCGGATCGTTTCTCGCCCAGGCCGGCAAAGGCGGCATCGAGGCCATCCAGATCGTCTACGGCGGTGCGCTCACCGAGGCCAAAACCGACCTGGTGCGCAACTCGGCCATCGCCGGACTCCTGGCCGGCTCGGAAAACGTGAACCGCATCAACGCCGCCGCGGTCGCCGAGGAACGCGGCATCCGAGTCCATGAAGACAAGCAGAACGGCCATCGCGGCGGAGCCGGCACACTGTTGGCTCTCGAGCTGCACACCGCTGCGGGAACTCACCACGCCACCGCCACTGTGATCCACAGCGAGCAGCCCCGGCTGCTGGAGTTCGACGGCATCGACGTCGAGGCTCCGCTGGAAGGCACCCTGCTGGTCTGCCGAAACCTCGACGTGCCGGGCGTTATCGGGCGCATCGGGACGATCCTCGGCGAGTACGGCGTCAACATCGGCAATTTCGCACTGGGACGCGATCGCTCCGGGGCCCAGCCGGTGCAGGCGCTGGCCGTGGTCCAGGTGGACCCGCCGGTTCCCGCGGCGGTCCTGGAAGCC
>DASXXV010000212.1:0-16799 GCA_036502905.1 Occallatibacter sp. | reverse complement strand
TGATCGTCATTGACCCGCCGCGAACGGGCCTGGGCGCGGACATTACTGCCCTCATCGCGGAGATCGCGCCCCCTGCGCTGGTCTACGTATCCTGCGATCCGGCCACCCTCGCCCGCGACCTGCGCGCGCTCCTGGCGGCCGGCTATGCCATCGAATCCGTCACCCTTGCCGACCTGTTTCCGCAGACATTCCATCTCGAGACGGTGGTCCGGATGCGGCTTCCCTGATAGGCTGGGAGCCAAGATCCTTTCCAGCTTGCAGGCGCGATGGAATCTGAATCCGCCACTCCCGGGCCCCGCCCCGGCGTACCCGCGCCCACGGGCACAATCGCGCCCACCGGCATAAATCTTCGCTCGTGGAGTTATCTCCCGCTATTCCATGCGGCATGGCTGTTTGCGCTCGGAATCGTGCTGGCGAAATTCGTGTGGCTGCGTCCCGGCTACGTGTTACTGGGCCTCGCATGTCTTGCCGTGCTGTGCGGCGTGGGGGCCGTTCGCGCCCCGCGCGTGTCGTGGCTGACGCTGGCGCCGCTGTGGATTCTGCTCGGGGCCTGGTGCGCGGAGATGGAGCCACAACCCGCGCCCGCTCCCGTAATAAGCGCGCTCTCCGACGGCCTGCTGCGCGCGGTGGAAGGCACGGTGATCGAAGCCGGACCGGTGCGCGGCGAACTCCAGGAGGATGGCGAGCAGTCTTCGGCATCCCTTCCCGAGAAACCCACGCAGCGTCTCGACATTCGTGTCACCTCTATCGAGAAGGTCACCGACCTTGAAGATGCGCAGATTCCCGCGGATGGCAATGTCCGGGTGACGTTGCATTTCCCCTCGGCGCCGGATCATCCGCTCCGCTGCGGCGAGCGGGTCCGTGCGGAAATACGTCTCCTTCCGCCCGATGTCTATCGCGATCCGGGCGCATGGAGCCGCCAGGATTACCTGCTCGATATCGGGATCACGTCCACGGCCACGGCGGACCTCAATCGCATGGAGCGCCTCGGGCGCCCGGCCGCCGGCGCAGGGGACTGGCGAAGTGCGGGCGCGTGGATGCATTGCCAGCTGAACGAAGCGCAACGCACAGCCAGCAATCGCCTGCTCGCCCTTCCACTCCTCACGAGGAGAATGCCGCGCGGGTTGCGAATCAGCCAGGACGACGCCATCATGCTGGCCGCAATGGTTACCGGCGACCGCACCTTCCTTTCGCAATCTTTGCGCGCCGGTTTCGAGCGCACCGGGTCTTTCCACATGCTGGTGGTCTCGGGGTTTCATCTGGCCATCGTGGCCGGATGCATCTTCTGGGTAGCGAAAAGGGTGCGCCTGCCGCGCCTGCCCGCCACCCTGCTGACCATCGCCGCGTCATTCGCGTACGCGCTCTTTACGGGATTCGCAATCCCGGTGCAGCGTTCGCTGTGGATGGTGACGCTCTATCTCTTCGGCCGCCTGCTGTACCGCGACCGAAGCCCAGTCAACGTGATTGGTTTCGCGGCCCTGTGCCTGCTGGTCGCAAGCCCGCGTTCTCTGTTCGATTCGGGTTTCCAGATGACGTTGCTGGCGGTGGTTTCCATCGGCGGCGTTGCCACCCCGCTGCTGGAAAGCACCGTGCATCCCTATCTCGCGGCTATCAGGAACCTGCAAACTATCGCCATCGATATCAAGCTGCCGCCTCGGCAGGCTCAGTTTCGCGTTTTGTTGCGCATGGTCGCCGGCGGCCTCGAGCGCGCATTCCATCGCGTGATCGCGTGGCGCGTGTTTCCCTGGGCCGTCCGTTTCGCGCTGCGCATATGCGAGTTGGTGGTCGTCGCATGCGTCGTGGAACTGGCACTGACCCTGCCCATGGCCATCTATTTCCACCGCATCACCCTCTTTGCGCTGCCCGTAAATCTGCTCATCCTGCCGCTGCTCCTGGTACTCATGCCGGCGGCGGTGGTCACGCTTATCGTGCTGCTGCTTTGGCCGGGGGCGGCGGTGGCGCCGGCCGCCGCGGTTGCGGTCCTGTTGCATTTCGGAGTGGGGCTGGTGCACCTGTTCGGCTCCCTGGCCATGGGCGACTTCAGGATCCCGGCGCCCCTGGTCGGGCAGATGGCGCTCTTTTGCGTGTTGCTGGGTGGGTCCATGGTGCTGGCGCGCGGAGCGAAATGGCAGCGGCGCGGCGCGTGGGCGGCGCTGCTGGCGGCGGCGATTGCTGCGGTTTTGCCTCGTCCCGTGCAGCATCCCCACGATGCCATGCTGGTGGAAGCCATCGATGTCGGCCAGGGGGACTCTCTTTTGCTGATCACGCCCGATGGCAAGACCCTGCTTGTGGACGGCGGAGGACTGGGAGCCGGGCAAAGGAGGATCTCCTTCCGGTCCGAAGAGGAGGTAGCCGCGGGGGCTCCCATGGCGCCGGAGTTCGACATTGGCGAGGAGGTGGTTTCACCGGCGCTCTGGGCGCGCGGCATTCGCCACCTTGATGCGGTGGCGCTGAGCCATGCCCATTCCGACCACATGGGCGGCCTGCCCGCCGTGGTCAGCAACTTCCATCCCGCCGAACTGTGGGTAGGGAAAAACCCCCATTCCCCGGAGTACGATGCGCTGCTGCGCGAAGCGGCGGATGGGGGCGTGAAAACCCGCTCCTTGCGAGCCGGCGATTCCCTGGGATTCGGCGCAGCACAAGTAAGCGTGCTGGCTCCTCTGCGCGGCTACCAGCCCGGCCCCACGGCCACCAACAACGACTCAATGGTTTTGCGGGTGGCGTATGGCCAGACGTCGGTTCTCTTCGAAGGCGATGCCGAGGCTCCCGTTGAAGAAGCCATGCTGGCCGAAGGGGGACTGGCGAGCACCCTGTTGAAGGTAGGCCATCACGGAAGCGTGAGTTCCACCCGCCCGGAATTTCTGGCGCGCGTGGCGCCGCAATGGGCGGTCATCTCCTGCGGCCGCCGCAATCGCTTCGGTCATCCCCGGTCGGAGGTCCTGTCCGCCCTGCAACAGGCAGGCGTACACACCTTCAGCACCGACGTGAACGGGGCGTCGTGCTTTCGCATGGATGGAAAGCAAGCTTCTGCGGAGAACTCGTGCGAGTCGGAGGGTGTTTTTGGAGGGTGGTAGGCCTTGGCCTCTGGGCTTCGGCCTGTGACTATTTCGGCCCCTAAACGGCTTCGGCTCTCAGGTCGTCCATCTCTTCGATGGCGCAGATATGGAGCAGACCCGAGTCGGCGTTGAGGTATCCCGAAATCAGAACATCTTCTCCCTCGAAGGGCCACGCCAGGCCGGTCGAGTCGAGAGCGTAGAGGTCGCCGTCAAATTCCCGCAGCGCGAACCGGCTGCCATGGCGAACCACGGTGCCGCTGAAACTGGAGAGCGCCGGACGCTCGGGGACGAGAGTGGGGGAGGGGGGAGGGAGGGGGAGGGGAACGGGCTCTTTCGCGAACATATTGCCGCTGGCAGTCGCGCGACGCGTGCCTCCGGCAAAGATGACAGAGAGAGTAAACCCGAGAGACAGGCACCGCTTCATCATGTCTTTCATGGAATTCATATCTCCGGGGACCCTGAGCGTGCAGCAATTTGATCTAACGCCTTGCGGTCTGCCAATGCCATTGCACTTTATTGCCCAAATTATTTTCATTGAAAGCAAAGTGCTTACGCGGTTTGAACGGAAAAACGCCCGGGTAGAAAATACTCGCGCAGTGAAAAAAAGAAGTAACACTTTCGGGTCATTTTGCCGTTTTTTACCAGTCATCGCCGGCGGGAGGAAGGCTGCCGCTGCCTCATCGGCCGGAGCGGGTGATTGCGAAAGGTCCGGCGCAGGCCTTCGAGGCTATGCTAGTATCCGGCCAAGCCCGCAGCCGACCGGCAACTGGGATTTGCCATGGAAACCAATCTCCGTCCCTTGACCCTCGGTGAGATTCTCGACCGTACCGCCCAGCTTTACCGCTCCCACTTCTGGTTGTTTGCCGGTATCGCCTCGGTGAATTCCGGTGCGGTCCTGTTACTGAACCTGTTAGAGATCGGGGCCCAGGAAGCTCTCCGCGCTGAACACCTGACGCGCTACCTCGTCCTGCTCGTGGCTGGCGCCGGGATGCTTCAACTCCTGATCTCCTTTTTGGTCGGGGGAATCGCCGCGGCCGCCAATAACCGCGCGGTTGCCTGGCTGCATCTGGGCGAACCGGCGACCATCCGCGGGGCCTACTCCAGCATTCTGCCGCGCACCGGCCGATACGCCTGGCTGATGATCATCATCACGTTCGTGATCTGGACGCCAATGGCTCTGCTCTATGGCGGCGGCCTTGCCTGGATTCTTGTCAGCCGGCCGGCTGCCAGGGCTGCCATGCAGCATGTGGCGAACTCCGCCGCCGCCAATCAGCGGTTCGCGCTCATGGCTGGCGCGCTGTTCCTGATCGGGGTGGTGTTCCTGGTGTACGCCATTTTCATGTTCCTCCGCTATTCATTGGCAATCGCCGCCTCGGTGGTCGAAGACCTCAAAGCCCGGGAAGCCATCCGCCGCAGCGTGGAACTCAGCCAAGGCGCGCGCGGACGGATCTTCCTGCTCCTTGTGCTGGTCCTGATCATCTATTTAGGGCTCTTTGGTCTCGCCCAGATGGTTTTTATCGTGATGGCCCTGCACCATGGAGAATTGCCGGTGGGAGCGCGCATCGCCCAGCAACTTGTCGCCTTCGTTACCGATACCTTCATCGGACCCATCTACGCCACTGGCCTGACCCTCTTCTATTACGACCAGCGGGTACGCAAGGAGGGATACGACATCGAGTGGATGATGCAGGCTGCCGGCCTCATCGCTCCGGCGGCGGAAGTGGCTTCCGCTGGGGGAACGGAGCCATCCCCAGCGGCTGCTCAGACCGGCCCGGCGGAGCCCGCATGACCGACGCCCTGCGTCCCTCCACGCTGGGCGAGATCCTGGACCGCACAGCCAACATGTACCGTGCCCGGTTCCTGGCCTTCCTGGGCATCGCATGCATGCCGGCCAGTGTGATTCTGGCGTGCGCGGCGGTCATGGTCCTGTTTTTTACCTGGGCGGCAACCAGGGGCGATGCCGCCGGACCGGTGGTGGTGGGGCTGGCGTCGATTGTATTTCTGATTGTCGGGCTGGTGATTCTTTTGCCCCTGTGCACCTTCGCCGCGGGGCTGGGGGCGGGAGCGTTGAACTACGCGGCGGCGGCCGCCTTCGAAGGCCAGAGCTTTACCATTCGCGGTGCGTACCAAACCGCCTGGAAGCGGGGGTGGCGATACATCTGGCTGCTGGTTCTTGAGGGACTCATCCTGGTGGTGGCGCCGGGCGTCGCATGGGCAATCCTGATCTTCGTGTTCGCCATCGGCCAGATAATGACGGGAAAGGCTTCCGCCGCATCCAGCGCCGCGGCCGGCGGAGTGGTGATGTTGTTCCTGGCGGCCACGGGACTGTATGCCGTCCTTATGCTGCTGATGCTCTGCCTGTCGTTCCCGGTGTGCGTGGTGGAAAACGTCGGAGCGTGGACCGCGGTGAAACGCGCCGTCTCGTTGAGCAAGGGCACCCGGGGGCGGATCCTGGTCCTGTACATCCTGGGAATGGTGCTCCGCTGGGGCGTTTCGATGGTGCTCATGATTCCCGCCATCCTCATCGTTGCGCTGGTTCCCGGTCTCGACACTCCCCAGCACGCCCAGTTCATTGGGACGATCATGCTCCTGCTGATCTACGGCGGCTCGTTCCTGGTACGCTCGCTGACCAAGCCGATCTACACCATCGCGCAGATGCTGTTCTATTACGACCAGCGCATTCGCAAGGAAGGCTTCGATATTGAGTGGTTGATGCGCCAGGCCGGCATGGTGCGGGCGCCCGCCCCTGTTCCCGAACCTGAGCCGTGGATGGCGCCGGTGCATGCGCGGCTAAGCGCTACCCTGGCTCCCCCGCAAACGGCGGAGGCCATCGTTGCGCCTCCCGCCACTGCGGCCGGAGCGCCCGACGGGAGCAGTCCGCCACTCTCCGCCGTCAATGAGCTTGATTTGCAAACGCGCCTCGACGGCTCGCCACCGGAAGCGCTGCCTGCGGTTCCCGGAGAGCCGGCATGAAAGTGAAGTCCCGCGATCCGGCGCGGGATGAGCAGGCTCAAAAAGGACCGCAAACCCGGTTTTTCGCCGACTGTTTGCTTTTGAATGGCGCCACTCCAGCGATTAAATAGCGAAGATGGAATCGATCCCAGAATCCACGAAGCAAGATTCGCCCTTCCGACGCGCCCGACCGACCGGCCTAAGCCGCTCGTATGACGTGGCTTAGCGGGGCCGCCACGCGAAGGGCCGAACAGGGGATAGTTTCTACCCGGACCCGGCCGGAATAGTGTTCACAACCTGCCTATTTTTCAATAAGATCATTGGATGGTCATTCGACGAAGGTCAGGCTCCCCCGGCCTGAATGCTCCGCTCCGAATTTGGCTATTGGCAGGCGTTTCCTCACTTCTTCTGGCAACCGGCGTGGTGATGTTTTGCACCCGGACCGTCGAAGCAGACACGCAAGTTCGACAGCCAGCAGCCAGTGTGCCACCTTCAGTTCCGGTGTCTCGCATTGCTCATCCGGAGCTGATACCCAAACGAATAATCGCGGCCCAAAGGGCGGCCATGCTTCGCGGCATCGCCACCTGGTACGGCACGGTTTTCAATGGCCGCAAGACCGCTAGCGGCGAGACCTACGACATGTATGCGATGACCGCGTGTCATCCCACACTGCCGTTCGGGTCTTTGGTAAAGGTGGTGAACCTCAACAACAAGCGCTCGGTGGTAGTTCGCATAACCGATCGCGGCTACCTTTCCGAGGGGCGCATCATCGACCTCTCCTACGGCGCCGCGCAACAGCTTGCGATGACCGAGGCTGGGCTTGCACCCGTGGTGCTCCAAGTGATCTCCCGGGGCCGGCCCTGACGGACCAACACGAACCACAGCGGAAGAACGGCGGCTCTCCAAATCTCGCGGTGTTCTCTGAAGTACGAAAACACCCTCCAGGCTTTGGAGAACTGCAAAAGCGAACGGCCAGTCTGAGGAACTGGCCGTTTTCCTTTGCGCGAAATTTCTCCTGGCCTGGCCCTGGCCTTATGTTCCGCGCAACCGACTTTAACCCAGGGCCGGCGGGGATCATCGCCTTCCCACATCTATCTCCCCGGTACACTGGTGGTCTCGGACGCGGTCGATGAAACGCAGGCAATTCCTGATGAGTGCCGCCGCAGCGGTCGGCACAAAACTCTTCACGAGCCAGGCCGGCGCTCAGTCTGCCGGCAGCGTGGCACGCGAGTCGCGCACCTTTCATGTGCTCGGAGTTCCGCTGCGCGCCGGATCGCTGCTGCCGGGAAATGAAAACGACGCCCAGGCATACCGGGAGGAGCAACTGGTAGCGCATCTGCGGGCGGCAGGTTGCAAAGTCGTTGACGACGGCGATGTCGCCATTCCCAGCTTTCTTCCCCATCACTCGATTCCTCCCATCCGAAGCTGGCCTGCGCCCCGCATTGCGTGGGAGGCAGTACGGGACCGCGTGGCTCCCCTGCTGCAGGAACCGAACCAGGTTCCGTTCCTGGTAGGGTGCGATTGCAGCGTCGTGGTGGGAACTACCGAAGCGCTGACGCGCGTGGCCGGAGACGGCGTGCACGTCCTCTACCTGGACGGCGACTTCGACGATGCCGCCCCGGAAGCGGGGCGAAGCCAGAGCGCGGCCTCGTGCGCCGTGTGGCTGCTTACCCATGCATCGCCTTTCTGGGCCGGACCTGTGCTGCGCCCCGAACAGGTGTCGGTAATCGGGTGGACCAGTCCCTCGCGATCGGCAGCTCCGGGCATGGGCTCCATCTCGTTAGCCGAACTGCGGCGCACCGGCCCAAAGCAGGCGGCAACGAGAGCTCTTGCATCGGTCCCGGCCTCGGCCGCGGTTCTCCTTCATTTCGATACCGATGTGGTAGCCAGGAATGAACTGCCGTCGGCCTACTTCCCCCATGACCAGGGGCTGACGTTGAGCGAAACCGCGGAGCTGCTACGCGTGTTCCTGAGAGATCCGCGCATCCGCATCATCGAAATCAGCGAGTACGCCGCACTGCGCGACCTCGATCGCCAGAATGTCAACAAGCTCATCCAGCTGCTTGCCGACGGATTAAGGACGTAGTGCCATAGACGGGTCACAAAGGGAACGGGGAGGCGCCTTCGGACCCGGACCAGGCGTATCGTTTCTCGCCGGTCCCATCCCCTTTGGACCGCCAAATTTCGGGGGTCGTGCCGTGAAACAGGTTCGCCGGCTCGGCGGGTCCGGCGTCAGAGGCGAAGAGCGCAAATGCTTCCCTTAACGCGCTCTTCTGTTCTGCGCCAACCACCGACGGGTCGGGCGAAATGAACAGAGCGGTCTGGCTGCGCGCCACCACGTCGAGCCATTGCCGCGTCAGGCTCCACGGAATGTCCGCGGTGACGGCAACACAATCGGCATCAAGCTGAAAAAACGTCCCCTGCTGGCATAACCGGTGAGCCAGCGTATTCACCCCCATGCGGCGCGTCCGTTCCCAGTCCTTCCCACTGGTGTCGTCGCCGGTTCGCTGCAGTTCAAACAGCCCCGCCGACAAATGGCCGACCACGTTGCAGCCCAGGATCTGGATGCGGTCTCCCGATGCGCGGCGAATCGACTCGTAGAGGTCGCGGATGATCTCGGCGTTGGTGCGGGTGCGATCGTGCAAATGCCAGCCCGGGTAGGTCGGCGAAGCCCCCATCTCATTGCCCCACCTGCCCAGCAGATCGAACGTGGAGTAGTCGTGCTTGATCAGCTCGAAGCCCCAGGATGCGACGCGCTTCACCTTTTCGAGAACCCGGTCCAGGGCTTCAGGAATGGTGGGGTCGAAGGCCTTCTCCCGCGCACGCTCGGCCCGATCCCCGAAACGCCGGTCGCTCAACAACTGGTTTTCGTCCATGCTCGAGTCGGCGATCAAAGGCCGGATCCAGATGCCCGGACGCACTCCCTTCTTGCGCAGCGAAGAAGCAAATTCCGCCATGCTCGGGAACGCCGAGGAACCATCCTTCCAGCCGTCGTCAACCACGGTGAACGGTCGCGGGCCGCGCGCCAGCGCCAGTTCCAGGACAATGTCCGTCATTTGGAAAAGCATCTGCGCGCTGTTATGCCCGTAGGCGTAGTACCAGTCGTTGACGCCCCACACTCGCTCGGACGGCCGCATCGCGGGATTCATCTGCGCGCAGAACCCGCGCAATGCCGCCAGCGGTGGCTCGCCATCCTTGCCGTCCCGCGTCACCACCGTGGCGAGATGCAGGCGGCGCTCTCCGAGCTCCACGCCTTCGCCGCCATTGCAGACGTTCATCCACAGCGATACGCCTTCGGGATCGATCTGCCAGAAACACAATGCAGCCGCGCCCGTCTTCACTCCGTAGCCATGCACGCATTGGCCGTCATGGGTGGCGCAGTACCAGGGCATCACGCGTTCCGGCGTCATGGGCTGCCAGCACAGGGTCCCATAACTGCGCTCCCAGTCATCTCCGAAACACAGCAGGCCCTCGTCGACTTTCGTCAGCCAGCGGGCGTGCAGATGAGTGAGTGCGATGTCGGGCGACGTCAGGAACGCATCGGCGCCGGATTCCTGCACCATGAATTCGACCGCAATGTTCCTGGCCGCGAATCGATGCGCGGACTTCTCCAAAGCGATCCGCTGTTCCCGGCCCGCGTACGCCGTCACCGAGTCCGGCGCGCGAAGCAGATCGACAAAGGTCGACCGTCGGGGTGCGGGAGCTGCTAAGGTCGTGGGGCCGACAACAGCCATCGTGGTCGCAAGCGAACTGCCGACAAAAGCGCGTCTGGAAAGCAATGAGATCCCCCAGTTTGAACGAACATCAACAAAGCATTTCCGGCGGAAATGGTTGGCTTATCGCGGAGGCGGCCAGGCCCGCCGCGGTGCCGGCAGCATTACGGCCAATTTGAAGAGGGCGTTTCCCCCGCAAACCTCCGAAAGGAGCTCGCTCAGTATATCTCCGCGCGCGCGAATGGAGACTTCCGCCGGTCACATACCTGTTGACATTCTGCCTATGGAGTGCCAGGGTATATGTTGAATATCAACAGGAAGGATCGGCAAGTATGCCTGATTCCAAATCCGATGTGCTCCAGGGCACGCTCGATCTGATGATCCTCAAAACCCTCGAATCCATGGGCGCTCTGCACGGCTACGGCATCGCGCGCCGCATCGAGCAGGTCTCCAGCGATACCCTCAGCCTCAACCAGGGGACTATATATCCTGCACTCCTGCGGCTCGAGCAGCGCAAGTGGATCAAGGCTGAGTGGGGCACGTCCGACACCGGCCGCCGGGCCAAGTTCTATTCCCTCACGCGCATCGGCCGCAAACAGATCGCCGCCGAAGAAGAGAATTGGTCGCGCATCGTGGAGACGATGGCGCGTTTTCTATCACCCTCGAACTGACCAACCCGGCGAGCGCAAATTACTCACTGGGAACCCGGGAGCGATCGATGGACTGGTTTCGCGAACTGCTCAGCCGCTGCACCGCCGTCCTGCGCCGCGGGAGACTAGACGACGATCTCGAGCATGAAGTCGAGAGCCACATCGAACTGGCCATCGAAGAAAACATGGGCCGCGGCATGACGCGCGCGCAGGCCCGCACCGCGGCCCTGCGGGTGTTCGGCGGCGTGACCCAGGTGAAGGAATCCTATCGGGCGCAGCGCGGGGTTCCCTTTGTCATCAGCTTTGGACGAGATTTGCGGTATGCGGTCCGCCGGCTGCGCTCCTCGCCTGCGTTCACCACCGTCGCCATCGTCACGCTGGCTCTCGGCATCGGCGCGAATACCGCGATCTTCACCCTCGTGGAAGGATTTCTGCTGCGTTCCCTGCCCGTGTCCGATCCAGCCCGCCTCTACCGCATCGGCGACCGCAACACTTGTTGCTACTACGACAACTTTGAGAGCCCGGACGGGGACTTCGACATGTTCTCCTACGAGCTGTTTCAACGGCTGCGGCAAGCGGCGCCGGAGTTCGAACAGCTTGCCGCGGTGCAGGCCGGCGGCGGCGGGTACAGCGTGCAGTACGCCTCGGCGGCTCCGCGGCCTTTGCGCTACGAGTTCGTTTCCGGCAATTACTTCAGCACCCTCGGCGTGGGCGCCTATCTTGGGCGTCCGTTGGGGGAAAGCGACGACCATCCGGGCGCGCCGCCCGTGCTGGTGCTCAGCTACGCCGCATGGGAAACGGAGTTCGGCCGCGATCCTGCCATCGTGGGCGCAACGGTATATGTCCAGAGGCACCCCTTCACCGTAGCCGGCGTGGCGCCCCCCGGATTTTTTGGCGACCGCATCGCCTCCATCCCGCCGGACTTCTGGATGCCGCTCTCGGCGGAGATCGAGATTGAAGGACAAAATGCGGCCGTCACTCAGAAAACGACAGCATGGCTTTATGCCCTGGGCCGTCTCCGCCCCGGTACTGAAATTCCGGTGCTGGAGGGAAAACTGTCCGCGGTCGTGCGGCAGTGGATGTTGCAGTGGCCTGCCTTCACCGCCCATGGAGGGTCCAAAACCATTCCCCGCCAACATGTGGTGCTAGCGCGCGCGGGTGGCGGAATTCAGAAGCTGCAGCAGCAGTCCGGCGCAAATCTGCGCATGTTGATGATCCTTTCCTGCGTCGTGCTCCTCATCGCCTGCGCCAACATCGCCAGCCTGCTGCTGGCGCGCTCCACCGCGCAACGCACCGATGTCGCCGTGCGCATGGCTCTGGGGGCCGCCCGGTTCACAATCATCCGGCAGATCATGACGGAAAGCCTTCTGCTGAGCGTCGCTGGAGGCCTGGCGGGGCTCGGAGTTGCGTGGTTCGGGGCCCATGCCATCCTCACCCTTGCTTATCCCGAGGCGCACCACATGCCCTTGAAAGCAGATCCCTCCTGGCCGGTATTGGGATTCGCCTTTCTGGTCTCGCTCCTGACTGGAGTGGTGTTCAGCACCGCTCCCGCGTGGGCCTCGTCGCATGCGCAGCCGGCCGAAGCCCTGCGCGGAACCAATACCGCCAGCCGCGATCGATCTTCTCTGCCGCAGCGCATGCTGGTGATTCTGCAGCTTGCAATGTCGGTCATTCTGCTCTCCAGCACGTTTCTGCTGACCCGGTCGCTGATGAATCTTGAACATCAAAATTTCGGCATTGAAACAACGCGGCGCTACACCTTCGACGTGGATCTCCAGGGCGCCGGCTACAGCTTCGACCGTGTCCCCTCGTTGTATCGCCAGGTGGAAGAGCGGCTGGGCGCGCTTCCAGGCATCACCAATGTAAGCTTCGCCAGGTACATCCCCCTGGGCGGGAACCAGTGGGGAACGTGCGTGTCGCTCCAAGGCCAATCCGAGCAGGGCCCGGAAGACAAGTGCTTCTCCGATTGGGATCGCGTAAGCGCGCAATTTCTCGATTCCCTGAGCGTCCCGATTGTCCGTGGCCGCGGATTTACCGCGCGAGACAACGATTCTTCGCTGCCGGTCGCCGTAGTGAACCAGGCGTTCGTCAGAAAATTCTTCCCCGGCCAGGACCCTATCGGCAAGCACTTCGGACGGGAAGGAGCAAAATACTCCAGCACATACGAGATCGTAGGCGTGTTCGCTGATTTCGTCCTGACCGACCCGCGCGCCGAACCGCGCTCCCTGTTTCTGCTTCCCAGCACCCAGCGATTCACCGGTTACCGCGAGCCGGAATCGGATGCGGCGGAAAAGTCTTCGATGTTTCTCAATTCCGTCATCCTCAAGGTGGTCGGCTCGAGCCCCGACGTGGAGATGCCGGTACGCAAGGCGCTGGCCGAAATCGATCCGTCCCTGCCCATCTTTCGCTTCGTATCGTACGACTCGGTGGTGGCCGGCAATTTCAACCAGGAGCGGCTGATCGCCAGGCTCACTTCCGCCTTCGGCTTTCTCTCGTTGATTCTTGCTTCGGTGGGGCTATATGGAGTCATGTCCTACATCGTCGCGCGCCGCACCAGTGAAATCGGAATCCGCATGGCCATCGGGGCTTCCCGCGCGCTCATCGTGCGCATGGTGGTTCGCGGCGCCCTCGTGCAGCTCTGCCTCGGACTTGCGCTGGGAGTTCCCGCCAGCCTGTTCATGGGCCGCCTGATGACCAGCCTTCTGTTCCACGTCCGGGGCTCTGATCCGAGGGCTCTCGCCGGCGCGGCAGCGGTCCTGGGGGTATGCGCAGCCGTCGCCGCGCTGGTGCCGGCGCTGCGCGCAGCATCCCTCGACCCGGTCCGCGCTCTGCGTACCGAATGATCCGCACTATTGGCAGCAGATTTGACCGACATGGAACGGCGAACGGTGCGTTTCGATAGGCAGCAGAGCCTTCACTGAATGCGCAGCGCGCGCAGGGGATCGATGCGCGAGGCCCGCCGGGCAGGCAGATATCCGGACAGGAGAGCCACTCCGACGAGCAGCAACATCATGCCGGAGTACACCCGCACGTCCCAGGGCGACGTGGCAAAGAGAAGCGAAGATATCAGGCGAGCGGAAACCACCGAGGCAGCGGTTCCCAGAAGAATGCCCGCCGATGCCAGGCGAAGCGTGTTGAAAAGGACGTCGCGTTCGATACGGCGGGCGCCCGCGCCCAGCGCCATCTTCACCCCTATCTCCTGGGTCTGTTGCGTCACGGAATACGAGATCACTCCGTAGATTCCGAGGGTCGCCAGGATCAGCCCGAGCACCGCGAACGCCCCCACCAGCAGCATGAAAAAGCGGCGCGGCGACACGGCGTGATCCACGATGGTGCGAATCGGCCTGAACTCCGCGGCCGGTTGCCGTGGGTTCAGTTCGCGCAAGGCGTGCAGGATGCCCGGCGCAAGCGCCGCGGGAGGAAGTTTCGTGCGCACCACCAGTTGCGCCCAATCCGGCGTCTGCTGCGATGCGGGATAGTAAATCTGCGCCCCGGTAGCGGTTTCAACGTTCTCCTCGTGAACATCGCCCACCACGCCGATAACGCGGTCCGCTTCTTTGTCACGCATCAGGATCTTGCCCACTGCATCTTCTCCGGGCCAGTAGATGCGCGCCGCCGAAGCATTGATCAGCACTACCCGCTCGCTGCGCGGCCCGTCGGCCCAGGTAAAATCGCGTCCATGCAGGTGCATGCCCATGGCGCGAACAAAGCCCGGGGTGACCACGTACACCAGCGGATCCGGCCATTCTCCCTCTGACGCCTTCTTTCCCTGCGGCACCGGGGCATCCCATTCGCGATTCGGACCAAGCGGCAGAAAATCCACGAACCCCGCGGCTTCCACTCCGGGGACCGCACTGATCCGCTCGATGACCCGCTGGAAGATAGCCATCCGGTTGGTGGCGGCATCTTCGGGGGTTTTGCCGTTCTCGCTATAATCCACCGGGATGGACGCGGCATGATCCGGCTCGAATCCCAGATCGACATCCAGCACCTTGAGAAAGCTGCGCAGCAGCAGACCTGCGCTTACCAGCAGCACACAGGCCAGCGCAACTTCGGTCACCACCAGGACGCTGCGGATGCGCTGGTGTTTGCGGCCCGCGCCCGTGCCTGGGCCGGAATCCTTCAATACCTCCTGCAGGTTGCCCGAAGCGATCTTCAGGCCGGGAATCATTCCGAAGAGAACCGCAACCGCCACCGCCACCAGCACGGTCCAGCCCAGGGCCGGGGTGTCGATGCGCAGCGTGTTCAGCAGTGGAAGCGCGACCGAGGTCTGGTGGGCCAGCCAGGCGATGAGCATCATTGCCAATCCCAGCCCGAGCACCGCGCCCGCGCCGGAGAGCAACATGCTCTCCATCAGCAATTGCCGCACGATGCGGCCGCGGCCCGCGCCCAGCGCGCCGCGCACGGCGAACTCCCGGGCACGCGCCGCAGCCCGCGCCAGCAAAAGATTGGAGAGGTTCACGCAGGCGATCAAGAGAATCACGCCCACCGCTGACCATAGCGCGATGAGCGAGCGGCGCAGCTTGCCTGTGACGTAGTCCTTCAGGGAATGGGGAACCAGCGCGCCTTTGTATTGGCCTTTTGTCTCGGGGTATTTCACCGATTGATAAATGTCCGGCGCGACGCGATTGCCGTCATCCCGCGCCTGGGGAATCGTTACTCCCGGCTTGAGGCGCCCAAAGAGAGCCACAATATTTCCCCAGTTGCGTTCTTTCTGCAGATCGACCGGAGTGAACAGATCGACCTTCGCGCCCGGGGAAAACACCGCGCCGAAATCGAAGCTCGGCGGCAGCACGCCCACCACTGTCGTCGGCGTTCCACTCAGATCGATCGCTTTACCCACGATGCCCGGATCGGCACCGAACTGGCGGCGCCAATACGCATCGGTCAGCAGCGCGACGGGGTGCGGTCCCGGACGTGCTTCGTCCGCTGTAAAGAGACGCCCCATGGCCGGCTTCACTCCCAGAACCTGGAAGAAATTGCCGATCACCATGATGCTGGTTGCCGGCAGTGGTTCGCCCCGCCCGGTGAGCCGCAGGTTGTCCGGCGTAGTGAAGGCCTCGTAACCCGTCACGTCCTGATACGCGCGGTTCATGGCGCGAAATTCTTCGAATGCGTCGGCGGAGAATGTCGCGCACGAGATGCCGCAGGGACCTGGCGGCGGGGCGATCCACACCAGTTGGCTGGCGTCAGGAAACGGCAAGGGCCGCAGAAGCAGCGTATTCACCACGCTGAAAACTGCGATGTTCGCGCCGATCGCCAGGGCCACCACGACGATGCAGACCGCGGCGAAACCGCGATCGCGGCGCAGCGTGCGAATGGTGTAGCGCAGATCCTGCACAGCGTCGCGCCAGTAATCGGCGAAGCGTTTGTGCCGCTCCATCTTCTCTCCGATACGTCGGCCCATCTGCATCAGCGCGCGCATATCGCCAAAGCCGCGTTCCGCTTCCCGGCGCGCCTGCTCCGGGCCCAGGCCCTGTCGGATGAGCTCGTCGATTTTGCATTCGACATGAAAACGCAGTTCATCGCCGACGTCGGCCTCCGGATCGGGACCGAACAGCCGCGCATAACGGCGCCACAGCGGCGTGGGTTTCATCACCCCATCTCCTGGGGCGCGGGCGGCTGCGACGCGCCCAGCACCTTGGCCACCGCCGCCGCGTAGGCCTGCCAGGTCTTTACTTCGGAGCGAAGCTGTTTGCGGCCCTCGGGAGTCAGCCGGTAGAACTTGGCCTTGCGATTGTTCTCCGAAAGCCCCCATTCGGATTCGAGCAGCCCCTTGCTTTCCAGCCGCCACAACGCGGGGTAGAGGGTGCCCTCTTCGAGGAGGAGCGCGTCATCGCTTTGCCGTCGGATCAGATCGGAGATCGCGTAACCGTGCAACGCCCCCCACATAAGCGCCTTCAGAATTAGAACGTCCAGTGTGCCACGCAAAAATTCAAGTTTGGAGTCCATCGCCTTCCCTTGTGTTACAAGGGGAGGATCTCACGTTCCCCCTTGCAATGCAAGGGATCATTTCGGAATTCAAACAGACGCGACAATCTTTTCGCTATTTCCGAGTTAGGCGGTCAACCGCTCGCCAACCAGAAGCGACGCCAAGGATTGGTGGCAACCCCGTTTCTGGG
Organism: Occallatibacter sp.; assembly: GCA_036502905.1. Taxonomy (GTDB): domain Bacteria; phylum Acidobacteriota; class Terriglobia; order Terriglobales; family Acidobacteriaceae; genus Telmatobacter. The sequence goes on along the minus strand of DASXXV010000212.1, from coordinate 306 downwards.
GATCGATCGAGCGCCCCTGGTGCGCTGCGGCTGTATGCGAGCAGGAAACAAAGCGAGATTTGTAAGGCCAAAGCAAACCGTCCGCCCTACAATATTTCGCATGAGCGTAAAAGAACAAATCGCGAATTACATTGCCAGCCAGCCTGAACCTAAACGCAGCGACGTGCAAGAGCTGCACCGTGTCTTGCTCCAGGTGTCGCCAAAATTCAAGTTACGGTTTCTGGATGGCAAAAATAGCGAAGGCAAAATTGTTTCCAACCCCAATATTGGCTATGGTTCGTACACCATGAAATATGCCGATGGAAC
>DASXXV010000211.1:0-5938 GCA_036502905.1 Occallatibacter sp. | reverse complement strand
AGGTCGATAAAATCTGAGTGTGAGCCTCAACTTCCACCTGGTCCATACCTCCGGGCAGGGCGGCCGGCGTGCGCAGATCGACCTTCCCCACCAGGTGGTTGAGACGCCCGTGTTCATGCCGGTGGGCACCGCCGGCTCGGTCAAGGCGGTTCCGCAGGACATCGTAGAGTCGCTGGGCGCGCAAATCATTCTCGGCAACACCTACCATCTGTACCTGCGGCCCGGCCACGAAGCCATCCGCCGCATGGGCGGGCTGCACCGCTTCATCAGCTGGCCGCGCGCCATGCTGACCGATTCAGGCGGATTCCAGGTCTTCTCGCTGGCGCAGTTGCGCAGAGTCACCGACGACGGCGTGCGCTTCCGCTCCCATCTCGACGGCAGCAGCCACTTCTTCACCCCCGAGCACTCCATGGATGTGCAGATCGCCCTGGGTGCGGACATCTGCATGGCTTTCGACGAGTGCACCGAATACCCCGCGGAACGCACCCGCGCCGAGGAAAGCCTCCGCCTTACGATGGCCTGGGCGCAACGCTCGCTGGATCACTTCCGTGCCCACCAACACGATGTCCCCTGGTTCCACGATTTCGCCGGACGCACGCCGAGCCTCTTCGGAATCGTCCAGGGCGGGATGTACCGTGACCTGCGCCGCGAAAGCGCCGAGCGGCTGGTGGAAATGGACTTCGACGGCTACGCTATCGGCGGCCTCAGCGTGGGCGAGCCGCGCGACCTCACCCTCGAAATGATCGCCGAAGTGCTCCCCCTGCTGCCCGCCGACAAGCCCCGCTACGTGATGGGCGTGGGATACCCCGACGAGATCGAGCAGTACGCGCGCGTGGGGGTGGACATGATGGATTGCGTGCTTCCCACCCGTGCCGCCCGCCACGCCCTGCTGTTCACCAGCGAAGGCCGCATCAACATCAAGAACAAGCAGTACGCCGAAGACCAGGGCCCGCCCGATCCCAACTGCGACTGCATGGTGTGCCGGCGCTATTCGCGCGCCTACCTGCGCCACCTGATGCAAGCCGGCGAAGCGCTCTCCGCCACCCTGAACACCATTCACAATCTGGCCTACTATCTCGGCATCATGCGCCGCGTCCGCGCCGGCCTGGAGCCCGTACCGACGCCACTCTGACGCGTTGACTCACCGCGAAACTCCGGTGCCCCATCCTGGCGACTTCTTTCGGTCGAAAGGGTGGGAGAGCACTGCGCCCACCCCGGCCATTTACACTGGCGAGTACTTTCGGAGACTGTCCAAATGACCACGGTGCCCAACCAGTCCCGCGTTCCTCTCGCTGAACGCAACGAAGTCCCTGTCGAAGTGGCTATCCTCTACGACAAGCTCCTGGCCGATCGCGGGGTGGTGCCCAACATGTTCAAGGCCCTGGCCAACGTGCCGGACCTGGTACTGGGCATCGCCGCCTTTTTGCGCGGGCTGATGTGCGAGGGCGCGCTTCCCGGCTGGTACAAGGAGCTCATCTCCACCCGGGTCGCCTCCCTGAACAAGTGCGAGTACTGCATCAGCGCGCATCGCCACCTGGCGGCCAAACGGGGCGCCTCAGCCGAACAGGTGGCCGGCTACGATAACTACGAGACCGGACACTTCACGGAAAAAGAGAAAGCCGGATTCCGCTACGCCGACCTGCTTCACGTCTCCGGACACGCCGTCGATAAGGCCGCCTTTGCGGCCCTGCACAAACATTTCAGCACCCAGGAGATCATCGAACTCACCGCCGTAGCTTCGGCATTCGAGTTCTTCACTCGTATGATCACCGCCCTAAATATCCCGGTCACGCCCTTGCCGCCGGAACGCTGACGGAAAACAGCTCTTAGCTTTCAGCTCATGCCGTTTCCTCACCCAGTCTCGCCAGGGCCACTGTCCGCTTTTCGAGACTTCGCGTCAGAGCCCACATCACCACCCCGGCAAGCAGGCTGGGCACAATCAGCCAGCGCAGTCCCGGCTGGTAGCTCCCGGTGAGGTCCTTCATCCGGCCCATCCAGCAGGGCCCCACGAATCCACTGAACCACGAATCCAATAAACATGGTTATGGTGTTCATGGCGGCAATACACTGTCCACTGTTCTTGAGGTCTTCATGCCCCGGTTGCGGTTGCTCTTTGCCATCACCATTTTCCTTGGCGCCTTTTTACTCTTCCTGGTTGAGCCTGTGGCCGCGCGCCAACTCCTGCCCGTATTGGGGGGATCGGCGGCCGTCTGGATCACGTGCCTGGTGTTCTTTCAGACCGCGCTTCTGCTCGGCTATCTCTACGCCCATTGGCTCGGCCGCCATCCGTCGGCCATTGTTCATCTGCTGTTGCTCGGAGTTGCCGCGGCTTCCGCCGTCCTGTGGGTCGTCCGCACCTTCAACGGCAACCACGCGGACCATCCCATGCTTACGGTGTTTTCTGTTCTGGGCGTCTCCATCGGCCTCCCGTTCATAGTGCTGGCGGCCACCAGCCCTCTCCTCCAGGTGTGGTGGTCGCGCGCGGAGAGCGGCCCTATTCCCTACCGGCTTTACGCGCTATCCAACCTCGCCTCGCTGCTGGCTCTGGCCGCCTATCCGACGGTGATCGAGCCCAACCTGGCACTGCATACGCAGCGCCTCTTGTGGTCATGCGGATTTGCAGTTTTTGTAGTGCTCTGCGGCATACTCGCAATCCAGACCAAATCGGCCGCCGCCTTTCTGGATCGGGAACCAGCAGACGCCCCCTCCGCAGCGCGCGCGCCGCTGTCCCACAAATTGCTGTGGTTCCTCCTCCCCATGGGCGGAGCCATGCAGCTTAGCGCCGTCACCAGCTTTCTCACCGCCAATGTCGCCGCCATCCCCCTGCTCTGGATTCTTCCGCTCGCCGTTTACCTCATCACCATCATCATCGCGTTCCAGTTTGGCGGGCGCATCCCCGCGGCCATCGTCAGCCGCTTCCTCCTCGTCCTCCTGGCCAGCCTCGGCTATGCGCTGTCTCACACCGATACTTCCTGGCCTCTCTGGATCTCCCTCACCCTGTTTCTGATCGAGATCTTCCTTGCCGGGCTCTTCCTGCACAGCGAAGCCGTCGCCCTCCGCCCCGCCCGCTGGTCAGAATCCACTATGTTCTATCTGCTGTTCGCCGCCGGGGGCGCGCTGGGATCGTTCTTCATCGGCATCGCCTGCCCGCTGCTGTTCTCGTTCAACTACGACCTGCCCATCACGGTCTGGGTCACCGCCCTGCTGGCCCTGGCGGTCGTCTGGAACACCGACTGGAACCAGCGCCTTCTGTGGTCGGTGGCGTCCGTCATGCTGCTTGTGCTGCTGGTGATGATTCACATCGCCTACCAGCGCGGCACCACCGTCTCGGTGCGCAACTTCTACGCCGCGCTCCGGGTCAAGCAGACGCTGACCTACCCCGGCATCACCAAGCGCACGCTGCTGAACGGCATCATCGAGCACGGCACCCAGGTCTTCGGAAGCGACGAGCTCCGCCACACGCCCACCACCTACTACGCGCGCGACTCCGGAATCGGTCTGGCAATCGAGAACTGCTGCCTGCTCAACGACGCCACCGTCCGGCCGCGTCGCATCGGGGTCATCGGCCTGGGCGCCGGGACCATTGCCGCTTACGGCCGCCGCGGCGACCACATCACCTTCTACGACATCAACCCGGCGGTCGTCCCCATCGCCAAGAATGTCTTTACCTACATCCGCGAGACCCCGGCCCAGGTCGACATGGTGGTCGGCGATGCCCGCGCTTCCCTGGCCCGGGAAGATCCGCAGCACTTCGATGTCCTGGCGATCGATGCCTTCTCCGGCGACGCGATCCCCATCCACCTTCTAACCCGCGAGGCGCTCGCCCTCTATCGCCGTCACCTTGCCCCCGGCGGCATCCTTGCCTTCCACATCTCCAACCGGCACGTGGATCTTGAACCGCCCATTGCCCTGCTGGCATCCTCCGCCGGCATGGAAGCGCGCCACGTTCACAGCCTGGCGAACGACCGGCGAGGGGAATACACCGCGACCTGGATGCTGGTGACGGACAATGCCAACTTCTTCCTTCAGCCCGACCTCGTCGCCCACGCGTTCGGTCCCGACACCCGGCCCGGCCTCCGCCTCTGGACCGACGACTACTCCGCCCTGCTCCCGCTCCTGAACTGGTAACAGACAGTGGACAGGGATCCGTGGTGAGAGAACCGGACCCGAGCGGCGGCCCAACTGTTCCCTGATCCCTGATCTCCGTACCTGGTGTCACAGGACGTTCACATACCCGGTGTGATAGCATCCGGTTCTTAACTGAGAGACGCCCGCGGATCCCAGTCATCCGCGGGCGCCTGCCGGAGTTTCCCCCGCATGGAAGAGGAAGACGGCAGACCCGGAGCCCGGGCCGTACAATTCGGCCCCCAGGACGCCGCCCGCGGAGTCTTCACCCCGTCCCTGCGGCGCCTGCACCCTCCTGAATGCGCCCGTCCGATCGCACTATCAAAACACTTCCGTGCCCCATCCTGGCGATTTCTTTGTATCGCAAGGGTGGGAGACCACGAGCTTCGGGTTCCCACCTATCTGTTCCAAATCGAGGAGAAAAATGAAAACGTACCAGGGAAGTGAGATCCGCAACGTAGCTGTAGTAGGGCATGCGCACAGCGGCAAGTCCACCTTGATTGCCGCTTTGCTGCATGCCGCCAAGATGACCCCGACGCAGGGCCGCGTGGAAGACGGCTCGGCCGTCACCGCTTACGACGAGGAAGAAGTGGCCCGCGGGACCACCATGTCGAACGCGGTGGCGTTCGCCGAATGGCAGGGCGCCAAGATCAACTTCGTCGACACTCCCGGCTTCCACATGTTCACCCACGAAGCCCGCTCCGCCCTGCTCCCGGTGGAAGCTGCCGCGGTGGTGGTAAACGCTCAATCGGGCGTAGAGCCCGTAACGGAGCGCGTATGGCGCTACGCCGAAGAAGCCAACGTGCCCCGTATCGTGGTCATCAACCAGATGGATCACCCCAAGGCCGGGGGCGGAAATGGGCTGTCCGCTCTTATCGACGATCTTCACGAGCGCTGGGGCCGTACCTGCATTCCCGTTCAGCTTCCCATCGCCGACGCCAACGGCTTCCAGGGTGTCGTCGACCTGGTCACCATGCAAGCCTTCTTCTATACGCCCAAGGGCGACGGCCGCGGCAAGATCGGCGAGATTCCCGCCACCCTGCACAATGCCGCCAAGAGCGCCCACGAAACCCTGGTGGAACTGGTCGCCGAAGGCAAGGACGAATTGATGGAAGAGTACTTCGCCGACGGCACGCTCTCCGAGCAGCACCTGGTTCCCGCTCTGCACGAAGCCATTCGCGAAGACCGCATCTTCCCCGTACTGTTCACGAGCGGCCTGACCAACGTGGCCACCGATCATCTTCTCGACTTCATCAAGGTCTACGCCCCGGCTCCCGTGGAGCGCGCACCCATCGGGGTGGCAAGTAATGCCATGGCCGCGGTGGCGGCCGGCGGTGGTTCCGACTCCGGCGAAAGCAGCGCCGCCCGCGCCGTCTCCGACAGCGAGCCCTGCGCCTTGTTCGTCTTCAAAACCATGTCCGACCCCTTCTCGGGCCGCATCAGCTTCTTCAAGGTCCTCAGCGGCGTAGTGAAAAACGACGCCACCGTCGAAAACTACACCCGCAAGGGCCAGGAGCGGCTCTCGCATCTCTCCATCATGCAGGGCCGCAAGGCCGTCGAAGTCCTGGAACTTCACGCCGGCGACCTGGGCGCAGTGGCCAAGCTCCGCGACACGCTCACCGGCGACGCCCTCGGCCAGAAGGGCGGGGACATCCAGATCGAGCTCGCCCACGTCCCCGAGCCGGCCATGACCTATGCCATCGAGCCCAAGAGCCGCGCCGACGAAGACAAGCTGGCCCCCGCCATTCACAAGCTGATGGAAGAGGACCTGCTCATCCGCTTCTACCGCGATCCGCAGACCAACGAATTCCTG
>DASXXV010000210.1:0-3720 GCA_036502905.1 Occallatibacter sp. | reverse complement strand
AAATGCCCGGTGGCGCCGCGCGCGGAATACATTCCGGGAAGCGTCGCGTCGCCCAGGTGAACGCCTCCGTATTCGACCCACCACAGGTATTCATACCCGCCCAGGTCGCGGCCGGTTTGCTGGACCATCTCGGCTGCGTGGGTGCTCTTTTCCACCCAGGCCTCGGGCACAATCTGTTTGCCCTGCCAGCGCCCGTGGTTCAAATAGAGCAGGCCGAAGCGAGCCAGGTCGCGGGCGGTGATCTCGATCTGGTAGGCCGGATACTGCGACAATGATCCGCCGAAGTAGTGCACGTCCGCGGGCTGGAAGTCCTGCATGCCGATGGGCCGGGCGATGCGCTGATAGAAGGCGTCTCCCATCTTCACGCCCGTTTTCTTCTCGAAGATGGCGCCCAGGGTGTTGAAGTCCCAGTTGTTGTAGTACCAGAAGGTTCCCGGCGCATGGCTGCCGCGGGGCGGGCGGAGTCGCTTCATTGTGGCGGTTTCGAAATCCACGGGGTGGTAGACGCCGGAGCGGGCCCGCAGCAGGTCGACGATCCGCGCCTGCCGTTCCTGCCTGGTCAGCGGATCATTGATTTCATCGATGCCGGCGTGTTCCAGGGTTTCGTTGACATCGATTTTGCCTTCCGCCGAATAGATGCCATAGAGCGCGCTGACCAGGCTTTTGCGCATGGAGTAGCCGTTGAGCTTCTTGCCGATGTCGCCCCACTCGTCAATGACCTTGCCGTGCTGGATGATCATTACGGCGGAGGAATGGATGGAATCGGCGTACTGGTGCGCTTCGGCCAGCTTCGCTTTCGACCAGCCGGCGCTTTCGGCCGTAGAAACGGCCTGCCAGGATTGCGCGGGAAAGGCGGTGTGCGGCGCTGGTTGCGCGGTGAGTCCGGGGAGGGCGATGCAGGCCCACAGCAGGAAGGCGGCGGTTGCAATCGATCGGCGCAGCATGCAGAGGTTTGTACCACACCAGCGGGCGGGCGCGGCGGAAATTTCGCCAGTGAGAAATCAGAAGTCCGGGTCCTTTGGCGCATTTGAAATTTTCTTCTGGTATTGTCAGTCGATGTAGACCGGTGTCCCCACTTCCCTGTTGAAAGCGAGCCGCCACCTATGCCCTGCGATCCCGATGAGCTGAAGCATGTCCCCCTGTTCCAGTTGCTGGACGACGACGAACTTGCCGTCCTGGCCGCCCAGGTTGAACTCCGCGCATTCGCTGCCCGGCAGCGGATCTTCAAGATCGGCGACCCGCCCAAGAACGCGTATGTGCTCATGTCGGGGAGCGTGCGGGTGAGCATGATCGACGAGGATCACCAGGAGGTGGTGATCGACGAACCGGAGCACGGCGGAGTGTTCGGGTTTGCATCGATGCTGGACGAGACGCCGCATCAGGCCAATGCCATGAGCATGGAAGAGAGTACCTGCGTCGAAGTGGACCGGCACGACATCTCGATTCTGCTTCAGCGCAAGCCCATGGCCGGCCTCGACATGTTGACCATGCTGGGGCGCCAGATCCACGCCTCGCAACGGCTCGTCAGGCTGCGCGCCAACCGCAATCCCAACGAACTGATCGAAGAGAAGTCGACCCTAGGCGAGCGCATTGCCGATTCCGTCGCGCGCTTCGGCGGGTCGTGGAACTTCATTATCAGTTTTGCTGTCATCTTGACCGTCTATACCATCATCAACGTGGTTCTCCAGGTGAAGGCATGGGACCCGTACCCGTTCATTCTTCTGAACCTGTTTCTCTCCATGCTGGCCGCGATCCAGGCTCCGGTGATCATGATGAGCCAGAACCGGCAGGACACGAAGGACCGGCTGCGCAGCGAACTGGATTTCGATGTCAACCGGCGCGCCGAAATCGAGATCCAGGGCTTGGCCAACAAGCTGAACCTGCTGCTGGACAAGGTGGAAGATGTGGAGGCGCTGGTGCGGACGGAGCGTCAGATGAGTTGAAGGGGAAAGGCCGCAGCCTGTGTATCCGCGTTCCCGCGGGTGCTCATATTTACATTCCATTCAAATTGGACTGGCCCGATTTCGCGGCTTGATCGTGGACACTCATGTCATGCATTTAATTCGGCGCCTCAGCTGGCTGGTGTTCTGCGTCATCGCGGGCGCGGGACCGCTGGCGGCGCAGATGCCTTTCTACACGGACGATACCGATGTGACGGAGCGGGGAAAGTGGCACTTTGAATTCTTCAATGAATTTGACGGGCTGCAGTCATCTCAATTTCCGGACCTGAGGCAAAACACCGCCAATTTCAAGCTCAACTACGGCCTGCCGCACAATTTGGAATGGGATGTTGATGTTCCCTATCTTTCCATTTACCGGGCTCCGGAAGCGCAAACCGCGCACGGCATCGGCGACACGGACCTCGGCATCAAGTGGAATTTCCGCAAGTCTCCGCGGCCGTTCTCTCCGTCGCTGGCGGCCACCCTGTACATTGAATTCCCCACCGGGGACACGCATAAGCAACTCAGTTCCGGACTGAGAGATTACTGGCTCAACACGATCGCGCAGGAACCGTTCAGCGACAAAACTAGGCTCACCTTGAACTTCGGATTCCTGTTCGCCGGCAATACCAGCACCGGCGTGGTGGGGATTCAAACCACGAAGGGACACGTTTACACCGGCGGCCTCTCGGTGACGCACGACTTCAGCCCGCGCCTGACTCTGGGCGGCGAAATCTATGGCGGCGTGGCCGACCACCACGGCCTGGGCAAGGACCAGTTACAGATCCTGGCCGGCGGCTCGTATGCGCTTCGCGACGGATTCAGCGTCAGCTACGCGCTGTTGGGCGGCAGTCACGCGGCCAGCCCGAGAATCGGTGGGCAGGTGGGTTTCGCGATGGACTTCCCGGCGGTGCTGCATCGGTCCGTGAACTGAGAAGAGACAAATCGTCAGTGCCTCATCTCAGGACTTCATGGGGTCCCCGGCCATCGGTGAGGAAGGCGATGACGGATGTATATATAAGAACGATAATCAATATATACACGGAGGGGCATCATGGCCGGCAAATTGACATCCATTCGCCTGGACACGAAGCTTGCCGACGAAGCGGTGCGCGTCCTGGGCGTGAAGAACCGTACCGAGGCAGTGCACCTTGCCCTCAAGGAAATCATTGGGCTCAAGCGCTTCAAGAAACTGATGAAGGAAAACGAAGGCAAGCTGCAGTTCGCCAATTACGACAAATGACCTCGTCTGGCCCGATTTCGCTCGCAACGCTGTTCACCCCTGTAGTGTTAACACGCCCTAACTACGGTTTACAGTTCAGACCACAAAGGCCGTCCGCGATGCGGACGGCCTTTGGTGGTCGTGGAACAGTTAGAGGAGTTTAGTTAGTCGCCCGCGACGAGGTCGGATTCTTCCTGCCGGCGGTTGATAGGCGAGGCGGCGTTGTTCGAAGCAGGAAGGATGGAACTCAACGGCACCAGGCCTTCGACCGGCTTCTCGCCCAGGACGTGCTCGCGGTAGAGCCTGGCCATCTGCGCGTTTTCGGCGTCCTGCTTTACCTTGTCGGCGGTCGACTGGTTGCGCGCGCGGAGACGCTCCTCGCGGGCGTTCTTGGCGATGCCGAGCTTGTCGAGCGTGTGGTTGGCTTCGGAGTTGACGTGCTCCATATTGAGCTTGAGGTCGTGGCCGACTTCGGTCATGCCCACCTTCTTGCCGCCGGCGAAGATCTCATGCCGCCCGTGTTCCTCGTACCACTTGGTGAGGGTCGCGGTCATGTGC